>NVTY02000027.1 GCA_002401765.2 Thiotrichaceae bacterium
CGCTGAATGAATCCGAGCTCAGTCAGTATTGCCGTGAAAAGGGGCTATACCCGGAGCAGGTTAAGGAATGGAAAGCCGCCTGTATACAGGGTCAGCTATCGGAGGTGGAACGCCGTAAGCAGGATCGAGAGCAGGCGAAAAAAGACAAAAAACGTATTAAAGCGTTAGAACGCGAACTCCATCGCAAAGAAAAGGCGCTGGCTGAAACAGCAGCACTGTTGGTGCTGCGAAAAAAGTTCAATGCGTTCTGGGAGGAAAAAGAGGGCGACTAACGCCTCACCCAGAACGGCAAAAAACGGTGGATTGGATCAATGAAGCCGTGGCTTCCGGTGCCAGAAAAGAAAAAGCATCAGCAGAATTTGGGCTCTCGATACGAACCCTGCAACGCTGGATTGAAGGTGACAAAGTGAAAGAGGATCAACGCCCCGTGATAACCAGAAAAGCGCCCAGTAACAAACTGTCTGAAGCAGAGCGCAGTCAGATATTAGCGGTGTGTAATCAACCAGAATACGCCAGTATGCCCCCCAGCCAGCTGGTTCCCAGGCTAGCCGATAGCGGGCAATACCTAGCATCAGAATCCAGTTTTTACCGGATACTTAGCGCAGCAAATCAGCTCAATCACAGAGGGCGCAGCAAAGCCATGCAGCAACGTAAACCCCCTACCACGCATATTGCAACGGCTGCCAATCAAGTCTGGACATGGGATATCAGCTACCTGCCGAGCCATGTGCGAGGCTTGTATTACTACCTTTACCTGATCGTCGATATCTACAGCCGAAAGATTGTCGGGTGGGAGGTCCATGACCGAGAAAGTGGCGAGTTAGCGGCTGAGCTCATGCAGCGAACGGTCCTTGCCGAGCAGTGTTTTCGAAAACCGTTGGTGCTTCACTCCGATAATGGCAGCCCAATGAAATCGTATACATTACAAAGTAAGCTGGTTGATTTAGGCATCACGCCATCACATAGTCGACCACGGGTCAGCAATGATAATGCGTTTTCAGAGTCGTTGTTCAGAACAATCAAATACTGCCCGCAATGGCCTTCTCAAGGCTTTGCAACGCTCGAACTCGCGAGAGACTGGGTGAATGGCTTTGTCACCTGGTACAACAATGAACACCGTCATAGTGGGATAAAATTCGTGACCCCAGCGCAACGCCATCAAGGAGAAGACCGTGATATTTTACAAAAACGCGACAAACTCTATGCCTTGGCCAAGTCAATAAACCCTGCACGATGGTCTGGAAAAACACGAGACTGGGCACCGGTTGGGCGGTGACGTTGAACCCAGAGAAGGAATATGTAAAAGAAGCGGCTTGATTAAAGAAAGCGACAACTACCTTGAAAAACACCGGATGATGTGACTGGCAATGATCAGCTCGGGCAGTTTCAGGCCACTGATGGCGCATTGATTACCATAGCTTATGAGTACGGTTTTTCTGAAGAATGATTGGACACGGCGGGTTTTAACTTCGCGAATGGATTCGGTTGGGCCGGTGGGTTTTTCAATGGTTGGTGCTGCTTCCTTTTTTACAGCGACCTCTTGATAGGCGGTCTCTGCTGAATCGGCGATGGTTTCTGAGTCTTCCTGAAATTCATCCCAGAGTGCTCGGTCTGCGCGGCTGACGTTACCAAGGCCTTTCTGTTTTATTGCAGGATCAAGGCTGGCGAAGTTACACGCCTTCATTGCAACGGCAGATGGGGTGCGGTTTATCGCCGTGGCAACGGTGATGATGTCTGGATTTCTTTGGTGGAGTTGGCCGAATGGGAGCTGGCAGTACAGGCGTAATGCTAGGAGTTGTTGTGGTTTTGTCCAGTCTATTCTTGGCATGGGGGTTTATTATCTGCTGGTTTTTGTGTGCGAAAGGGGCTGTTTAAGAGCTAGGGTTTAACTCTAAATAATATTAGAAACAATTGCTCTCTGACCAAGATTTTCTTATTCCTCACTATGAGATTGATCTAATACTTGTATCGTAGGGCACATGTAATCTTCATAATCAGAAACATTCCATCCGCAACCTTTGAGTAATTCTTTCGTTTCTTGGATACAGCTCATTAGCTTATCAGCATCATTTGACAGCAGGCCATCAAGATCTACAGTAGCCGCAAGTCGTCTAATTATTTTTTCTTTAGGGCTGAGCCCATCACTGGTATTTTGATTGTGGTTTCCACAATGTGGTGCGAGCCCTGTCAGGTCAGCCTTAGGGACAAACCTCTTTTTAAATTCGAATACAAATGAATACATATCTGGAACAGAAGAACTATCGGATACCCTGTATTTAGCACTACTCATTAATTTAAACTGCACATCATTAGTCAACGCTTTTAGTACAATCCATATAACGAATCCTACCAAAAATATATTTGTAAATATTTCTTCATCATCAGCATACTCACGTATATTTTTTTTATTGCTAATAGCGGTAAATACTGCTTCAAAATGCTCTTGCAAATTAAATATAGAAAGCTCATCTTCTTCAATAGAATGAAGACAGGTGTCCAGCCTTTTTAGAACCTCTTCATTTGAATTAGAATTATCAATTTTAGTTGTTAAACAAAACAGCCATGGCTTTTCAAGAATAGCCGAAAACTGATACTCTAATAGCTTATGAACCGCAATGATCGTTTTCTCTTCAAATACCTTATCGCAAAAATCTAAATTAACTAAGTGGTATGGCGCAACATTCTTGACATTACGCCAAAGCATAGAGCTATCATTCTCCAGAGCCTCGAAATTACACCGATCAACTCTAGACAAAGGGTCCACATTACTTCTATCCAATAGTTCTGCAAGTCGAGAATCAGCAGTTTGCTTGTCGCCAGGGCTTTTTACAATCCCATGAACCAATAATTTTCGATTATTAAAAAAAGCAGATTCTCCCATTTTTTTTGTCAAATAATCGATATCAAGAAGCTCCCCACCAGGAAGCCCAAAATATTTAACTGATTTTTCAGTCGAAAAAGGACCTGGATTATCGACCAGCAATTTTTCCAAACTCTTCCACCATTGATTCTCACGAACCCATTGCTTTCTAGGCTTATGCCATGGCATATATGATTTGGACTGTAGAGCATTAGTCGTGCGACCAATGGCTTCATCATGGCACTCGCTCTCATCATTCTCAAACAACTCAGTCACCTTTAAAGCCAATTACTTTTACAATATCTGAAAATAGAGCATCTTGCTTTGATTGCGATAGACCATCAAGCAGGCCATAGCTATCTAGCACCTGAAGGATCGCTTGTGATTTTAATTTTACTTCTTTTCCGCGAACTGAACTCGAAGGCCGTCCCCCAATACTTTCTGAAAGTATTTCTTTAGTAACGCAATATGCATTCTCAAAATCCGAATTATCTTCATCTCCAGAAATAACAAGAAACTTTTTTTCCAAAGGCTCCAGCCCTCGATGTACAAGACTTGCGTCTATTATTGAGTCCAACAATGATTCATTAACTTTTTCTTTTTCATAACTTTTGCTGGCCAATGCAGAATTTTTAAGGGATTTATACTTATTAATAACCTGCCGAAGAGCTTGGTGAAGCCATCTCATTAATATTTGATAGTGTGGATGTGATATGTTGAATGATTCTCGATCTATATTTAACGCAGAGTCCAGCCCTTTACTAATGAACACCTCGATTGAAAGCTGGCTCTTTATTGTATGCTCCGCAACCTGATGCTTCATAAAAGTTTCGTCAAACATAATCCCAGATGCATTATGAAGCCTTACCAACACACCATTATGATCTCTTGGTATGACTTTGGGACTCCATAGAATATACGCATCAAACTCAAGATTACCCCCAGTCTCATGCGAATCATCAGTTGAGAAACGAGGTGCATACGATCCAAAAAACATTATAGGGTCTTTAATAATAGCTTTAGATGTAGGCAACCCAGTAAACCTTAACGGGCGAAATAACTGAACACCATCAATAACCACGTTAAATCCAACTGGCTTCGAATCAGATTTAAATGGTATGTAATTATTAAAAGGTTTATCGATATCATCTTCAGGTAAAGATGTTGCTTGCCCTTTCGCCATATTGCTAATTAAATAACAATTGCTAATTTGTCTTTTTGTTAATTCAAAAGGATGTTTGTCAACATAATCTAGAGGGACTGACAGAGATAGTATCCAAAGCATATGAAGATAATTATCAAGATTTATTGATAACTTTGGATTTATAGTCGTTTTAGTTAAGTCAAGAACACTTTGGTATAGCTTCGAGAACTTTTCAGACTTATCATCACTCGTGAGCCACGGTAGATTAGGTTTATGATTCACATCGTAATCGTAAAATTCATAGCCACTTTCACCTGAGATACAACCTATATGAAATGAAGGAGTATCTAATTTTGCAGTATTTAAATTATCTAGTTCATCTAAGCTATCAGGATCGGTTTCTGCGAAGCTTTGCCCCCAGGTATCTATGCTTTTAAGTATATCCTTTGCACTCTTTTTTATATTCCTTAGAATAATATCAGTACCATGCGCCTCAATATTTTCAGTATTCTCTGTCCATATCTCTACACTTCCAGTCTCAAATCCCTCTCCTCTTTCTTCACTTACAGGCATTGACTCATCAGAATAGTTATTCAAACGGACTATCGCCTTCAAATAATAATCATCGCCCTCTCTCTTAGTTATTATTTCAAACTCTCTAGTTAGCTGAGCTACACTAAATAAACCTATACCAATTTTCCCTATTAGTTTCCTTTTCTTTTTAGGACTTAATGTGCTGTCTTCAGAACTTGTAATATTTAAATCAAGTCCTTTTTTATTTCTTTTCGCACTCCCGCCTATGTGATTAATTAAATTCACAAATACATCTATAGACATTCCATTCCCATCATCTCTAATGGTCATGCTTTCAAATCTAGGGGCATCTGTATCAATCACAACATTATTAGCATCAGCATCATATGCATTAGAGATCAGCTCCCTTAATGCTGAACCTGGCTGACGATATATACCATCAGTAACACGAGCTAAAACCTTATCATCAGTCAGCAACTTTGTTTTTGCGACTTGATTAGTCTTTCTATAATTAAGGATTTCAACTTTTAGCAGCTCTTCTTCATCATGCTCATTATTGTTCATGACTCAGTTCCTTATAATTTGATGTCATTACTAGTTATCACAGTAATTTATATTTGAAATCAAGCGCCCTAATACCTCACCTATAAAAGGGGGCTGCATTACCAACCTGCTTATACCTTGGGCATTCTCTTGTACGTTCAGAGCCGCCTGTTGTATATTGGCCCGTAAACTTAAAATCATTCGCAATTAAATCACGACCAATGATATCTTTTAATTAAAAACTGATTCGAAACTGTTTAGGTGAATTTGTCATTCTTTAATCCAGTGCTTATTTTGATGACTTAGCTAACTTCATTATCATGCTACCAATAGCTTCACCCAATAGCGGTGGCACTGCATTTCCAACCTGAGTATATCGTGGGCATTCTTTTGTCCTCATTGCACCACCAGTTGTATATTTCCCCTTAAACACAAAGTTATCAGGAAATGACTGTATTCGTGCACTTTCCCTTACTGTTAATATTCTTGGCTCGCTATAGTGTAAAAGATCATCAGGAAGCGTGGTCAGTGTTTTTGATGGTTTATCTGGATGCAATACACAAATAGCTTGTTTTTTAATACCAAGCGCCTCTTTTTCTGAAAGGCTAAGAACTACCCCGGCTCTTGAATTACTTTTGATCTTTATAAACTGCTTAATAGTGTCAGGTTTGTGCCTTGCTAAGCGCAGGCTATTTGGCTGAGCACCATTTAAGCCACGATTCATTAATTTTTGATACGCATTGGATTTTCCTGGTGGCCGACGGTAGTCTAGCTTTTTAAAACCTTTCCCATCAGTACCAGAATGATGAATTACCTTTGCTCCCTTTCGCGTTATTGCCAAGTCACTGATAGCTTGACGCACACTAATAGGCTTATTTGGTAGGCCTTTATCCAATAAAAAGCTTTCTCGAATTTTCGTGAGCATTTCAAACGGAGCCACTTCAGCGTTTGTTAGTTGTCCACGCCTAATACCCAACATTAAAAAACGAGTTCTAGCTTGTGGAACACCGAACTGCTCGCAATGAACGTAATCGTGGTATACGTCATACCCAAGCTTATCTAATCTAGCCTTAACAATCATAGAGTACGCTTGTTTGCTGCCACCCGATGAGAACGCTGAATTAAACCCACGGACATTCTCAAGAACAACATATTTTGGCTGAATTAAATCAACCATAGAGAGGTATTGCTCCGATAGCTTGTTGCGTGGGTCTGTAGACTTTCTTCGCCCAGCCATAGAAAAACCCTGGCAAGGAGGGCCGCCTGCAATTAAGTCAATAGCCCCTCGTAAGCTAGCTAACTCTTTTGGGTATTTACTTAAAAGTGACTGTATCGTAGTTGCTTTCTGCGGAAGCCACTCAGGCCAATCAAAATGCCGATGAACACCATCAATGAGATTGTGCTTAAAAGTGTCAAAGGCCATAGCGTCCTTTTCAACTGCAAACAGCCCTTTCCAGCCAGCATTCCCCAAACCCAGGGAAAACCCGCCACATCCTGAAAACAGATCGATATAAACACCTGCTTTTTTGTTTTTACCCATACAACCCGACGACCTTATGTTATTGACTTATCAGGATTAAAAGACTTTTTTAATCTCACAATGGCATTGAAGCCACCAAAGCACCAGGATATCAAGTTAAGTACTAATAAATCAAAAATTTATCGCTCTCATTTACGACAAAAACACTACTCCATATTCTCATGCGGCCTTTTGGCAAACTGGGGTCGGACCTACGTAACCCACAGATACTAATCAACTATCCTCCAGAATCACGCCTGTTTCAGGGCTTATATGGCTGTTTTCAGCCCCCAAATGAGCATCTCTTGTGATGGGTGTCTGGATAAGTTGTCAACCGCTGCATCAAACAAAAATAGAAAAACGGGCGGGCATTATTCAGTTGCCGCCAACAGGCATCGTCTTGCGGTAAATTAGCGCGTTCCAATACATTGATATTCCACAAGCGGCTGTGGTGTGCTGAAACATTGCGAATAAAGTTAAGACTAAACCAGACACCCAATATAAGCCCCTGATACTAACAAACCATAAATCCATAATCACCTCTTGTGATGGGTGTCTGGGTAAGTTTTGCAACTGGGTGCATCTAAAGACTGGGCAGTTACTTGTGGCAGCACAAGAAAATGTCCGTGGCGTAGTTCAAAAACACCCGGTATACAACAAGCGCTGAGCAATGACTATTTGAAAGCGGAAGGTCTGTTTTCTTTAAGGGACGGTTGGATAAAGATACATTATCCTAGCGGATAGTTAAATGAACCGCCCTGTGCGGAGCCGCATGCAGGGTGGTGTGGGGAGGGCTGATTAGTTGTCAGCCCTTACCCGATTTATGCATAGATTAGTTTAGTACTTTCATTTTATGCGCAAAATAAAGGAATTGATCAATCTCTAAATTTGGTGGGCAAGTACCACTACGAGCATATGTAGCGCTAGTTTTAATAGCTCCATCTTTTTCAGCCACTGCCACATATTTAGTTAAACAATCATCTTTCCCTCCCGTTGGAAGTTCAACAAAAAACATGTATGAATTTCCAATTACTTGAAAATTTATTACATTTGTTTCGTTATAAACAACAAATTTACAATCGGATGACTTAGGTAGATTTAGCTTAATTAGCTTTATTTCGCTATCTTTATTTGTCACTTTTAATCTACATTGATTATCTATTTCTAATTTATTTCCAGATACAATAATTGAGTCAGCATGTAAATAGGAAGAGAAAAATATTAGTGATGCAAGAGATAATATTTTCATTTTAATATCCACATCCATATTATTTCCGCATCCCAATATTCATCGCCTACAGGTTCAGTTCCACTCCATAAGTCAATATGTCCCTGTCCACTAAAACCAGGAATATTCATGTAGCAAACTATCCCTTTTTTACCAATAACATCGTCAGGTGGATTGCTGCTATTTTCCTGTGCATTCCACCCAAAATTTCGTGCTCCGAATACTGAAGGCTTGGCAAGGATAGCTCCAAGAGCTTGAGCTCCACGAATATAGCCATGCGGACATTTATTTTTAATTGATTTTTTTAATACATCTAAAATTTTTTCATTAGACCTCACAAGTGCTTCACTCATACGAATTGCACATGTATTTGGGAAATGCATAGAACAGGTATGAATTTTTCTCTTATCCTTTTTGTAGTTTGACTTCAGCTTATAAAATGATGGTCTTAACATGATTTTCTCCTTGATTGCATAACGCCTTGCTCAGCGGCAATTTACAGAGTGTTGAGGCTTGGTGTAGCCAAACGAAACACACTGTAAATTGTCCGCTGGAGCTAATTGTTATGCCTTTGCCTTNTTACTATCCATGAGTTTTTCTCGTGGCTGACGCCGAGATGATCAAATAGTTTTTCAAGATCGAGCACTATTTCCTGAAAAGTGTTTTCACCATAACCTTGAACTCTTAATATCTTAGGTAGAGAAAAAGCGTACCCCATCGGCTTTTTAGTCGCAGGTAAAAACACAGCATCGTACCTGTCTCCTGCTTCGGCGGCATCAGAAATTCTTATTTCAATATCATTTTGAGAAAATTCACCCTCATCTACTACTTTATGGCGATAGTGTATATTGTATTTATTGGATGAAAGATTAATTCTCAACTCATCCCCTTTTACGATTTGAAATATATGATTTCCTATGTGACCTACAACTACCAAAGGTAAAAAATATGTAAGAAGTGGTTCATTGTTGGAGATGTAGATCAAATACCCACCTACAGTTAAAAATAAAGAAACTGTCAAAAAAAAGGGAAAACAAGTAAACCATAATAAAATAGAGCTATGGCAAACACTACTGATATCAAATATCCTAAAATGTGTAAATTGCCATTAATCTCTACCAAAATTTCACCAAGTATCGATCCCATTGAAAAAATACTGACGGAATAAGAAATGAATGATATCCAAAAAAATAAATTACCAAAAAAAGATTGAGTCCCAAGTAAAAATTCGACTCCTTCATTGGTAATTTCCATCCTTGATGCGCTTTTCAGTTTTAGTGAAGTATATTCACGATTCACACAACCACCCCCCATAATTACCAATAACCCTTGTGCAGTTACAGCCACTTTCAGGCATAACGCCTAAAGCAGCGGAAAACAAAAGTGTAGCGGAGCGAAGCTTTTGGTTTTCCGACTGCCTTTACTTGTTATGTTTTTTTAACTTCTTTGCTGCAACGAAATAGCTAGATGCATCCTTATAAATCTCTTCAGATTCAACTGCTTGAAATCCACCAGTTTCTAGCAATTTGTTTACCTCTGAGCTCGTTATCCTTCTTATAGGAATGGGAATTAAACCAAATTTACACAAAAACCTTACCAGTTGAATTTGAAGATTAACTAAGAATGACATTTTTTGGCCTAGGCAGGGTGTTACAGAAATGAATAAGCCTTCTGGCTTTAATAATTCACTTATTCGTTCTATTACATCTTGTGGGCTAGCAACTGTATGCAACATATTAAAAGCCAGAATCACATCATATGATTGGGCAGAATACTTGCTATCAAAGATATCCGACTGCTCGAAATTTACGTTTTCAATTTTACCGGCAGCGGCTTTCTCTTTAGCTATTTCAATCATTTTCGACGAAATATCAATTGCATGAATTTCCTTAACCAGGCTAGAAAACTGACAAGCAGCAGTGCCTGTTCCGCACCCATAATCTAAAACAATGTCGCCCCCCTTCAGAAGCTTACTTGTATTCTCTCTAGATCTACTATGAATATACTCAAATCGCTCCTCGGTTTTATCGTAGTTTTTAGACGCACCGTCCCAGAACTTTTCTGATTTGTTCATTTTATATACCTTAATATGAGGAAACATAACGTTTGAGTTAACAAGCGGCACACTGAAACATCAGGAAACAAACGCTGACAATGCCCGTCTGGTTTAACGATTTGTGAACGAAGCCGCTCCGCGGCAGAACTCCCCCCAGACTTAAATTAGGTCGATAACCCCTCGCGTACCCAGTCCCGGGTACATTAACTCGCGAGGCGCTATCGATGAAAAAAGCACAGCAAAACAAGTTC
>NVTY02000028.1 GCA_002401765.2 Thiotrichaceae bacterium
AGCAGATTATTTTTCTCTCGGCAAAGAAGTCTGGTTCTGGGGGGTAAAAAAATGAAGTTATCCGCTATTTTATTTTTGTTTTTCTAGCTTCCTGTTCTTTTGCAGATGAACGCGTCACGGATCATGCTGTCCTTTACTATAATGATTTATCACTCATCAGCAAAAACGGAACCTGTGTTTTGCAATCCATCGCGTCATCCAAGTCAACAAGGTTTGTCCTAGCCCTTAAGCCGCCCTGCTATTTTTTAAGAGATGGAAAAACAAAGAAACTTTCTTACTATTCCTACCCGCGTCTGGATGCGGACTTCGTTGTGATCATGTTTGGGAATCCCCTTAGTGATGCAGAGAGAAAAATTTGGGATTTGAAAGATAATCGTATATGT
This sequence comes from Thiotrichaceae bacterium, assembly GCA_002401765.2. Taxonomy (GTDB): domain Bacteria; phylum Pseudomonadota; class Gammaproteobacteria; order SZUA-140; family SZUA-140; genus SZUA-76. Next base: position 384 of record NVTY02000028.1, read on the forward strand.
GGTGGCGTTGCCCAAGGGGTGATTATTTTAAATAATAATGTGAGGATTTCAAAAAAAGTGTTAAGTGGTGGGCGAACGTGTACAGATGGCGGTCATGATGAAAAGGACTTTTGGTATTTTGCGAAACACAGCTAACAAAAAAATCAAGCCGACGCAAAAAACCGCGCGGCTTATTTAGTCGTTAGAAATCGGCAGAGATTAAAAGCTAATTGCATTGTGGGTAAATCGATCGGTTGGCGCTTGAAACAAAGCATCCCTTTTGTCCATTAATGCCAGTGTTCTTCAAGTGAAAATTACTCGGAAACCTTTGGGTAGTTTCGTTTGGAAAATAGCGTATAAAAGTTGATTAGTAGTTCTGTTCTATATATTTTAGATGTTATAGTTTTCAAGCATTGTGGCCTTAAATTTAAGGCATTCGAGAAGGTGGCTGTTCGTTAAATAATTGAGTTGAGGCGTTGGTCAATGGTGCTGTTCGTTACCAGTAGTGCAGAGAGGTTTCCGGGGGTTGTGGGTATTACAAGTTCAGGGGCCGTTTCTAACAAAGGCGGTCAAACCGACAGAATTCCGCAGTGCTCATTTGTGCCGAATGGCACAAGCCTCGCACAGCTCCATTCTGCGGCTTACCGCCAACGTTAGATTTTGAAAATGAAATTAGAGGAAGTCTTCCCAAAAAATAGTGGCATTGTGCTGAAAAGGCTTCATTTCAATCACGAGCAGTCGGGCAAAAATACCCCACTCAAGAGAAGTGTGAAATGGTGTTGAATCTGGGAATAAAATGCAGTGATGAATTTGAATGCTCCAGTGTGGCATTTTGCTGGCTATTCGTCCGAGTAATGACAGGTGTTCATTGGCAGCTGGTTAAGTCATGGGCGGTGGTATATTATTTTATGAAGTTCAGTGGCGCACCAGTGTTNGGCTGGTTTTATCAATCTAACCATGCAGTAAAGCAGACAGTATTTGTCTCAGATTGTTTCCTGCAAAAGCAGTGTGCTGCTGCTTACTTCAAAAGTTAGCACAAAAAGGAGTAGATATGAGAATTATTGACTGGTAGGTGTTAATTCTAATATCAAAATAAAAAAACACTAGATACTGATATTTATGAAGGGTTGCTGGAAAAATAGGCACCTCTCATCTACAACAAAGCGAGGAACTATAAGATATGCCTATATATAATCCATACATAGCAGGAACGTCTATTAGAAAAACTATTTATGAAGTAGCGGAAAATGGGGTTTCTGTATATACCAAAGGAATGTTTTCAAATTCCCTAGATTATCTATATCCTTTTACACCCAACACAAAAATAGTAGAAATCAAAACTACAATGAATAGTCCTAATCAACCGCCACGGGGCTGGTGTACTTTTGATAATGACGGTGAAGAAACGGTATTTTATATATCGGAACATGCGGATGTATTTATTAATGAAGTACAGCGTTATGTGGTGCGTGATGAGCAAATGATTAGTAGGCGGTCAATGTAATTTATTTTGGCGCCGAGTGGGCAATATACAGTATTCACTAAATGCGTAGCCGAGAAAGTAATTTATTCTCAAAAAATGGAAAATATTATTTAGACTGGAGTATTTTGCATTCATTTTTATTGAAAATCCGCGACGTCAAAGAGTAATAGTTTATGTTTTGTGGTGGTGGGAATAGAATGTGAAAACCTACTAATTATGAATGCGTTCTGTGCTGCTAGTGATCTAACAAAATGATAAAAAGAGTGCTAACAAAATGCTCCAGCGGACAGTCTAAAGCGGCGTTTTTTTGTGTATGTCGCAAGCTCCATTTTACACAAAAAACCGCCCCTTTAGCCTGCCGCTGAGCATGGCGTTAGGCTTGAATGAAACCACGCTTAGTGGCTATGAATGAAAATTTTCTATAAAGTTCTGGCTGTATCAAAAGAATTTTAAACTGGAGAAATATATGAAATTAGATGGACACGCTAAATTAACTAACAGTGCGCTTAGAGCCTTTAAGTCACGTTGTTCAAAATCAACAGATGTCTTTATCAGAGAAAAAATGTGTCATTTACCTCAATTTAACATGTGGAATATTGGTTGGGATAGTACTGATTCGAACGAAACTGATAACAAAAATTTAGTGAAATATATTATTGCTCAGGAGCTTTCTATTTTTGGAGATTCATTTCATAGGGTTGGTAACGGATATCTGGCAAGGAAAGTGGTAGCCGTAGACCTAGAACTTCCTTTAGTATTTGGTCATCTTGCCGATTGGGGACAAAAATATCATTTTATGCGACGTGCATCAGGTGCAACTGTAAAAGATGCGCACAAAGAAGCTATTGAATTAATCAGAAAAAAAACCGTGGACTGGATTAGGTCAATGATGCATATTTTGTATTCCTTTCGCCGACGCGGTCGGTCTGGTGGTTCTACCACTTTTTTAAGAAAACAAGCAGTATCTTATCTAGCGATTGCTTTACATTCTCTTCAGGATTCTTTTTCTCCAGGACATACTAAAAGAACTAGATATGAAAACCCTCAACTTCCTGGTGCAATCGAAGATATTTATATATACGAAAAACAGGACAAGCGTATTCATAGTCAACATGATTTTGATTCAGCTTCAATTAACTCTATTCATGCGCGTTCTGCTGTGTATGCATCAGCAGACTTGATGCGATTATGTGCATTATCAGTTTCAATGAAGTCAATGTTTCCGGTAGGTTGGAGTGCGTTTGAGGATAAATGGTTAAGGCTATCTTCGCGAGCCAGATAATGAAAAATAAATTATTAAGAATAGGTGTGTGGACTCTGATTTGGGTAGTATTTAGCGTAGGGTTTGTAGAGTATTTGCCACAGCATACTCATATGCCATTTTCGGTATTAATATCCCCAATAACATCTGTTTTTGAATTGTTTGATGAACTATCCTATCTTTTAAGCTCTGCAACAGCAACAGGAATTTTTTCTGAAGAATTTATTTTTGGGATTTTATTCTGGGTGGTTGTTAGTTTATTACTTTACTTCCCGAGTAACAGTAACAAAAATCGTATTAAACCTAAATAGCATGGCAGCGATATCAAATCCTAATAAAACTGTTAGGCCAGTAAAAAAAGCAAGCCCCACGTAGTGGAGCTTGCTTCAGGAAAAAAATAAGAAATTTTATTTGCGTGGTGTAATGATTAATCGTTGATTTTCAACTTGAACACGGATGGGGAGTCCAATGCCAAAACCAGCTTTTTCAAGCCAAGTGCCTTTGAGTAAAACAAAAGGAACAATAGGGTTCCCACCATTCGGTTTTGCTTTTAGGGAATAGTCTCGGTGCCCTTCTCGAACTTTAAGTTTTCGTTCTTTCATTGTGAGTTCCTTTTGCAATTATCAAGTTGCTTTTCACCCAAGAAAAATGGGTGGCCGGGAAGGTTGATAACAGCAAAAGGCACTGCCCAGGGTATTTCCCTTTCGGGTATTGTATTCCCCCAGCCTCCCAGCCATAACAATTGGCCGAACATCAGGCACAAAAAAACCGCTTATAGCACAGGTCGCGGTTTTGCCCGCCTCTTGGAGTTATCAAGCTCCGTGAAAAAGAGCATAATCATGTTGGGTAGTTCTTGTCAAGTAATGGTGGTTACGTCATGGCCTAACAAATGCGTAGAGCCGACGCGGGGGACTTTTGCTTCTTTTAAAGTGAAGTGGTGGGCAATCGTGCAGTGGCTTCGGGTAGTTTTTCCTTGTCCCCCGCTCGGCTCACGCTAAACGTTAGGGCTTAAGGAATATAGGTATGAGTGAAGATTCAAGTGAAAATAAAACCCCACCTGAAAGCAGTAATGTGTCGAAGCTATCCCGTGGCGCAATTCAAGCTTTAGGCGGTGCAATTCCTTTTGCTGGTGGTGTGTTTGCTGCTATTTCTGGAGCATGGTCAGAAAAAGAACAAGAAGGGGTAAATAAATTCTTCGAACACTGGATTCAAGGAATCGAAGATGAGTTGAAAGAAAAAGAAACTACTTTAATTGAAATTATGGCAAGGCTTGATCTTCATAATGAAGAAATTTCAAATCGAGTAGAAAGCAGGGAGTACCAGTCTATTGTTAGAAAGACATTTAGAGAATGGTCTGCGGCGGAGAGTGAAAGTAAAAGAACTTATATTAGAAATGTTTTAGCAAATGCTGCTTCGAGTAAATTAGCAACTGATGATGTAATCCGTTTATTCATAGACTGGATTGAAACTTATTCAGAAATGCATTTCCAAGTAATTGCTGAAGTTTATAACTCTAGTGGTATTAGTCGGGGCCAAATATGGAGAGGTATCGGAAAGGAAGAAGCTAGAGAGGACTCGGCTGATGCTGATGTGTATAAGTTATTAATACGGGACTTAAGTACTGGCGGAATAATCAGGCAGCATAGAGAAGTTGATTATTATGGGAATTTTATTGCCAAGCCAAAAAAGAAGAGATCCTCCGGCGGTGGCTCTTCCATGAAGTCTGCTTTTGATGAAGAAGAGTTGTATGTTTTAACTGAGTTGGGGCAGCAATTTATACATTATGCAATGACGGATCTTCCAATAAGAATTGAATTTAATGAGGAAGGTACTAGTGAAGTTCAGCCCTAACAAGCGCCTAGAGCAGACTGGTTTTGTCACTGGCGTTCCAAAACCAGCAGCTCAGGCTAAACGTTAGGCTAAAAATGAATGGGGCTATACTGAAATGAACAATAATCCTCAACAAAGTCAACATCAAGGCGGCGGTTTGCATCCGATGGCGTCGTTTTTTCTCGCTAGTGGAGGTGCTGTAGTAGGGACTGACTATGCAAAATGGTGGAATGTTGACCCAGTTATTGGCGCAATAATCGGCGGTGTTATAAGTCTCGCAATACTACAATTTGCATATCATATACATAAAGATCCCGGCGGGAAAATCAAAAAGGGATTTTCTGAATTTGGGTTAGTTGTTGGTGGGATTATGGGGGCGGTCGTAGCGGGAGAAAATTCGACAGAAAACTTGGCTTGGTTAATTGGGGGAGGTATAGGAGCGGCGCTAGGCTTTGGGGCAGGGAAAATGGTTGCTGCAATTGTATCTCTGGCTGGTTTTGCGGTGTTGTTGCTTAGCCAAGGTCCAATTGGCCTAGCCGTAAGAACTTGGATAATGAATTTAAATTAGCCTAACAAGGCAAATGCACTCGGACGGCAAAAAGCGCCGCTTCGCTTTGCTTTTTTGCCGCCGGTGATTTGCGGCGTTAGGCTCTCCAAAACCACCCATCACTGTTGCAATAAACAGTTGAAAAATAGTTTGATATTTTCTGAAAAAAGGCGTCTGATGGGTATTGAGTTAACACATAAAGAGATGAGTATATTTTCAACAATGAAATATTGATTTAATTAAGCGCTACCCCTGAGTGAACCAACACCCAGAGGCAGCTAACCACAACCGATACATGAGGTATCCATTATGGCTAAACGCAATGATAAGCGAGAGACCCGCTCGACTAAAGAAAAATCGATCAAAAAAGCACAAAAACATCCTTACTACCGCCAACTCAAGGTTCGGACGAGTCTATATTACTACCATTTCGGCGATTTTCAGCCCCGAGACCGCTATCGTCCGGTCATCCCCGTTCCCTGGATCAATATCAAAGGTTATTGGCTCAATGAGGCAGGCTTCACCATTGATACGCCCCTGCAAGTAACCGTTAATAAAGGGCGTATAATCCTGACCACCAGTCAGGTTTCCTAGAATGAGTCAAT
>NVTY02000029.1 GCA_002401765.2 Thiotrichaceae bacterium
ATTGATTATTTTTGGTTTTCCGAAAGCATCGGGCTTCATGAGCTGATCTGCTAATAATTTTGCACCAGCCTCGACTTTTTTGCCTTTAAAATCGCCCTCTTTTACAGGCAGCCTACCTGTGAAAGATACGCCAGTTTTTAGGAGGGCAAGGCTTACGCGAACTGCACAAGTGTTTACATAGACAGGGTTTCTTTTAATCAGCTCATCCAAGTTTGGAACCAATTTCAGCATACAAAGACTCTGCATCTACAAAATTAGTTGCTAATTCATTTGATGAATAGTAGTTCTTCTTCAATTTTTCATAGGTAGGTTTCATGTTCTATCCTTGCATGGTAGTTTTTGCGACATTATGGAGATGATTATTTCAGACGCTCTTCGATTCAAAGACTGTTCAGACTCTTTTTTAAATCCAATATAAATTAACTCTTGTATTGAACCAGGCAATGCAACCTTATATCCACACCACGATTCACCCTCAGTACTATCAAGAACACCAATCAAAAACATCTCAGCAAGGTGTCTCTGACCGGTATTTTTGCTCATATATGCATCAAAAAACTTTGCCCCGGTAAGACCAGCCCTTTCAAGGTGTGCTAACCCTTGAGAAGCTTGGCAGTTGAAACGTGAGGATGGGCTGGATCGTAATGGCGTTTTGGCACCCGCTTTTTTGGCCCTCTTTTGTGCTTTTTGAATTTTGCCAAATTTACTTTTTCAGCAAGCTGAACTAACGTGTCAGCGAACATTTTTTCGCTCATGTTTTTAAATATATGCCACTCCTCTTCAGGCACGGCAATCATCATGCCGTCATAGGTCCGCTCTAAATGACCAGCCAAATAATACCCAGATACATCGTTAGATATTTTTTCTTCACCATAAGCACTTCTCAGGGCTGCTTTTACTACGGCAAGAACGTTATAAGCAACTAGCGCCACGCAAAAACCAAAGAGTGCGGCTCGGGGATAACCCAATGAGTTTATCTCTGAATGAAGATGGCTTTCTAGTTCTTGGAATGCCGTTTCTATTGTCCATCGTTTGCGATACAGCCGTGCAATCAGTTTAGCATTGGCCGATGTTTTAGTGAGGTTCGTTAAAATACACAGTTCCTTTTCTCCATCACGTGTGGCCGTCTTCAGAACGACGCGAATACGCCTATATAGGCGTGAATGCTCCTTTGTATCTGTCACGCTGATCTTCTGCTCGTAGAGGCTGCATCCGTCATTGCGTCCGATAAAACGTTCTGCACCGTCTTCTTTCCAGGGTAAACCTTGATCCTGACGACAAATAAAATACGCATCCTTATGGGTGATTCCTGACAGGAAGTCTCGTACACAGAAGTTTCTATCCATAATCAGAATATCCTTGGCAGCTAGCGTGGGGAATATGGCAGTGAGCAAGGAGCGTTCTTGAGCATGCCCGTCTTCGCATGGGAATACGTCTGTGGCCATCTCTAGCTCGGGCTCGTAGATGACCCAGTGATTTTCCGGGTAACGCGCCTCCACCCGTTTCTCGTAATACGCTGAGTCGGTGCTCGGTGGCTTCGATACAATTTCCGTCGAGGACTTTTACTCGATAGCCAGGCAGCCAAGGAGTGCGTGAGCTTTTCATTTCACGCATCGATACTGCCATCTCTTTGGCCGTATCTAACACCAAAGCACGGGAGGTGATCGGATCTATTCCGTTGAGCTTGTCATAAACGGCTGTCAGTGAGGTTTCTATTGACGCCTTATTGTCTTGATATGCGGCATGAATGCTGGGTTGAATTCGGCATACAACCAAGTTCATTAGCAGAAAAACACTGGAGAACATGAGGTCGCGTGTGTACTGTTTATCTATAGATCGTTCATAAAGTGCATCAAGCGCATCTGATCCAACCGTTCGCTCTAATATCCCTCTAACCATGACTGCTACAGGCGCTTTCTCCACAAAACGTTCAAATACTTTACCCAGCATATTTTGTTATCTCAGTTGTTATTTTTCTTGTATTTTACCTGGGAATCATCGCTATGCCTGCATGTATTGAAAATTACCAAATGATAAAAAGTATATGATNTTCAATTTGTTACCACCTTGAAAGGGCTGGTGTTCTGACCCCTTGATCCTTAATTTTGATATTCTGCCCTATGATGTCGATCACACAACGGCATTTGGTGATAGGCTATTTGATGCTATAGCCATAAGCGACTCATATTGACCCTGATTTTTTATAAAGTCGGCAACTGGATAACACAACACATAAGATCAACACATTGACACAAATAGAATTCCCCAAATACCAGGAACTCGTAAAAGCCTTGCCGATTGGCAAGCAGTTACCTGATGCCGTGTATATCCATAAAAGCGCTTTCCCCCATATTCCTGAAGCGCTAGCATCGCTTATCTTGCAAATGGCCGAACTATTCGAGATTGCTGACAAAGCCTGGAACTTGGTTAAATTCTCAAAGCGAAGTTTTAAGATCACCTTCCTCAGTTATCCACGCTTTGATAACTACGCCTATCCTGAGCTGAAACATAGCTATACCGTCGATCTACAGCGTTTATCTGTCCGCAAAGCCAACTACGCTAAATCAGACAACCCGCCGATCCTTCACCGTAAAGAGACCTTCGTGAGTGAGGATTACCCGCTCTATACTTTGTTCAAAGCGATAACCACCGAAGGTGAAGAAACGGGGCTTTACGAAAAAACCCGTAGCATTGGTTTTAAACAACACTGGCAACGCATCATCAATACTAAAGGGTGTTTTATTGATGAGTCAGGACGACTTCACCGAAAAGAAGCACTAGCGACTCAAAACGCCTCGTTAGAACCTATCGTCAGCAAAATCGAACGCCATAAGACAGCCATTGATCGCAATAAATTATCCTCACCCATGCAAACGCTGGCTAGGCATGGCTACTTTGATGGCAATCACTCAGTGCTCGACTATGGCTGCGGCAAAGGTGATGACGTTAGAGAGCTAGAGGCCCACGGAGTTGATGTTTTAGGTTGGGACCCCGTCCACAAACCAGACAACGCACCGACTAAGCGTGACATTGTTAATCTCGGTTTCGTTATCAACGTTATTGAAGATATCAATGAGCGCAAAGAAACACTCAAAAAGGCATTTTCATACGCCAAGCGAGTGCTCATCGCTTCTGTCATGGTCGCCGGTGAAAGCGTCATTCGACAATTCACCCCATACAAAGATGGCGTTATTACCTCAAGAAATACCTTTCAACGCTATTACACACAATCGGAGTTCAAAGAGTATCTTGAAGATTCATTGGGTGAAACAGCTATCGCCGCTGGCCAGGGCATTTTTCTAATTTTCAAAGACAAACTTGAAGAGCAGAATTTTCTTTTCGAGCGCCAACACATTCGCCGCAACTGGAAGCAGATCACCGAACGGCAAGCGCGCACTCAAACCAAGCAAGTCACCAAAGAACTCATTGATAAGCACAAAGAGCTTTTTTCTGATTTTTGGGAAACCACCCTGGATCTTGGCCGAATCCCTGCAAACTCAGAGTTTGAATTCTCCGAACGAATTCGCTCTATCGCCGGATCACACAAAAAAGCCTTTGATACGCTAAAAGACTATTTTGGTGAAGAGTCATTCCAACAAGCTCAAAAAGCTCGACGTAATGACCTGCTAGTTTATTTCGCACTAGGCCAGTTTGCCCGTAGAAAAGCCTATAACAAAATGCCCGAGGATATGAAGCGAGATATCAAAGGCTTCTTCAGTGGTTATAAAAGCACAATTGAAGAGGCGATGCAGCTACTGTTTAGCGTTGGTAATGCAAAAATCATCGAGGCTAAAGCTAACGAGGCCTACACAGCGCATACCATTGGAGATTTCATGGCGGGTCACTCTTGGGTCATTCCTAAAAAACTACTGAATGACCTCCCCCCAGAGCTAAGAGTCTATATCGGCTGCGCCTGTCAGTTATATGGTGATCTTGATGAGATTGATCTCATCAAGATCCATTTTACTTCCGGCAAGGTTTCGTTAATGAAATACGATGATTTCAATAAAAAAGAACCGCTACTCATTCAGCGAATAAAAATAAAGTTAAGAGAGCTGGATATTGATTTCTTTGATTATGGCGATGAATTTTCACCGCCACCGCTTGAAAATTCTGATATATATAAGTTACTAGAAAAGTAGGCTAAGGAAGAATTGCATGTTCAATTTCCTCTGAGAACTCAAACCCATCCTTTGGTCTTTTATATGGGTCATTATGGAGTGCATAATATATAGGATCAAATAGCTTGTCAGGGCCAACCCAATCATTTTTTGTAACCACTCCCGTTGGGTGCTTTCCATTCACGACAACCCAAAATACAGCGGCTAATTGAAATACATCTGAGGCTTTAGTAATTTCATCATCAACACCAATATTTCTATTATTTGCTTCTGGTGACATCCAAAACCTAGGGCCAATTACTTCATCTTGCCTAGATAATTCAGACGTATCGTTGTGAAAAGAGCACAACCCAAAATCACTTAATACCCAGCGCTCTCCAACAACAAGTATATTATGCGGCTTAATGTCCCTATGGAGCGCGAATTCATGTAATTTCCCTAAGCCTCTGGCTAACCCTCGAAGCTGTGGTGCATACACCTCATAGCGAGGATGCAATTTACCCTTAAGCTCTTCACTAAGATTCATGGAGGCTAAATCCATAACAATAAATCTAATCGATTCTTCTTTAGTCGAGCGCTTACCTCTTCTATGCTGTGTTATTTGACTAACGACTTCCCCATCATCCACGTATTGAATTAAATGATCATGGCTAGATATTTGATAAAGTTTTTTTTCTTTATCAAAGCGAGATATCGATTTTTTCGAAAAATTCAATTGAAATTTTACAGCAAACTCGTCACCCGTTGCCCGCTCATAACAAACATGCACAACCGCATTTCCACCTGAAGAAATCCGCTCCCCCACCTCATACACAGAAAGCTCACTGTGGATTAAGTCGGGGATAGATATGTCATAATTTTTATGCGGGGCATCACCCTTGTAAAGAGAGATAGGCACCGTTACGACTCTTCGATTTCTAATCCAAGATTTAACTGATTGGGGTCAATATAAGTCAACCACTCGAATTTCTGATCTTTATCCAAACAGTCGATATGAATCCAACGCGAGTTAGATACTTGAAATATAGATTCGCCTTGAGGCCATGCAATAGCCATATTATCTGCTATATCCTCTTCCCCTTCGCAGACCGCACAAACAAAATTCGCACGAGGGCACATATCATACGAAGGATCATGAATGTATTCCGCAATACGAACAATCCGTTCAGCACACTCCCCTTCGGGAGGAGCATTCAAATAAGTCCCTCCCAAAAAATTTATTAGAAAGTTCTTTCGCCACACTCTGCTAGATAGTGAGTTCGCATCTGAGACACAACGGACAGCATATTCCCTGAAGTCTACTGACTCTGAACTAGGCTCAATGTGATAATCGAGAATATTAAGATCGTCCCTAAGTGGTCCAAGCTCTTTTCCTTCTAAAGATCCTCCCGCATCAAGCAATGAGTTAATTGCACAAAATAACGAATAAAAATCAGATTTTTGTCGAAACCGAGTCTTTGATAAGGGCATGTCATCAAATATCAAACCTAGATCAAATATGATGCGATTAAATTTTGTTTCAAGTATTTTTCTTTCACCTTGAGGGAATTTAGAATACCGCTTATAAAAATCATCCAGCGTCACCTTCTTTTCTTGCGGGCCATCTATTAACGTTGTGATAAGCTCTGATGTATATTCAACATCTGAAAGTCGGCGACGATTAGCTGGGGTGAACAACCTAACGTCATCTAGATATTCATTCGATGAAAGTTTTTCAGCTAAATCGAGGAATTCACCGGGGTAATCCGCCCGCCTCAATTCTTGCTTATTTAGGGCGATAGTGTATTTATTTACACGAGAATATATTTCTCTAATTTCAGAGTCACTAGCCCCTCGAATCTCGTTAAAGTCTATCTTGTAAAGCAAAAACGAATCCATTTCCGAAGATGGTAATTGACTAAAACACTTTCCTTCATACTCGCCGACATATGGATATAAGAGACAAAATTCATCGCGCATAAAACCCAGAATTGCTCTAATTCTTTGTTGGCCATCGACAACAATTCTATGCGTCTGATTTTCTTTAATAACTACGGACAAAAATATTTTTGGCATAGGGATGTTTTTAAGTATCGTGTCCATCAGCATGATTTTTGCTGACTCATTCCATACTTCTCTACGCTGAAAATCAGCTTGTATCTCCAATCGTCCCATATTAGACCAGTCTCGAATGTCTGATATGGGATGAGGGCTTGAATTCCAGTTGCTCATTTATCAGCTCCTTATGCTTTAGAAGCTAGGGAAATCTTTTGACGCTCTATTATGATAATGCCCATACTTCTCTTTAAGATCTTTTTTTGTCATATTTGAATTCCCCATACCCGAAGATATTACTAAAGCCTCCACACAGAACATTCTTTCAGCCTTTGCCCCTGCTATTCGTTTTGTCCCAGGATTCCAAAGAACATTAACCCACGGTTCATCATTCAGGTTACGGGGTAACTTGGAAAGCCACTCAACAGCAGGGGTAAGCCCATGGCCAGACAATAATGCTCGCTTCAGAAACTGACAGGCTATCAATTGAAAGAGAGGCCTAACCCAAATAGCGCCACCATCACTACTCCTAAATTCACCAGGCAGTTCTTTATCTTGAGTAATGCGACGTAGCAAATCAACGCTATTCATTAAGTGCGTCCATATTTCACTGAGATAAGCATAGATATCATCTAAGTATTCATCGGATGGTCTTGATGACAAAAATTCTCTCGCCATCTCGCTTCCATCACGAAATGACTTAGCTAGCTCCAAATTACATTCATATAAAGTTGCCATGGTGGTGAAATATTTCGCATCTTTTTTTCCAGTGCTCAACTGTTTACCCGCAGCATCTATCTTAATAATCCCTTTAAGGACGTCGAGTTCTCGAACAAGTCGTCTAGTTGAAATTGCAATACAGTCATCTTCATCTATCGCAATATTTGTTCTATTGTCAGTTGGCTTCGCGTACCGGTTTAGTTTAGTAAAGAGGCGCCTTGTACGAATCATTCCTTCTTTAGACTCATCATGCTTTATAACAAGAACTGATATCTCATCAGCCCTCAAATCTGGATTTTCCTTGCAAGCATTTTTAATTGATTCAAGTCTATGCTGCCCATCAAGTGCAAAATATGTTTGACTGCCATCCATTTGAAGCAATCCGAATGAATGATTAACTCTATCCACTATCCCATGACCTTCATCAATTTTTATTGGATGAAAAACAGGGTTACCTTTATAAATTGCAACAACTAAAGAGCCATAAAACCTTTGCTTTTCAGTTAATAAAAACTCTGTCATGCCCGTAACACGATTACTCAGTTCCCTCTGAATAAGTGCATCCAACTCTCTATTTGGATGTATATTCTCAGCTAACTCCACTTGTTTTTCCACTTCACCAAACGTCATTTTGGTAATGTAATAAGTCCAATCTCCCATTTTTGATTTTATAGCAGGAACATAATTTGTGCTCATATAAGTAAACCTCTTTATTCAGAATGCTGGTTCTGGGCGTCCTAGCCCATATGACATATCCACTGTTTTACCGAAATCATCATCTTTCTCATCTTGGGCTGAATAAGCTTCAACTGCTTGCCCTAAACTAGCACCAATCACTTTTTCATACCTTACAAAATCATCTTCATTTAACTTTTGTCCGGTATTAAATACAGGATCAAAAATCTTTATAAGAGTATCCTCTACAACAGATAGATCCTTTGGATTACAAATTGCACAAAAAACATCCAAATCATCACCGTACTCTTCAAACATGACTCTTATTGAATCACGTATTTTTCTAGTAGAAATCGCATGCCTATTAATAGCGGATTTGTCTTTGATATAATCCATGAGCCTAACTCGAAGGTTACTACCTTGCCCAACATAAACAATCGCTGGATACGATGGATTAGAAAAGGGGGAGATTGAATCAATAATGCTCTTCCTAACAAAACAGTACACTCCAGAGCAATTCGGTATAACTTCAACATTTGATGTGACAAACTTACCTAAAGGCTTCCAGTTTAAACAAGGTAGTTGATCAATTTTTTCCCTAATAAACTCCTCAGTCCAAATACGAGAACAACCGATAATAGGAAATAATAAAGCAGTCATGTTCTCACAAACTACAAATCAAACAAGCCTGATCTTCAGGATCATCATCGTCAATTTCATTTCGTAAAACATCTTGCCAGCGCTCGGTTGATTTCTTTTTAGTGACAGCGCCCTGCTCTTTTTCTTTCTCTTCTGCTTTGCGTACAATTTCATCTAATGAGCCTGCCTGGCTCCAGGTGTAGCCTTGACCAAGCTCCTCAACCTCAGCTTTACCCCAATCAAACTTCCTTTTTGCGACCTCTTTTTCAATTTTTACTGCCTTCTCAAAAAGGTCTGGATGTCTGCGCTTTAGACCTAACCACTCATCTTGGCGCTGAAAAAAACAGAAGTAACAGCCAGAACGACTGCGCCATTCGTAATACTCAGGTATGCCGACAGTATCTTCTAAAATCTGGAAAATATCATCCCGCACTAGACCGTCTTCTGCAAATGGAAATACTGCTTTAATGGCCTCTTTTTGACTGATGTAACCTTCACGATTTTCATCGGCACGAATCCCAACATAACTGATGACGGTGTCATCGCCGACAAAATCCTCAAAGGGTTTGATCTTCATCATGCGGGTACACCAGCGCTGCCGTGGTGAAGGGAGGTAGTTATTATGCTGGCGTAACCAATACTCAAAGGGCTTCTCATTACCTAAACGCTTAATCTCTTTACCTAGATAGGCTTCTAGCTTATCAAGCGTATCGTAGACCTCTTGCAGCTCTGCCCCTGTATCAGTAAAAAAATACTCTAGCTTCTCAGAGATTTCAGGGTAATGTTCTTTGATATAGATGGCGAGTGCCGCGCTATCTTTACCACCGGATATCCCCAGCACATGGCGTGTATTTTCATCTGCGCTTAGCGCAAGTTCATGCCACTTCATTTCGCCTCCTTAACTGCTTTTGACAACAGCTTAGTTGTCGATGACTGTTGTTTGCCAGATTCACGGTAGTTCGCTAGAAATTCATCCACCACCTCGGCAAGTGCAGCTAAACCTAACTCTTGCCCTTGCTCACTCAAGTCGTTCAAATTATCAGTTATAATTTTCTTTGTATTTTCAATGTATTTCCGCCGTTTAGGATCAACCACCACAACCGCATCATGATCCGGCGCACCCTTTTTAACACTACGCAGTAGGTAGACATCAAAATCCGCATCTGCTTTGTTGCTGACTTGCTGGTAATGAACCCGCAGCCTGTCAAGATCATTCAACTTGCGGCTATACTCAGTTAGTCGATACTCTGCAGCATCTCGTTCTGTATCACGCCACTTGCCAATAGATTTGTGGCCAAGAAAAGTGAGTATACTATCAAACCAAACCTCATCACTCTTCTCCCGCTCTATCAACCGTAAGATAAAGGCACGCAGCCCATCTCTGTCAATGGTGTACTCTTCAAAACCAGAGTAACGCCCATAGGCGAGCCTTCTTAGCTCTGTTAATGAAATCTCTTTATCAAAATGCAGTGCCTGCGCGCACAGCTGACACATCTCCTCTTTTAATTCAGGAAAGCAATATTTAAGCTCACGCAGTGTTTCTGTTAGCGCCTGAGAGAGGCCAGCCACGGCAGCAGCATCCCGGCCTTCTCCTTTTAGTTCAAAACCAAGCGCCTTAGGCACCTCCTCAACCAGCAACGTCACCGGCGACTTTGAGAGTTTGAAGGCATCACGCACCACCTGGCTCTGTTTTGAAAGTCCCCTTGCTGTTTTCTGTGTGTACTCAGGCAAACTAGACATAAAGTTCGCAATGGGTTTAGCAACACCCAGCAGATCTTTTGTTTTTCCATTTTTAAAGAGCGCTTTTGAGTACTCTTTGAATATAGATGAGTTAAGGCCTGCAATTCTAAAACGCTGAAAAGTAAATTCATCCGGCCGCTTCATAAAATGCTCAACCATCTCTGGCGTGAAACGGGGTTTGAATATACGGTTCTCGTAGATGGCTAATTCATGTTGATTGGCCACAATCACGGCAACGTAAAGAATTGGCAACACCCCTTCTTTGATGCCATACGGTGGGGCTAGCAGTTCTCTGTTCAGCTCGATGAGCGACCTGGGTGATTTCTCAGTGGTGTCTAGAAAATCGTCAATACGTTTCCATACGCCACGAAAATTACAGATATCATCGCCTTTATTGGAGCCTGGCCCTTTAATCTTCCACTCGCCGTGTTCACCTAAAACATGAAGATTCGATTTTTTCAATAGGGCACGATAGATCGCTTTTTCTGGCGGAAATTTTGTTTTATCAAACCCCAGATCTTCTTCTGCTTCGTTGTTCAGCATCGCCATTACAAGCTTGTTTTTTGCAGCATTCGCTTGTGATGAGGGTTTGTCTCGATTGATCAATTCATTAAATATTTGAGGGCTTAGGTAGTACACTTTTTTAAGGACAGAGGAAAGCTCCTCTTGAAGCTCTCGTTTGTTGCTAATTTCAAGATGCTTGGTTCGATAAAACCACTGGCCAATTTTTGGCTCTTCAATTAGATATGCAATCTGCTCCTCTTCTTTGGCAGTCGCAGCGGCATAACGATCAGCAAACTCTCGTTGTGCCACGGGGTCGGTGTGCAATGCTTGGGCGCTACGTTGAATCTCTTCCAGCGCTAATGACTCTGCAAGAATTTCACGCAGCTGATCACCATTTCGACACAAAACCACGATATCGAGTGTAGAGAAACGATTGACCACGTTGTCGGTAAACAGGGCTTCATCATCTCTACTTTCTGCTAAATAGATGATGATGCGTGCATCATGACTTTTCACTTCCAGTTTTTCGTAACTGGACGCATCAGAAAAAACAGGGACAAAATAACGTAGTGTACCGCTATCAATCGTATAACGCCGTGCCACAATGGGTAGCAAGCTGTGTCTTGAATTGAGCTGCTCTGCAAGGTTGAAGGCTCCTAGCTTGCTCGCCTCTTCTCTCACCAGCCCTTCAAGATCAAAGTCGCTACCCTGCCAAACGCGATACTCTGAACTAAACTTTCGGTACTGAATAACTGATTTTTTAGTTAGGCTTTTTATCGCCTTGTCAATCGGCCTACCCGCTGGCAAGCTTAGCGCTATCAATTCGTTAGACGCTTTAAAGTGACCTTGCGCACCAATAATATTTAACAGGCCAATGGTTTTTAATAGCTTAACTTCGTCTTCGCTTGCATCACCTAAACGCTCCGTTGCAGTAACAACCTCAGCCCAGCGACGATGGGTAAAATGGTCAGATAATGCGGCTGGTTGATTCAGTATGAAGTATTCGTAGATTTCCCAGGGATAAATCCAGTCGCCCACCTTGCCACATCGAGTCAATGCATCTTGAAATCCATGTGTCTCTTTACTTCCCAGATAACTAAACAGGGTGCGTTCGTTTTGAGCAACCTTCTGACATAGCAGCGGCAAGATGAACGCACTAATCGGATGAAGCGGGTAACACGCCTCAAATAGATCGGAAGCTACTTTAATACCCATAGCACTCGGCAATGCCTGTGCTTCCGAAAAATGCTTGGCAATCTGCTTGGCTTCTTTTTTTATCTTGCTACTCTCAGCCCGTGAAAAGTCATGCTCAATAGCCGCCGCTACAACACGCAGTGTCTGTTCTGATGATTCCAAAAAGGGGATGTTTTCAAAGCGCCCTTGAACCTTGGCCCATTCGTTTTTAAGCGACTCACCTAAACCTCGGGCATATTGCTCAAAGGCTTGATGAAGCATAACGACCATGGCCAGTGTTGCTTCATGGGGGGCTAAGGCATGTTCGGCTAGAGATTGTAATAAGAAAATGTCATTTGCACCGTAATGGCGAGCCTCATATTCCAGAAACTTGCCAAGTTCATCAATGACGATTAGCAAACCTGAATAATTAGTTGCCGCTAGTGCATCTTGCAGCTCTTTTATACAAGCTAAGATATCTGTGGTTGATGGCGAGTCTTTTTGCTCTGCAAGCGCAGCAAGCTTGGCGATAATTGCCCTTCTAGGCCCGCGCTTTCCTCTTAGAACTTCATCCGCCTTTTTTGCAAGTGAACGAACTAACCGCCTACCTAGTGATTCGGGACTACCCGTTATCAGAATAGTGCAATAACCTTCACTATCTTTTGTAATGCCTGTGAGCTTATTGCGTAGTCCCACTTGATCATGTTGTTTCAGTGTCGCTCTAGCCGATTGAGTGGCTTCCGCTGAGGTGGGGCCTAACAGGTGCGCCAGGAAAACTGCAAATGAAGATTTTCCTGAGCCATACGGCCCAACAAGAGACCAGGCCCGAGGGCTTTCATCCGCCTTTAATGCCTCGGCCATTCGCTCAAGTGTACGCAATGCTCGGGAGGTCGGAATGTAGGCCTCAACGACGGCTTGTGAACCTGCATCACGCTCTAAATTAATTGAACGGGTGTAGTGGGTGTTAACGCTTACTTTATCAACGAGGTTCACGCTGCATTCTCCAGCAACTGGCCTTGATAGTGAAATTCTAAAAAGTCTGCGGGATCGACCTCTTCCAACAAATAGAGCTGATGGATACCCGCCGTTTCACGCATCTCAAAAATACCTGGCTTTTGGTGGATCAATTTTTCTAGCTTGGTAATCATTGCATTTTCCGTTAAACGGAATACTGCCCCCGGTGCAGGGTAGCCACCTTTGGCATACATCAAATTTTCAATCGGGAGCTCTGTGACCCCCATGGCCTCAAATAACTGTGCAACCGCAAAACCAAAAATGCCAATTGGCAGCGCTTCACGCTCAAGTACGCGTGAGTAGTATGTGCGCCCACCGGGTGCCTGGGTAATTAACCCTAGCAGCGATAACGGTGAGTCCAATGCCTCTTCGACGGGGGTGCGTGTATTGCCCTTTGAGCGCGCATACATGCGCAGCACAATGGCCGAATCTTGCTTTACGGTGGTTGCAGAAAACTTGCTCTGAATATTTTGCTTGGCAAAATCGAGAAGCGCTACGGCCGCTTCTTGTGAAGTGAACTCAGGTTTGTGGAATTTGTTAAAAAACCAATACCAGCCAGTGGCTAGCTCAGGATTTGAGGCAATCAACCAGTGGACCAACCAAATGGTTGCTTCGTCCTCCAGGTAGCGATCAAACCCATCTTCACCAAATATCGCATCACCCAGGGGTGTTGTTTTAAAACCCGGCTGGGCAGGCTCGATCAATTGAGCCGCTTGTAGCCAGTAGCGAATGGCGTTGACCATATTTTTACCAACACCCAGCACAACCGTTGCATCTTCATCAGAAAATATTGAGCCGTCTTTTGAGTCTGTGACCGCTTGGTAACCCTTGGTCAGCCAGCTATACCGAAGCGCAAAGGTTTCATGGCGGCCAAAGGCGGCTTTAGTCGGATTAAATAACATCAGTGCGTCCTTTTATCGAGTTCCTGAGATGAAAATAGGGGTAGCGTAAGAAGAATCACCACGCCCCTCAAGAAACAGCCCCACATTATCGATAAACCACTGCTTCACTTTAGAGTCAATTTCGACGACCATTCGCCCACTCGTACCTTTAACCATACATTCAACCCTCGCAACGATCTACCTGTTATTTAGCAGAGAGTATCTTACATAATGGCACGCCAGATAACAAAACAATATCACAGAGCAATCAACAGGTTATAACCCCGTCAACATGAGGTCTACGCTGTTTTTCTCATGGCTTTCAGCGCGTTACTTAAAGAGATCATTTAGTACCGCTTCGATCTACTCTCTAAAACACTTATCTTCAAGGAGCCTTGAAAATATCGCGGCCTTTCCCATCAAGCCAGCGCGAGATCAGCATGGCACCTCCTTAACACAAGCTCAAGTAAGTGCCATGCCGCCCCACCGTTACGAGATTGTACGGTCGAAGAAAAATTAGTGCTTGAGATAGGGGGGGGGGGTAATTGCATTAAGATATTTTTAATACAAATGACACCTGACAAAGGTGCGACTTAGTCAAATACTACGCTCAACGCACAAGATAGCGATAACAAACAAAATTGCAGGCATAAAAAAACCCTCGGCACTTACGTACCGAGGGTTTTGGATATGGCGTCCCCAAGGGGATTCGAACCCCTGTTACCGCCGTGAAAGGGCGGTGTCCTAGGCCGTCTAGACGATGGGGACTAGGTTTTATTGCGCCGCTTTTTCGAGTTTCAGAATCTGGTGGAGCTAGGCGGGATCGAACCGCCGACCTCTACACTGCCAGTGTAGCGCTCTCCCAGCTGAGCTATAGCCCCTCAAAAGCGAAGGCGAACTTTACGATATTAACCCCACTGCTGTCAACAAAAACTATGCCGCAGATGCTATTTCTTCAATCATTTTTAACGCATGATCAAGACGTTGCAACACTCGCTCGCGCCCTATCAGGAATAACGTCTTATCAATTGAAGGTGAAACAGTACCGCCTGTGACCGCGACACGCAACGGCTGGGCTAGCTTCCCGAGTTTTAGCTCCTGCGCCTCAGCGGTCGCCTTCACTGCGCCGTGGGTGCTCTCTGGCGTCCACTCAGCAAGGGCTGCCAGATTATCACGCAATGCACTTAATCCAGCCCGAATGGCAGGCTTCAGCTGCTTGGCCACCGCCTTCTCATCATAGACCTCAATATCTTTATAGAAATAGACACTCGTCTCGGCCATTTCAACCAAGGTCTTGCAACGCTCTTGTTGAACCTTCACCAGCTCAATCAGGTCTGGGCCGTCATTGATAGCGGGATCAATATTGAGATTACCCAAATGCCAGCTCAGGTGGTGCGCGATATGCTCTGGTGAACTCTCTTTGATATAGTGCTGGTTAAGCCATAATAATTTACTGGTATTAAAGGCAGATGCGGAGCTGTTGATGTCTTCCACATCAAACAAATTGACCATTTCATCGATACTAAAGATCTCCTGATCGCCATGAGACCAGCCGAGGCGCACCAGGTAGTTCAACAGCGCCTCTGGCAGGTAACCCTCTTCACGATACTGCATCACACTCACCGCGCCATGACGCTTGGAGAGACGCTTGCCGTCGTCACCGAGGATCATCGGCACATGCGCATAGAGCGGCGCTTTACCACCTAACGCTGCGAGAATATTCAGCTGACGCGGGGTATTATTGAGGTGATCATCACCACGAATCACGTGGCTCATCTCCATATCGAGATCATCCACCACCACGGTTAGATTATAGGTGGGGCTGCCATCAGAGCGCGCGATGATCAGGTCGTCGAGTTCACTATTGTTAAATACCACGCGGCCGCGCACCAGATCTTTCACTGTCACCGAGCCTTCTGCCGGATTGCGAAAACGCACGACCGGGCTACCACTCTCAGCGGGCGGCACCTTTAGATTGCGACAGCGGCCGTCATAACGTGGCTTCTGTTTATTCGCCATCTGGTCGGCACGCAAGGTTTCCAGCCGGTCCTTAGAGCAGTAGCAATAGTAGGCCTTGTTTTCATCGAGCAGTTTATGGATCACTTCCTGGTAACGGTCCATGCGCTCGGTTTGGCGGAATGGGCCTTCATCATATTCCAGCCCCAACCAAGTCATCCCTTCAAGGATGGCATTAACAGATTCAGCAGTGGAACGCTCAAGATCCGTATCCTCGATACGCAAAATAAATTTACCACCATGCTTGCGTGCATATAACCAGGAATAAAGCGCGGTGCGCGCCCCGCCAACATGTAGATAACCTGTGGGGCTGGGGGCAAAACGTGTACGTGTAGTCATAATCTCCAAGTGAAACATTCAAACCAGACGGGCATTTTAACAGTATCAGGGGAAAAGTCAGATAATTCAATGCAAAATAAAATAGAGGGTAATAAAAAAACTGAAAGCCCAATATCAACAGCCAACTCTATTTATACTCGAACCTAAATTGTCCCTGATTTTTTCTTTATTAGCCAATAAGTTGGCTTCAAACCAGGTAAGCGGAAAGTAACATTCGACATTCCATAAAAACAGCCCGGATGCCACACAATGGAATCCGAGAGAGCATTGTCGATGCCAGCGTGATTGAAGCCAATCAATGTCAGCCCAGCAAGCTAAAAGATGGCAATACCACTCAAGGCCCAGACGCTACGCGGAATGTTAAAGCGGGTTCTGACGGGAAACAAAAAAGTACATACGGTTGCAAAGCGCATATCAATGTTGATGAAGATGGATTCATAAAGGCCACGGACTACCGCGCACCTCTATTAATGCTGAGCATGGCAGATTGAATGCCCAATGCGTTACATCAAGGCCTCAATAGCAGGTAATACCCAAGAGGCACATCGTCACAACATAACATTGCTACGGGCGAGGATTTTAATCCCCTGAGACCTTTGTACTAGAAATAGGTAACGACTCAGCGAGTAGTCAAAATTGCTCGTCACTGCTCAGATTGCCACTGAAATTTGTCAGTTTTTTATGCCCTTTGGGTGCAAGGCAAAAATATGAGCTTATGGGTACCCCGCTTCAATCTCGAGGACAAGTGTAAATAATCATTTGGTCCAGGTGCCCCTTGAGGGTAAACGCAGCAATGGCCATCCGCACACGGACTCATCGGTACCCCCCACATAAATCAAGGATACATTGGCGCAAGTATTGGCTCGACTACCGCAGGTGAACGCTCATGCTGTGACAGTGCCTGCTCAAACTGCTGCCACAACTTAGCACCTTTCCAACAACCACCCGCGTCAGCAAAACCACGCCGACCATAAAGCTGACTATTAAGGTGCATTATCTCATCTCCAAATGGCTCATCAACCCGCGCCGTGATCTCTGCTAACGATTTAGGCGAATCATCTAACCAGCGAACGTTAGCCCAAACTAACAGTACTTCTTTTGCGGCAGGCGCATCATGCTCAAGGCAAGCACGCCGCATCGTTTTTTTAACCGCGCGAACATCCAGCACAACACCGCGGCTTTCATCCTGCGAGCCCCGCTTAACCTTGCGACGCGTCATCCACCACGCCATTGCCGTTAACAGCCAGCCAAGCCCCAGCAAGCCACTCACAATAAACCGAGGACTCTCTTGCTGCGAGACAACAGATGGTGGTGTAGCGCCCTGCGCAGCCACTTCTGCCGTAGCCGGTGACGAAACAGATACAACATCGCTTACCGGAGCCGCAGAGACGTTCAATATCCGAGCAGGCAAGCTCGCCACTTCACGCCGACCACTGCGGCTATTCCACCACACCACCTCGACTGCCGGCAGTTGATATTCTCCCGCTTGTGTTGGGATCAACGCAATTTTCTCTTGCCGCACACCGATCAACGTATCCTGCTTTTTATCATTGATTAGCCGCGCCTGATCGGGGTACGCCTTTAGCCCGGCGGGCATCACCGGCGTGATTAGCGGCAACTGTGCGGCGGTCAAGCCATCCGCAATCAATGTCAGCGTCCAGGTGAGTGGTTCACCCGCCGTTAACATTTTTGACAGCTCAATGCCCTCAGGCCATGTTTCAATCAACTGCACTTCTCGTGCCGGTAACCACTGCTGGCTATCTTCGGCAGCAGGTACCGCTTTTATATTGAGCGAGACCTCATCAGATTGCACACGCCGAATCTTTCCGCCTGGCTCAAACACATCAAACATACCTCGTGAACGATTGACCACCTGCCCCTCAAAAGTCAGCGGCGCAATCGTCAGCGTACCGCTTTGCTGCGGGAAAATAGCATAACTACGCTCGAGAACTACATAACGACGACCATCCCGCGTGGTTTCAAATTCACGATCGTCACCCAGTTTTTCGATCACCGCATCGACATCGCTAATCACAGGTTCTGACAGGCTGGCATTAGCGACGTTTACTGCACGAAACAGGCGCGCCTTATAAATCACCTGCGACTGCACATAAGCCTCATCACTCCCCATCGCCGTCTCAGCACTCACCTCAATAAAAAGCACTGCATTATTGGCCGCGCCCGTCGGCGCTGCCGGCTCCGTCACGCCAATCACCAGCGGCTGACTGTTATCATCTCCAAAAGGGATTGAGGGCACCACTAAACGCCCACTGCGCTTTGGCATCAACACCAATGTCCACTGGCGCGTTTGCGACACGCTACCATTCACGATCTGCATGGTGGTCCCTTGGCTCTGACTCTTAATATCAAATGATTGCTCAAGCGCCTTAAAGTCTGGGTCATCATCCACTCGTCCATCCGCTTCAAAGACCAGACGGAACGACTCATTCATCGCCACTGGATTACGGTCGCTCCTGGCGGTAATCGTTGTCGCCCATGATGGCAGGGCTAACAACACCATCACACCACACAGCCACCACCGTACGGTGCTACTTTGATCTTTTACCATGCCTTACCCTTACTACGTGGTTGACCACCACTGCGATTTTTTTCACGTTGCGACTGATATTGAAATTTACGACGTAACAAGCCTCCCGGGTCATCCGGAATACGGCGCAACCATTGATCATTGGCCTGTTGAATCTCTGCCTGCGCCTCGCTCAACTCAGTGGCTGTCGCAGCAGCCTCTTCTGACTGCTCACCATCGCCCGCCTCTTCAGCCTGAGGTGCTTGCGGAGCCTCGTCAGATGATTCATCGCCACCTTCTGGTCTCTGCTGCGCCTGTTCATGTTGAGACTGTTCACCCTCTTCATCCGCTGAAGAAGGTTGCGGCACATCGCCCATCTCATCTGAAGATGAAGACTGCCCATCCTGTTGCTGATCGGATTGCTCACCCGACTGATCGCCCGGCGATGCATTAGATTCAGACTCACCTGGTTGAGATTCGCCTTGCTGCGAATCACTCTGCTGTGACTGCTCGCCACCTTCATCCGATTCACCCGACTGCGAATCGTCATCCGATGATTCACCTGATTCCTGTTTTAACTGCTCCTCTACCAGCGCTCGGTTATACTTCGCATCATCATGTTTCGGTTGCAGTGCCAATGCCTGATCATAGGCATCAAGCGCCGCCTGCCACTGCTTTAACCTGGCATATGCATTACCACTGTTATAGTGGGCTGCCGAATTTTCAATGCCAACCAGCGCCTCAATACTCTGCTGATAATTGCCATTGCGATAATTTGCAGCAGCCTGCCACTCTCTGTTTTCAAACAAGCTTGCAGCCTGCGCTACATCGTCCGCATCAAAGGCACGCAAAGCACGTTGATCAGGTGTTGACCAGAGATCACTCCACCACGACTGGCTGTCATTAACGGGGCTCTCTTCTGCCTCAGCACTACCTGGCATCATGCTAATCAATGGCAACGCAACCAAACAGATGACCAATAGGTTGCCGCGTCTAAACACCATCAATGCCAACGGTAACAACAGTAACAGTAACCACGGCCCCTCTTCACGCCACTGATCCGCCTTAAAGTCCTGCGACGCTTTCAGCGCCGATTCATGGCTTAGTCGGGCCCCGCCCAGCAGTGTCGTAATATCAAGATCATCAACCCGCATCGCTTGATAATAACCCCCACCCTGTTGTGCAAGATCACGCAAGCCCGCTTCATCCAGTCGCGGAATCACAATCGCGCCACGGCTATCTTTGAGAAAGCCACCGTCCGGCAGCACAATCGGCGCACCCGCCACCTCACCAACCGCCAGTATTGAGAGACGATAACCCGACTGCGTTAAGTCACTCATTGAATGTTTAAGCGCATCCACTGGCACATTCTCAAGGCCATCCGAAATCAACAACAGATCCCCGCGTGTTGCACCCGCCTGGGCCAATAACTGCTGCGCCATATCAATCGCAAGATCGGGGCGACTGCCCTGTTGCGGCATCAAGCTTGTCTGCAAAGAACTAACCTGCGCAATAATCGTTGCAGCATCTTCCGTTAGTGGCGAAACCACAAAGGCATCTGCCGCGTAGACAATCAATGCAGACTGCCCCTCTTTACGCTGTTTAAGAATATCAATCAACTTAAGTCGCGCACGCGTTAAACGTGTCGGTTTCACATCAGTCGCATCCATTGAAAGGGAGAGATCGAGCATCACCACCAATGCTGATTGGTCGCGAAACACCGGCTGCTCCAACTGCTTCCAGGTGGGGCCGGCCATTGCGGTAATCGCCAACAGCCCCATCAACGCCACCACCAGCAACACACCGCGACGCTGTCGTACCCCGCTCTCACTGATTAACAGGTGAGGCAATAGCTCGGCATCGCAGACACTTTGCCAGCGTCGGCTCTGCAAGCGAGCACCTCGTAGGTACCATAAAATAAGTGCTAACAATGGCAGTAGCAGTAACCACCACGGGCGCAGAAAATGAAAGCTCTGCATCAATGCATCAATGTTCATGCCACTCCCTGCTTGCGACCGTGGTGCCACAATAGCATTGACGCCATCAACAGCGCAGCGCCCAGCGGCCAGGGGTAAAGCGAATGCCGCGGGCGAAAAAATTGTTTCTCCTGCTCCACCGGCTCAAGCTCATCCAGTAGCTGATAAATCTCATCCAGTTGAGCCAGGTCTCGCGCGCGAAAATAGCGCCCACCAGTGGCGCTCGCAATCGCACGCAAGGTCTCTTCATCTAAATCAACAGAGGGATTAACCTTACGCGAACCAAACAATGAGCGCACCATCATCTCATCCGCGCCAATTCCGATGGTATAGATTTTGAGTCCTTCACTGGCCGCCAGTTCCGCCGCCTTAAGTGGTTCGATCTCACCGGCGGTGTTCGCCCCATCGGTCAATAAAATCAGTACACGGCTGGTGCTGCTATCTTCACGCAAGCGCTTAACCGCAAGACCAATGGCATCACCAATTGCGGTCGCCTGTCCCGCCAGACCAATCACTGCCTCATCCAGCAAGGTCTGCACCGTGGTGCGGTCAAAGGTCAGCGGTGTCTGCAGGTAGGCCTGCTGACCAAACAGTACCAAGCCGACGCGGTCACCGACTCGACGCTCAATAAACTCACCTGCCACCAGCTGGATAGCAACCAGTCGGTTGACCATGCGCCCCTGCCACTCGAAATCCTCAACCTCCATACTGCCGGAGAGATCTACCGCCAACATCAGGTCTCGCCCACTCACTGGCAGCTCAACCGCCTCGCCCTGCCACTGCGGCCTCGCGCAGGCAACCACCAACAGTGCCCACGCCAATAGCGCAGCCCATAACAGCCAACGCCCGCCCGTGACCGTTCGTGATGTGACGTCACCCGGCGAACCAAAATCACTTAAGAAAGGCACGCGTAATACGGCATCATTAGCACTTGCGAGAGGATGGACAAACCAGCGCACCAACAAAGGCAGCGGAATCAACCACAACAACCACGGCCATTCAAACTGAAGCGGCAAGTCCATCATCGTCGACCAGCCTTCAGCTCAGGTAAGCTGCCCAACCATTCACCACACAAGGCATGCAGCGCCAATACATCGCCATCAACCTGCTGCTGGTAAGGACCGGCCAGCAATAGACGACCAACGCCCTCACTAAACCCATTCGGTTGCGACAATGCATGTCTGTTATCTAAATAACGCAGCCACGCCTCGCCACTAAGACCGGCAACTTCTTCGCGTGGATAATAACTCAGTGCAACCCGGCGCAGCAGCACCGATAATCCCTGCACTAGCTGGCTAACATTTTGTTCACGCTGGAACGCTGCCATTAGCGCCCCCCACTCGGCCAATGCAGCAACGCGTACTCGTAGCGCTACCTTACGCCGTTGCTGCCACCAAATCAGCAAGACAATAACGAAAACAAGCACCATCAGCAGCCACCAACCCGGTGCAGGTGGCCACCATGAGATCGCAATGGGCAGGTGAATATCACGCAGTGGAAGTTCTGCCGCCATCGCCACATCATCCATCACATCATCCCTCGCATACCAAGCCCCTCACGCAAGCGCTGCGCCAATGGTTGTGTGGTTGAACAAGCAATAAAACAGATGCCGTGGCGACGGCACAACGCCTGTAGCGCATCACGCCGCTCAATGAACTGCTGCTGGTAGGCTTCGCGCGTGGCTGACGCAGTGGTATCAAGTGTCACCGCCTGCTCGCCATCCCCAACACGATAGAGGCCAGCAGGTGGCAAGGTAGCTTCCAGTTCATCATAGATAAAAAACATCACCACATCATTATGGCGCGCCAGTTGCGCGAGATGCTGCTCGCTACGTTCCTCCGCATCACGAAAATCACTCAGCAACACCACCAGACTACCTGGACGTGCGACACGCCTTAAACGCAGCAGCGATTGAACGGCGGCATCACTCGCTACCTCGCGATTATGCTGCGGTGCCACTTTGGCCTGCTGCCACGCCAGTTGCTCCTGCTTCACCATGCGTTGAATCAGATGCAGCACGGCATGCTTACTGCCCTGCGGACGCAGCTCTTCATGTTGCTGCTCAGAGAAAATCAGGCCGCCGATTCGGTCACCCTGCGCCACCGCAGCCCACCCCAGCAGCGCGGCGGCACGTGCCGCTACCACTGATTTAAAGGCACCCCGCGTTGCAAAAAACATTGAACGGCGGCTATCCACCCAGAGCAACACCGCTCGCTCACGCTCTTCACGAAACAGTTTAGTGTGCGGCTTACCGGTACGTGCCATCACGCGCCAGTCAAGCGTTCGCACATCATCCCCCGCCTGATACGGACGTACCTCATCAAACTCCATCCCGCGCCCGCGGAATGAAGAGAGGTATTGTCCGCTCTGCGCAGCCCGCACCTTCAATGCATGCAACGACAAACCGGCCGCTTCACGGTGTAATCCAATCAGTGATTCTTTATCCAGCCGAACCGGATCAAAGGACGCAGCAATCGCAGCCGGGGACGCTGAGGATGCACCCGCCTCACCGGCAGCGTTATCCTGCGATACGCCTCGGGCAAACAGTTGTGACAATCGTTTTAGCACCAAGAGATCCGACTAGGGCACCGCAATACGTGCCAGCAAGGCCTCAATAAAGCGGTCTGGCGTAATGCCATCGGCTTCTGCTTCGTAGCTCAATATAATACGATGACGCAACACATCGTAGGCCATCGTCTGTACATCTTCGGGGCCAACAAAATCCCGCCCTGCCAGCCATGCATGGGCGCGCGCACAGCGGTCCAGGGCAATGGTCGCGCGCGGGCTGCCACCAAACTGTAACCAGCGCCCAAGCTGCTCATCGTAAGCCCCTGGATTACGCGTCGCGAGTACAATTTGCATCAAATACGCTTCTACATTATCCGCCATAAACACTTCCAGCACCTCTTTACGCGCGGTAAATAGCTCTTTCTGCGTGACCAATGGTGTTGCCGTGTCAGAGTGCGTCACTCCATCACGCGCCTCGCCTCTCGCCAGGTGAAGAATCTTGCGCTCAGCATCGGCATCGGGGTAACCAATCGTCACATGCATCAGAAAGCGATCTAGCTGTGCCTCGGGCAAGGGGTAAGTCCCTTCCTGTTCAATCGGATTTTGTGTCGCCATCACCAGAAACAGCTCAGGCAGTTTGTAGGTCACGGCACCAACGGTGATCTGGCGCTCTGCCATCGCCTCTAACAGCGCCGACTGCACCTTGGCCGGAGCACGATTAATCTCATCCGCCAACACCAGATTATGAAACAGCGGCCCCTGCTGAAAGGTAAAAGAGCCATCCTGCGGGCGGAAGATCTCAGTACCGGTCAGATCGGCAGGTAATAGATCGGGGGTAAATTGCACCCGATGGAAGTCCCCTTCAATGCCCTCGCCCAGCACCTTGATCGCACGCGTTTTGGCCAGACCCGGCGCACCTTCCACTAACAGATGGCCATCTGCCAGCAACGCAATCAACAGGCGGTTGACCAGTAACTCCTGGCCAATAATATGCTGGCTAATGGATTGATAAAGCTTTTTAATACTCTCTTGGTGAGACATAGCTACCCTTGCCTTTATTCATGATCTCGTAACTACTCAGCTAACCTCTGAGCAGTCACTGTTAATTTTGACTACTCGCTGAGTAGCTACGATCTCTTTTGCGATGAACTACTAATTTTAAAAATGTTTTCTGCTTTTGCCAAGTCGATATATTCATATAAAAACGCAACTTAAACGCCAGGTAACGATCATTCAGCAAGAACAACCATTGCAGCGTTAATCATCTGCAAACGCGCGCTATCACCCCCTCGATCAGGATGATGCTCCATCGCTAAACGACGATAATGTTGTTTTATCGCTACCGCATCAACTGGATCCTTCAACCCCAGTACCTCTAACGCCTGATGCCGCTTTTCAGAGCCATTAAGACGCGACCAGAATTTGTCGAGCATCTGCTCCAGCTCTTCTGCCGTTGCCTGCTCCAGATGGGTGCTATCGAGATAATACTCACGTAACGCATCGACCTCTCCCAGTTGATAGCCATCAGTCAAAAGCGGATCATAATCACGCAATATAACCCGCAAAGGGCTAATCTCAAGCTGGCCGCTCTGCGTGGCCCACAACTTATCGCGCAGGCAGTACAAGGCATTAAAGAGCCTGAAATGGGCGCAAAATAGAGAAAAGGTCTCGCGTAGCGTTGAAATATCGAAACGTTGATCACCGCATTCATAGAGTGCAGCAAAGAGTTTATATTCACTTAACCCGGCTGGATTATCACGTAGAAGGGGGTATATTTGCTCACCAAGCTCCCTTGCAAGCCGTTCACTCGTTGCTGCAGGCACATCACCCATGTCGTGCCCGCCCATCAAAACAGACTAATCGTGCAAAGGTATCATTAGAAGTAACAACCGATCCACTGCGTTATTTAACAGAGAGCAGTTCAACATCAAACATTAATACCGAGTGGGGGCCAATATCAGCACCCGCACCACGTGGCCCATAGGCCAGCTCGGAAGGGATAAATAACCGCCACTTAGCACCTTCTTTCATCAACTGCAGCGCCTCTGTCCAGCCTCTGATCACACCATTCACAGCAAAGGAGACCGGCTCGCCTCGCTGATAAGAGCTATCAAACTCTGTGCCATTGATCAATGTTCCTCGGTAATGAACAGAAACGGTATCTTCTGCTGTTGGCTGCTTACCCGACCCTGCCGTGATCACTTTATATTGCAATCCGCTTTCCAATACAGTAACGCCCTCTTTCCCTTTGTTCTCCGTCAGAAATGCCTCACCTTCTGCCTTATTCGCACTACTGGCTAATTCTTTTTTAGCCGTTTCTTTTTTCTGATAATCAGAAAAAAGCGCCTGCATCTCTTCCATCGTCAGCCGAGGCTCTTTACCTTCGAGCACATCATCAATCCCCATCGCAACCGAGTCTGCATCAATATCCATCCCATTACGCTTTAGATCCCCTCCAATTTGAAGGCCCACTGCATAACTCAACTGCTGCTTTTCACTACCCAGGTCACCTTCCGCATGTGCAATAGAGACAGATGAAGCCATCAAAAGTGACATAACAAGAACGCTGATTTTCATGTTTTCCCTCATAATTTATTTATTTTCTCTGTATTTAGAGCGCAAAATTTCAGATAAAAAAAAGGGATAGGAATTACCTACCCCTCATTCAATGTGCACTCCTTGCTGAGATTCCACTTCCGTTACTCTGTTAGACCTTCCATGAGAAACTTCATGGCACAGTTATACTCTCCCTGCCTACCATCGTCAAATAGTAGAAACCACCACTCTTAGCCGCACTTTTAAAATAATATAGGCGGTAAACTCGAAAATCTCACCTCATCAGACCCATTTTTATGGGGATTTAATTAAGCGCGTTTGTACACCGCGATCATTCGGGCCAAAACAACTAATGGTTCCTACCACTAGGGCGGCGTCCAAAAATTAGTAGCCTCCTGAGACGGGTTGAAAAAACTTTCCCAGGGGGCATTGTATTGATCAAATGATCCACCATCACCATAATCATATGTCCCGCCGCCACCATCAAAGCAATCAGCGCAATTGCCTGGCGTATAACGCCATTGACCCGCCGAATAATCAACCTTTTGCCCATCTATTACAATATCCCAGCGGCCATCGCCCGCAATATCGAATACGCCCTCTAGCTGCAGCGTATTGGTAATCTCTGCCTTAATGTCGGTTTCATTGATCGCAATCATGGTGGCATCTAGGATAAAATTTGCCGTCATCTTTCCATCATTTAACGTCTGCGTAATGCGATGCTTCATTCCAAGTAGCGGCTTGTACACCTCCATGGTCATTTCGCCGTCACTCACCACTTGCCGCATCATCACCGATGATGGGTTCCCTGAACTGGCACCATACAGAGGATCAAGCGGATGTGCGCCGTTACAATCCCCGCCACCCATTCCTCCCATGCCGCCGCCACCCATTCCTCCCATACCACCACCACAGATCCCCTCTGCTATCGCGGGAACAAAACCAGCGCTGCCACGACTGCCGTTGGCTTTGATAAAAACCTCCAGAAAAAAACCGCGACCTGGATCATCGAATATTTGATGCCAATAGCTCACACCATCAATCGACACTCGTTCCTGAATCATACTCCCAGAGACAATGTAGTCTTGAATGTTACCGCCCATCATTCCGCCACCCATCCCACCACCGCCCATCCCAGATCCCGCGTGCGCTGGATTCCCCAGCAATAGCAACAGTAAGGACAATATCTCTTTATCAAACCGCCTGCTCACACAAATGACAAGTGCGCCAGCGAGCGCTAACAACAGCATTTCGTTTATCCCTGAAAAATGGATAAAAATACCGCTGCCAATTAGCAAGCAACCCAATAAAAGCGCTTGATGCTTTAAACGCCGACTAACCAGTTGAGCATCACATTCCCTACGACCAACAACACACCACAACATTCACTATTACCTCTACAAAAAACCACGCTCACATCACTAATAATAAATATGCAACCGATTTCTACTACAGTGAAATCTCTTCAAGCTCTCTAGTTATCACTATCAACTCAATCAGTAACTAGTCAAGCACCGACCAAAAAATGCGGAAGGCGCTATCTCCACATATGATTCCGACTGTCAGGTCTCATAAAGGGAGATGCGATTCAAGCTCACAGAAGTTCGAAACACGAAAAAGCACAGATAAACTGAAAAACCAACTCAATAATACTCTAAAGTCTGGCAAGGTAAAAACATTAATATCAAGGCTATGCAAAAATTCACGGCTCTAAATCCCCATCAAAAACGGCTGTCATACCTCATTGTACGCCAATAATAAAAAACATATATATCAAAGAAATATGGCTTTAAAGAATTGAGGGCAAAGCGCGGAGGATAATGATATATCGCCGCGAAGTCCGAGGGGCTGAAACCATTCATGCGCTTTTATCTATCTGTATAATTGGCAGCCCGGTGCCTTTTAAGCGCTGACAGCCCGCCTTTCCTTTTGCGCTTGCTCCAGTATCACACTCTTGGAAGGGGGGTTTCTTCTGAAATAGCAACGTGCCTTTTTACAATATCCACACCATACCGTGCTATGCATCACTACCTTTGTCATCCGTCCATTTAAATAGCTCAGCTACGGCAGCCACTGCCGCGAGAAACCATATCACAGCAACAAATAGACAACTCATCTTGATGAAAGCATTGATGTTCAAATTACACCAACGGATATGGGTGTGTGCCATCACACCCTTTCTGGCGAACGCGGCAGGCCGATTTCAGTGATTGGCGCAGCGACTGACCCGCATTGGAAAAGGCATGACTCAAACCGTCATAAAGCACCTGATTATATTTTCGACCAGACACTGATTCCGTGAATTCAATATACTGGTCAAGCTCTGCATCACTGAGCCCCTGATAGGTAAAGAGATACATCATCGTCACCACCTGTTCAAGCTCACCCCACATTGGGGCCATCGCTCGTTCCATGTTATAACGTGCCTGGCCATAGCTGGCGCGTTGTGTGGCACCACTCCCTGCTACCATTGCCATGCCAAAAAAGACCTGCATATTAATCATCAAATCTTTGGTTCATTCCTTAGAGAGCACCGCTTCATCAATGCGATGAATCCGCGCTAACCGTCCCGGTCTGTCACGCTCAGTTTCAAACACGGTAAACATCTTTAGCATCGTATCCGGTTGCGACGCGTTCACCTCCATCGCAACCACCCGTTCCCCTAACGGAGATTCCAACCACGCCAACACCTGCTGCATTTCATCAGCAGCCATCTCTTCAGCCATATACGCCTGCACACTCTGATTTAACGATTGCGTATCGAGCGCAGCCACCAGCTTATCCTGGATCACCACATCCATCGGCGCACCCTGCCGTGCAGAATCTCGAATCCCCGCTTTCACTTGCGCGGGGATTAGCTCAATCTGCGCATCCATACCCGACTGCTGCATCAGTGTCGACACCAATGCCGCCTTGCTCAATTCAGCGCTCACACCCGCCACACTGAATGACAACCATAGTAATGCCAGAATTAATTTGCTTAAACGGCGCATGGTTAATCCTCCTTGTCTCAAGCGAGAGACTCAACACCTTATTCAAGACGAGGAAAAACATCGTCTTCACAATATAGTTTGCGGACGATAAGGGGGAGTTCTATAGTAAAACGATATTTTTGTGGCATTAAAAACGATGCCACTAGGCAAGCACCATCGCCATCAAGCTAACAGGATGTTAGTGATCAGAATTTATCAGGGAGCAGGCGAAAAAAACCACCTGGTTTTTGCGATTTTTCGCGCAAAAGAATCAATTTTTCCAGTAGCTGCTAAACCGCCAGGTATTTTCTTACCAGTTCATCACTCAGCTCGCTAATCTCACCACGCGCCACATTGCGGCCGCGATCCAGGATTTCAAATCGCTTACCCACCCGCCGTGAAAAAGGCAGCTTCTGCTCAACAATCAATACAATTCAACATCAAACGTCAATACTGAATGAGGGGCAATGTCCGCACCAGCACCACGCTCACCATAAGCCAAGTCTGAAGGGATGAAAACTGCCACTTAGCACCTTCTTTCATCAACTGTAGCGCCTCTGCCCAGCCTTTAATCACACCATTCACAGGGAAAGTAGCTGGCGCACCACGCTTATACGAGCTATCAAACTCAGCGCCATTAAGTAGCGTGCCGCGATAATTAACAGACACCGTGCTGTCCACTACTGGCATCTTACCCGTTCCCGCAGTGATTACTTTATATTGCAATCCGCTTGGCAGAACCGTTACACCATCCTTATCTTTATTCGAAGCAAGAAACGCCTCGCCCTCAGCCTTATTGGCCTGGCCCAGCAACTCTTTTTTTGCCATTTCTTTTTGCTGATAATCAGCAAACAGTGCCTGCATTTCTTCCGGCGTTAATTTTAGATCGCCACCTGCCATTACGTCATCGATAGCCATTGCTATAGAAGCGGAATCAATGTCCATGCTATCACGCTGTAGACCCTGTCCAATCTGAATGCCAACCGCATAACTCAACTTCTGCTTTTCACTACCCAGTCCATCTTCTGCATGCGCAATAGAAATAGATGAAGCGATTAAAAGTGATGTAAAAAGAACTCTGGGTTTCATGGTTTCCCTCATAAATTATTTATTTTTCCAACTTCAAAGCACCTAATTGCAGATAAAAAAAAGGGATAGGACATATACCTACCCCAAATTTAACATGCACTCCGTGCTAAGTTTCCACTTCCGTTACTCTGTTAGATCGTCCATGGGAAACTTGATATAG
Source organism: Thiotrichaceae bacterium (assembly GCA_002401765.2). Lineage (GTDB taxonomy): Bacteria > Pseudomonadota > Gammaproteobacteria > SZUA-140 > SZUA-140 > SZUA-76. Next base: position 29,645 of record NVTY02000029.1, read on the forward strand.
GTAGTTATACTCTCCCTGCTAACAGTCGTCAAATCGTAACAAAACCAACGCCTCCCGCCACCGTTTGGATTAAAAATGGCTTAAGAATTCACCAATATCAGTACGCGGCGTGCTTCATTCTTTTGTAGCAAAATCAGCGTTGCGTTTGTACACTGAATCAATCCGGTTCAAGACAAGATTTAGCAAGATAATCAAGGCGGTATTCATGCATAAAATGACACTTACAGGGCTAGTCTTCAAAACATCACTGCTCATGCTCGGCATCACGACCCACGCAATTGCGAGCCCAACTCCTTCTGCCAGCGAGATCGTTAATCAGTGCTATTACAAATATGCGGGTAACGATCAGCGCTCCAACATGCAGATCACCCTTAAAGCAGCGGGCGGCAAAAAACAGGTAAGTGAATACACCCGCCTCTGGAAACACTATGGCGGTGAGAATGGCGTGGTCGATAAAGTGCTGCTTTTCACCGACACTCCGCTCAAAGACAAAGGTATCGCCTTTATGCGCTGGGGGCACACCGGCGCCAGCAACAAGGCAACTGAGCAGTGGATCTACCTGCCGGAGCTGAGAAAAGTACGCCGCATTACGCCTCGCGACCCGCAAACCAAAGAGTGGATCATCAAAGATGAAGACTTAAGGCTGCGTGAACCACATGAAGACACTCACACCTTTATCGATGAAAAGTCATCAAACGGAAAGTCATTTTACCGGGTAAACTTCACACCCAACAATGATCCCATCTATAGCAAGCGGGTTTTCTGGTTTAACAAAGACGGCGATGAGTGCTCACTTCACAAGGTCGACTTCTACGACAAGCAGGGTGAAAAAGCCAAACAGCAGCTGATTGAATGGCGTCGAGAGGGAAAAGCGTGGATCTGGGATCACGTGGCGATTGAAGATACCAACAGCGATGCCTTCATTCATTACGATATGAAACAGGTCGAGATCAACGTTGGGCTGAACGACTCCCTGTTCACACAACGTTCAATGCAAAAAGGGTATAACCAGTAGGCGCTGGCATTGCAGCGCCTCAAAAATACGCTGCGCTAGGAACCGGCCGGGGACTTAGGTGATCGTCGCGAGAGAAAGCCATTTTGAGACCATTTTTCCGATCATTTGAGGCGAATATTGAGCATATTTAACGAAATTGATCGGGAAAACGGGCCGAAATGGCTTTTTCGCAGTAGATTTATCCTAAGTCCGGCAGACTCCTAGTGTGGCGTCCAAAAATTGATAGCCTCCTGGAACTCGTTGAAGAAACTTTCCCAAGGGGCGTTGTATTGATCAAATGTTCCACCATTTCCATAATCGTATGCCCCACCCCCACAGTCAAAGCAGTCGGCGCAAGTGCCAGGCGTATAACTCCACTGACCCGCCGAATAATCGACCTTTTGCCCATCGGTGGCTATATCCCAGCGACCACCGCTCGCAACATCAAATTCGCCCTGTGACTGCAGCGTATTGATAATATCTGCCTTAATTGCGGTTTCATTGATAGCGACCATGGTGGCGTCTAGGATAAAAGCTGAAATTCCACCATACAACTTATAACTAAAATATTATATTGTCAGTGTTTATGTTTATGATGGGTATCGGGTTAGTTATTTAAACCTCCTTTATTGCAAAGACTCTGCGAGCGCTATGAGATTTTCAAGTGGTTTTCCCTTGCTTGCGCTTACCGCGACTTTTAATACGAAGGATTTATGATCGCTGGCCCATTGGAGAGTGGTAAAGGGTTTATTATTTTCATCCCTCTCCTCCATCATCATCGCAGCATTACCGTTAACACTCGCATTAATTAATTCTGCCGTTAAAATAACCCCTCCACCATGCAGACTAAAATCGTCCTCTTCAAGAATAACAATCCCAAAGTACTCGTCTTCAAAAATCCTTGAAACACCCGTCCAACCTGAATCTTGCAACGCACCAGAAGCCACTATATCAACTAAATTGGCATTTTTAAGGCTCGTGTTCGTCAAATCCGACATATTTAATTTTAATTTGAAAATCAATGATTGCGATTTTTGATCAAATTCTAATTTAGCGGCCTGGTTTAAAGAACGCTCTAATTTTTTGTTCATTACAACCTGTTTTACGCGTGAATTTTTTGATTTTTCCGTCCTCAGAAAACCATTTTTTTTGATTTCAGAGATTAATTTTCTTTGCGTGGGTTTTAGATGCTTTGGAAATATTTCATCATCAACAGAGAGTATCTGGACCCCTTTCAAACGAGTACTTTCACCCTCAGGAGAAAACGGGTTATTTTTAAAAAACACAGGCACTTCGAGATCTTTTTTAAAATCAGTACTTGTTGCCGATTGGGAAATAAACATTAAAGCCACCAGCATTACATTTAATATGTTTTTCATTTCATTCTTTTCCCTTAAAATATTCCGCCCAGTTAGTGTCTGTTGGCGTTTCATTTTCGCCTTATTGTTGTGTCTAAAAAAATTCCAATCCAGGCACGAAGTTTAGTTACTCTAAATGAGCAACGAGCAATACCGAGTGCCATTATTTCAGTAGCAACCCACAGCGCAGGAACCAATTCCCCAGCAGAGGCGAGCATGAAACGTCAACAGACCCAAGAGTTTTTACCATGAAAATGCATTACACCAATCAGTACTTGTCCTTATTACGCGGATAAAGCCCGACGGCGTACTCTCCAGATGCCTACCGATGACCTGCATATCTAGGTAAGCATGATTATCACCTGCCCTGACATGCCAACTGTTACTCTCCCAGCCATCAGTTACTCTATGTGCTGTGCTAGCAGCGGCATTGCGTCTTTTATGCCAAGATTCAACATAAAGCACTTTTCTATCACCATCCCAGTTAGTCCTATTCCATGTGATGCTTTCATTTACAGAGAAGCAGTTAGCCCGACTAACATACCCCCAGCCTGCATGTACAGAGCCAGCCCATATCCCGCTAAATACTAGAATTAATACAACCGACAATATTTGCTTAGCCAGATCATTTCCAGTAAGTTTATTCTCCTTCATTTTTCCACTCCCTGTAATATACGGTTCATAATTTCGCCGATGGCAATAGCGAACATCCCCCCCACCAGGAGCGAGAGAAAACATATCATTGTAAATATTTTAGAATATTTAAATAGCAGAATATTCACCGCATTGAAATTCGGCTGTGAGTACGGTACTCAACAAAGAGATAAGGGGGGGCTCGACTTAACATATTAAATTCACTGCCTTTTACAACCTCATCACCAGCGATACCTACGACTTACCCGATCAGCTGGAGACCATCACCTATCGCGAAAGTGATATCAGGATTATTCGGAAGGCAGTACTTAGAGGTTTCGGCTAAATTTAATGTAAAAAATTACAGTGCTATTTCTCAAACGATCGAACGTTTAAATAACAGAACGAAAGGGCGATAAGCTGTTAGGAATTTATTTGACATGTTAAATTCAGCAGAAGGCATAGTAGCCCAACGGCCATCCGCTATTGCCCATGTGAAACAGCGAGGAGCCACTATCTACCGCAAATAATATCAAAGCGTTCGCTTACCATGAGCTAGTGATATATCGCCTCGAAACCCGAGGGGCTAAACCCATTCATCCGCTTCTTTCCTACCAGAATAATCGGTACACCCGTGCCATTTAGCTTCTTATAATCCTCACGGCCCTTCTTCGTTTTCTCAGTGTCATACTCCTGAAACGCAATCCTTTTTTCCTTAAAGTAACGACGCGCCTTTTTGCAATAGCCACACCATACGGTGCTATACATCACCACCTTGCCGCTACGAATATTGCTGGTCACTGACGCCTCAAACGGAACAACCTCCACGCTGGTATAGCTATTAATTTCTATCTTGATCTTTTCAACTTCACGTTCGCTTGGCGGGCGATCACCAAAATGAACCTTGCCCCGATCATCGGTCCATTTAAAAATTTCAGCCACAGCAGGCGTCAGGCCAAACAGCCACAGCAGTGCTACCAATAGGCAGCTCGCGCTCATTGATAGAATGGCGTTCAGATTAGACCAGCGGGTATGGGTGCATGCCGTCGCAGCCTTTCTGGCGTGAGCGACAGGCTGACTTCAACGATTGGCGCAACGATTTTCCCGCATTAGAAAACGCATCACTCAACCCTTCGTAGAGTACCTGGTTATATTTTCGCCCGACGGGTGACGCTGTAAATTCGATATATTGATCAAGCTCCGCATCACTGAGGCCCTGATAAGTAAAGAGGTACATCATGGTGACCACCTGCTCTAGCTCACCCCACATCGGCGCCATGGCTTGCTCCATGTTGTAACGTGTCTGCCCATAGCTAGCACGCTGCATGGAACCACTTTCCGCCGCCATTGCCATGCCAAAAAAGATTTGAATATTAACCATCAAATCTTTGGTGCGCTCTTTGGATAATACCGCTTCATCAATGCGCTGAATCCGCTCAAGTCGCCCCGGACGCGCCTGCTCGATTTTGTACGCCTCAAACATCTTCATCATCGTATCGGGTTGTGATGCCAAGCGTTCCATCGCCACCACCCGCTTTCCCAGTGGCGATGCCAACCATGACAACACCTGCCTCATTTCATCAACGGACATCTCCTCCGCCATATAATCCTGCACACTTTGGTTTAACGATTGCGTATCCAGCGCACCAACCAGCTTATCCTGAATCACCACATCCATCGGCACACCCTGCCGTGCCGAGTCACGAATACCCGCCTTCACTTGCGCTGGGATTAGCTCAATCTGCATATTCATACCCGACTGCTGCATCAATGCCAACACCAATGCCGCCTTATTCGACTCAGCACTGATACTCACCGCGCTAAACCCAAACAGCACCAATGTCAGCATTAACTTGCTCAACTTACGCATCATGAATCCTCCTTGTCTCGACTAAAAAGACTAAACACCCGATTCAAGGCGAGATAAAACCAGCGCCTTCATTAGAAGTTTTCGGACAATCAAAGGGAGTTCTATAGTAAAAACGATACGTTTTTAGTGTTAAATACAGCGCTATCAGACGAAGACAATCAGCAGCCAGCTAACAGAATGTTAGTTATCAGGTTTTCGCCTAAAACAGCCCCGCATGAAAGGTCAGTTTTTCACGACAAATAATGAGTAATTATCAACATTTTACAGCCTAAACTAGACTATCAGAGTGGCCACGATCAAGAATTTCAAACTGTTTACCGCGCAACCTGAAAAAAGCCACGGCTAGACTAGAGAAAGTTTCAACAGACATCACCTGCTGATCACGTTAATGCAGATGACATAGCTCTAAAGAAGCTGAGCACCCAGAGAATCAGGGTGCTCAGACAACCAGCTTTAGACTAGAGTCCGAACGCGTAAGAAATATTCATGGTCATGGCGTCGTCCTTTGAGTCACCTGCGCGATCATCACCCGCAATAATATAAGTGATGCCCATATCCGCACCGGTATCACCAATCGGGTGAGACAGCGTCAGGTTTAGATGACGAAATGCAGAAGACTCGGTTGTTGCTGTTGTCCAGTTTTTTTCAGTATTCCCTGCATCATCATCGTTATAGGTGTAGTAACCCAATGACGCATCAAGGGTGAAGTTAGCAGGCAACGCCGTTCCGTAGTTAAAGGTAAAATAGGCATCACCCGCATTACCCCAGGAACCATCATTCAACAGGTAATATGCTTGCGCGCTAAATGGGCCATAACCTGCGCCTAACACCAGTTCGGTTAGATTAGAGTCATCAATATTCATATAGTAGTACTGCAGTAGACCCACGCTGTAGTCAATGCCGCCGGCTGTGCCAGCGAAACCGCCATAGATGTCATGTTCAAAACCCTGCCCACTATAAGGGTTACTACCTGTCGCATCATAAGTGTAGTCAAGGCTTGATCCCCACCATCCCAAGTAAAAACCATTATCGTTAGCGTAATCGATTCCGCCCTGAATCGCGGCGCCTTTATTTTCCGGCCCTATGCCACGAAACACATACTGAGATACCACGCCGATGTTACCAGACAGCTCAGCCTGCGCTGGCGCAGCTACCATTAAAGCTGGCACTGATAACGCTGAAGCCACGGCTAGCACAGAAAGTTTTTTTGAAAATTTCATTTACTCGATCTCCCAAGGATTTAACAACAAACAACATAACCCGCATTTAAACACCACCCTCTAAAAAGGAGCCTTATGTTCAATGCAACTGCCTGTTGTTTAGCACACCCCGTGCCAACAAATACATTTAAAATACTTTCAACAACTTATCAGTTTTTAAAAAATAGACAACCAATCAAACCAGACTTTACGCATTAAAATAATGCACCAAAATCGATGCATGAACTAATTTAGGGCGCTCACTTTAAGCATGAAAAGTCTATTCCAGCATAATTTGAAAAGCGAATACTAAAAGACCTTACGTGTCCTCTAGAAGCCCCTGACACAGGATAAACTCGATAATCTGACTAAGGCCATCTTCCGTCTTTAAATTAGAGAAAACAAAAGGCTTATCTGTACGCATTTTTTTCGCGTCACGTGCCATCACCTCCAACGATGCCCCAACATATGGCGCAAGGTCCGTTTTATTAATCACCAGCAGCTCAGACTTGGTAATCCCCGGCCCGCCTTTACGGGGAGTTTGGGGTCAGGGAGTTTGGGGTCAGTGTAAAAATGGAGTTTGGGAGTTTGGGGTCAGTGTAAAAATTGCTCTTTCGGTTTAGGGCCTCGCTTTAGTGGACGTACTCGCCTCCCAGCTAGAAGCTCTATTTCCATTTTAAATTTATCGTTCCCTAACGCCATCCCCGTATTT
>NVTY02000030.1 GCA_002401765.2 Thiotrichaceae bacterium
ATTTGTTCGTTCTGATTGAGCAAAATCGTAGGAATAGTGGTTCTATTTTGAGGTTTTGAGATTGAAGAACGGGCAAAGACGGGCTGAAGCTGTGATGCAAGAGTCGGAAGTTGTTTCGTGCACGTCCCTTACCTCAGGTATCTGTTCACCGAACTGCCAAAGGCTGAAACAGTCGCAGCTATCGAAGCACTCTTACCAGGAGTCATTAACCAAGACCTGATGAAGTATTAAAGTGCAACCCTGTGGTTTGTTTTGCGCTTACGAAAAAACGACCGCGTTATCGTTGCCAACTGTGCGGTGCCCCGATGGTGGTGCTCAGTAATACGTTTCGTTCTGGCTGACAAGGCGTAATAAGAAAAGGCTTCGGTACATTTATTTGCAAAGGAGGTGAGCTAAGGCAACAACAGCTTGATGATTTTTTATCGCCGACGATGGGCGAGTGTCCTGCTCGCCCATTAAAAATGCCATCACTAAATGATGGCACAGTCACAATCTAGATATCTGCTTATAATAAGGCAACCCCGGGCTTGTTCAATCGGATAGCCGGAGGTTTTTCTCCCCCAGCTTCCACAACACCCTGCATGCGGCTCCACACAGGGCGTTTCACTTAGCATGGTGAAGTTTAATCCATCCATCCATCACGCAGCGCATAAAGCCCTTGGGATTTTAGAAACGCATTAGATAGCGCTTGCTGTATTCCTGGGATTTTAGCGCTTCGCCATGGGCCTTTGCTGGTGATGCCACATGCAATTGCTGATCGAACGTGCACACCGAGCTTCATCAGACTTTTTACTTTAGTACGTGGCTTTCGCCACTGTCGCCAATAGGCCATTCGAACCCTGCGCCGAATCCAGTGATCCAGATCCATGCAACGTTGATAGCAGTTAGCCATACCAAAGTAATGGATCCAGCCGCGTATAAATTGGCTGACCTTGAAGAGCTGATACTTCATCGATACGCCCCAGTTGCGGTTTGTTAATCGCCCTACTTGTTGTTTAAACTTCAGCAACGTTTTCGGGTGCCATTGAATGCGTCCTGCCTGGAAGGTAAACCCCAGGAACTTGCTTTCATTGGTTTTAACAACCTGACTTTCGTCATGTTAACCATCAACATCAAGCGATTTTGCAGGTACTTGCCGATACTGAGCAGCACGCGTTCGCCAGCACATTGACTCTTTACTAAAATCGTAACGTCATCTGCGTACCTTGTAAATCTATGCCCGCGCTCCTCAAGTTCTTTATCCAAAGGGTCAAGCATGATGTTCGTCAGTAGCGGCGATAATGGGCCGCCCTGTGGAACGCCTTCTCGACTCTCGCTATAGCCCTGGTTATCGATAACGCCAGCTTGAAGATAGCGTCTAATCAATTTTAAAAGATACTTGTCCTTCACTTTGTAGCCAAGGTGCGTCATCAATAAATTATGATTAACTCGATCAAAGAACTTCGATAAATCGACATCAACCGCAATGCGGCGGCCATCCTTGATGATGCCTTGTACCTGTTTCACGGCTTGCTGTGCATTACGCCTCGGCCGAAATCCAAAACTATTGTTCGAGAAATCAGGGTCAAATATAGGCGTTAGCACCTGAGCAATGGCTTGTTGGATCACGCGGTCTAATAACGGTTGGAATCTCCAGCTGGCGTTTACCTCCATCCGCTTTATCGATCTCAACACGCTTGACCGGTGAGGACTTGTACTGACTATTAGACGATAATTAACCTGGCCGGTCTTTCTAAAAAACAAGCTACCCTCAGGCACATGCAGATCAGATAAAATCACTATGCATGAAGAAAACTAGAAAGCCGCTGATTGATCCACTGATTCAGACTAACCCCCTCTTTTTTTGCCTCAACATACAACTCCCGATGCAGGTCTGGAGACGTCCGTAAAACAAACCGACCTGAAAATGGTTTATCTGGTTTTTCACCAAGCTCCGCGCAGTACGCCAGATAGTCTTCAACCGAATCTTTAAATGCCTGATGCAATTCATCAATCGAGCGACCTTGAAAAGTGATGGCATCACGAATATTCACCACCTCGCCATGAAGCCGATCGGCCTCTTCGTCATAGTCTACTTTTGCAACATAATCTTTATACTTCATGATGGTGTTACTCCTGCTTCAATCAAATATCTTCGCACGGATTTCACGGCACCTTTATCGGCATCTGGCTCTGGATGAGGGCGATGGAAAACAGCCCTCACGTCATTGAGCCTAACCCTGATACGAGCCCCCCGACCTTCCGAAATCTCCGCGCCGTGATGTACCAACAGGGATTCAATATCACGCCACTTGATATTGGCAGAGACGGGGTCTGCAAAAATCGCCGCCAACATCCTGTCGTGTTTTTTCTCATAGCGCTCATGACATCACTAACTGGTATCACTTCCAATAATGATATCGGCAAGTGATACTAGAATTTAAGGGGCAATTTAATAGCTGCTCGCGGTATAGCAGACAAAATAAAAAGCACCTGGCTCAGAATGAGCTAAGTGCTTGAATTTTGAGCTGACGATAGGAGTCGACCAAAGAAAAAACCAGAAAGAAACCCCAGGTTACGCTCACACACAAAATGGACCAGTCTACTCTTTCAGTTCTGCAAGTTCCCATTGAGACAATGAATGCTGATTCTGGCACAGACCAAAACGAAACGGCGGTGTCATTTCATAAAAAACAAATCTTAGATCAACGAACCAGATGCACATTTCTGGATTTTCCTGAATTTTTTCAAGCGCCGGGTAATGTGAAAAATGCCGGAAGGCGTCGATCGCTTGTCGTTGCCATGCTTCATAGACAACGCTTTGATGGCGATCATCACCGAACTGTGCCCTCTGTTGCCACACCACATCATCTGGTGCACGGTATTGCGTATAGAGGCGCAATAGATACGGCTGATAAGTTGTTGTTACTGCACTAGTACGCGCCAGGTTAACGTGGCCGATGTGAAACCGCTTGCCAGATTTAACAATCACCTTCCAGTTAAATGGCGACAAAGGTTGCGGCAATACATTCAACTCGGCACTGGGCAGATTTAGCTGTGCTATATATCGCTGGCCCAACTCTTCCGCCCGTTGCTGCTGAAACCACTGCAAGCCAATATAGCTAACAATCACAGCACAGGTAGTGACCGTGTATTGATAAGGGTGATGGTGTTTAAGCGAGAGCCACAGACCAATAATGATGATTAACGTGAGCCAGCCGTCGATTACGAACGTGGTATTAAAACTATAGGCAGCATCGCTCAGTGGCGAGAAAATTTTAGTGCCATAGGGCGTTAGCAGGTCTCCCAGGATATGAACCGTAAGGCAAAGCACGACAATTTTATAGAGCTGCCAGTAGGCGTAGCGTCTTTTCGTTAGCTGATGAAACAGGTAGCTCAGCAATAACGCCCAAAGAGGCAGCATTAAAAATGAGTGGGTGATACCCCGATGTGTATTGAGATAAGTGAGCGTATCGATAAATCGAACAAAAAAATCGATATCAGGGAATGCGGCCGCTGCCATGCCGATGGCGATTCGCGCCTTTGTATCGATAGCACCCCGCTTCTCTGAAGAACAGGCCTGAGCAACAAGCGCACCACTTAGCGCATGAGTAAGCGTGTCCACCTGGCCGTTATGCTGATGCCTTCGATGAAGTGTCGACTACTCCATCGGAGTCGGCGACAGGTTCATCAGGCGTTTCAGTGACAGCACTCGTTAATTCGGAGTCTGTTGCACCCTTCAACTGGCTAGCACCACACCCACTGAATGCATTACCAAGCCGTTCTGCGACACGCAGCTGAAAATTGAGAAAGTCACGTGTCTTCTGCGAGTTCGTTGAGCTATCGAACAACCAGAATGAAAACGTCTTCAGATAGATTGTCGTTAACGCCGCCTCTTCAATTGCGCGCCACATATGAGCCGCATCCATCTGCGCCGTTTCTCGCCACCACTGCACTGTTCTACTGACGCGCAGTAGCCCGGCAAACTGAACATGGATATGACCAATCTCAAGCTTATGCGCCATCATCTGTCGCGCAACGCGCCGGTGCGGGGCCAGCCGCTCAAGCCATGCAAAGAGCGCCTCTGTGAGGCGGCCTCGAAAATCGAGTTCAAGAAACGCCGCATCGGTACCTCGCTGCAACATCGCCTGATCAGCTCGGTCGAACCACGCATCAATCAGCTCATCTTTCTCTCGGAAATGAACACGAATATCATCGAGCGTCGCATCAAGCGCTTCAGCAACATCGTAGAGGCGCAGCGGCTCCCACTCACGCTCGCTCGCAAGTGCTAGTGTTGCATCGATAATCTGGTCTCGCGTAAGCTGCGTCTTCATGAAAGCCCTCCAGTCGCCTCTTAAAATACCGTGTCGGTCGAGTTTTAATCAAGGCTAGAAGTCTGTCGGGCTTAGGATGAATCTGCTGCGAAAAAGTCATTTTGAGGCCATTTTTTTGATCATTTGAGGCGAATATTGAGCATATTTAACGAAATTGATCGGAAAAATGGGCCGAAATGGCTTTTTCGCAGCAGATTCATCCTAAGTCCGACAGACTCCCTCCTAGAGACGACAATGCCATTATAGTACCGTAGAAATCTCATTAACAAAAACCGAAGTTAATCGCTTTATTTTCAAGATTTAACTGACAGTTCTTTCTAAAAAACAGATCACCTCCAGAGACACAAGGGGAATCGAGTAGGTTTAGCGCAAAAGGGGGGAGCTGGGGCCTAGATGAAGTACAACGTAATCCGGGACTATCGGAACCCATTTTGCTGGATTCCAGCTTCGTTCCATCCCGGCTACCTTGTAAAAGGGAATTTGTCGTAATTGATATTTGTATGGCGCACAAAATAAAAAGACCCTAGCTCAAAAAAAACTAAGGCCTTAAATTTGGAGCTGGCGATAGGAGTCGAACCTACGACCTGCTGATTACAAATCAGCTGCTCTACCAACTGAGCTACACCAGCACTACTTAACAGCGCGGCAGATTATAACAATAAACCAACCAAAAAATCACCCTCTTATTTACAATTTAATGACAATCAACAGGTGCCAGCCGCGCAGCTGGCAAACGATCCGAGAGCACTACACCCAGCTCATCAGCCAAAATACGCTGCGACTCTCCCTTAAACCCTGAAAGCACCAGCCAAAACTCCTCTCTTTTACGATAACGCTTTTTAGTTTGATAATTCACATAACCCAACGCCTTCAACTCACGCAAGCGCCGCTCTCGCGTCTCTTTTTGCCCAAAGATCCCCAGTGAAATAATCAACTGACCATCTTTCAGCCGCGTCACAGAGATATCGACAAGCCCTTGAGCCTTGAGCGCCGTCACATCAGCTCGCGCAGACTTAACCGATGCGTACTCGGTTAGATAAATCCATTCACCCAGCAAGCTTTCAACCTCACGTGCCGTGATCGCCACATCAAAACCATACGACTCTGCCATCGCCACCAATTCCTGAGGTTGCGCACGCTGCTTAAATGGCCCAGCCTTATAACAAAGCGCCACCAACGCAGGGGCTGCAACCTCCTCGTCAATATCTGCATTAATCACAGCTGACATTACATCACCAACAACGCCAATTGGGGCTGCTCCCTCCATTGGAGGTTCCACCAACGCAACTGACTGAGCGGGAATCACATCAATAACAATAGCGGGCACTTCACTTACCAGTGCCAACGTTGATACGCCAACCACGTCTGCAGACGGCCTCAACAGCTCTTCTGACACCTCAGCATCCAGCTCTTCTTCCCGCAAAAATTGCCACGAGAAAAAGGCCACGTTGAGCGCCAACACCATCAGTACAAATACCCTCATTGATTCGCCGCTCCCGCAATCATCGCGATTCCCTTTAACACCAAGTCAGGCTCAAACAGCCCTTTACATCTCAAATACGGCCTCAGCATACCGGCATCACCGCCAGTCAACACCAACAAAACACCTTTACCAAGCGATTGTTGCGCATCCGCTAACACTCGATCAATCAACGCCACTGACGAATAACATGCCCCAGCCGACATGGCATCTGCCGTGTTTCGCGCCATAAAATATGCCTCGCCACCCGCCCACCCACCGCCTATCACATGCAATCCCTCTGCATTTTTCACTAATGCATCCTGTAATAACGACACCCCGGGAACAATCATGCCGCCAAGATGGGCACCCTCTTCCGTTAGCAGGTCAACCGTCAAGGCCGTGCCACAGTCAACAATACACAGCGCCCCATCACACAACTGCCGCGCAGCAATCAATGCCAACCAACGATCTACACCAAGACGGTGCGGCTCATCGTAACCATTCACAACACCAAAAGCAGCCACCTGCGGCGCGACAATTTCAACCTGGCACCCCCAGCGCGCACTGACCTCCGCGCGCAATTGCTCACCATAATCATCATCGGCCACATTTGATACAACCACACGCAAAGGGAGGCAGTGCCTCACCTGCACCGCCGCAACCATGCCTGCCACATCACCTTCCCCACGCGTGAGCACACCACCAGACTGAAACTCACCAGCCATCACACAGCCCCATTTAATCCTTGTATTACCGATATCCAATAATAAGATCATAACGATTCCTGCATCATTAACCCTTACGATGATGCCGCTTCGCGCAACAACGAAACATCACCCGACAGATAGCGGCTCGTTTCACCCTCACGCTCAATGAGTAGCGCACCCGTTGCATCGATCCCGCGCGCACGCCCTTCAATAACACCCTGCACCTGCTGCAATGTCACGGATTTACCCATCATCACATCCCATCGCTGCCAGCGTGCCATAAACGGTGCAAAACCTTCTTCTTCGAATTCAGACATCGCCACCACAATCGCCGCAATCAAGACCGATGCCGCCCGGTTTCTCGACACTGACGCTGGCAATAACTCATCCAGCGCAACCCACGGCTGGTCGATTGACTCATCAAGCTCCGCTGGCGCTCTCAAATTGACACCCACCCCAACCACCACTCGACTTGCGCCAGAAAATTCACCACTCACCTCCAGCAGAATACCCGCCAACTTCCGCCCGTCTATATATAGATCATTTGGCCATTTCAACCCAGGGTGCGGAAGCCCTAGCGACGACAAGCCCTCCGCCACCGCCACCGCCACCGCCAGCGACAAACCAGAAAGCACATCCGGCCCGCCATTAAAATGCCATACCAGTGAAAAGCAAAGATTAGCACCAAAAGACGAGACCCAGCGACGCCCTAGACGACCTCGACCCGCAACTTGATACTCAGCAAGGCAAACACTGCCTCCAGGCAGCACCATCGCCTCCGGCCGCATCAGATGATCATTAGTAGAATTCAGCACAGAATAGAGGTCAATGCCGGTAACCAAAGGCCGTGCGGCCTCTGACAAGCCATCAATAATGCAAGACTCGCAAAGCAACTCAAGTGGCGTTCTAAGTCGATAACCTCGACCTGTCACGGCATAAATATCGAGCCCATAGCCACGCAGCGTTTGCACATGCCGCCAAATAGCACTCCGCCCAACCCCTAACTCAAGCCCTAATGCATCCCCAGAGTGGAAGTTGCCGTCCGACAACATCTTAAGTAGCTTGAATCGAGTCTGCATCGCACCAGTGTAACCGAATCACACACACCACGCGCAAACCAACATTTTTTTAAATAATGAAATCAAGCAATAACAGGCAAAAAAAGCCAGCGTGCAGAATTTCACGCCGGCTTTTTCTGATCTACGAGCGACTGCCAGTAGACCTACGCCATGACCGTACTAGCCAATAGCAATTGCAACCGCCCACAGACCCAGCACGATAGCGACAGTGGCGATAACAATCACTGAATCATTTTTATTAACATTAACTGCTGTAGACATAAAAGTGCTCCTAATTCGACATGAAAGTTGAGTATTTATCGGCCAATTCATTAGCAAATTAACCGACTAAACTAGTGTGACAATACCCTTTTATAAAGTGGTATTTAAACCATACATAAAGAAGGACATGGAAGCAAGCCCAAGTACTCCACAACCAACAAGCAAACTTCCTACACTGCGGTAACAGCCACTCATGAAGTGGCGCATCAGCGCCGATAGCCATCTCAAGTCAACAACATATATGTATATTCAGTTTTTCATGGATGAAGCAACCCAGCGCAAGCGACTCGAAGTCGCATGCCAGTTATTTAAGGGAAGCGTGCCGCATGAAAATCAAAGCACCCAACACTCGCCTTATCGATGAAGAAAACACCATCATCGCGCTAAAAATGCTGCTCAACCAAGCCAGCATCAATGAACTACGTACTTGCAAAAACTGCAAAATAGCGTGCGAATGCTCAAGTTCAAACAATTGCGCATGCCAGTGCTCCGCGGAATGCAGCAACATCCCAGTAGCCATCTCAACTGAACCAGAGCGCTACCCCATTGAGAGAGGCGTAGCAAAGCTCGTATTTGAACTCAATTCTTTTAAGGCTATTTGAAACCTGCTGGTCATGCGAAGGTCATTTAAACCAACATGGGAATGTCAATAAGTTGCCACGCATCTGGTTTTACACCCCATCGCCCACCTACGCCCAACTCGCAGTCATGCATCTGTCCAATTTATTATGCCAACGTAAAATCACGCATCAATGGAGCATCCAGATGATCTCATTGAGCGACAACATACACGACACATAGAGTATGGAACCGATGATCGAACATACAATTCAACCCAATATCGAGGTGTTACAACAAGACCTTAAGATCATTTCTCAAGACTTTGCGAATCACATCAAAACAATCGCAAGGGACCAGCTGCAAAAGCTGGCAACGCCACCAGCGAACCATCAGGCATTCAACTTCAGCACAGACATAAAGCTGGCTTAACCTCTATCGAAGCCAAAATATAATCGGCGATGTAAAAACACTCTCATGCAACCTTAGAGGAATGCAGCCATACTAAGTGATATCTATCGTATCGTGCGTAAATTCCAGCAAGCGCATCACTGCTCACCAAACATCCTGCACCTAAATAAAGAACAGCTCCACCACTTGCGGCATTCATTCGCAGGCCCTGACGACATTGATTCCGTTACTCAACAACTCGCAATGCATATCATCATCAGCCATGACGCACTTCACCCCCAGCTGGCTAGAATTGACAAATGCTGGGGACAGTCAGACCAACTACCTAATATAAAGGCACGCCATACTGCTTTCACACAAAAAGTTTAGGGCATAACAAGAAAAGACTACATAGGAGGGCTTAAAAAAGCGGTGGCGTCGATTCCCAGATAAGGCGTTAGCAACCGAGCCGGGATTCAACTCTCACCACCGCTAAGAGAGGCTTACCACAACCGTTTTTATGGCGCGGCAAACGAATTCTAAATTTTCACTACTTAAAGTATTATCTCTCATGAGTAAAGCCTCGGCTCACTCACGAAACCGACATCAGATGTTGGTGCCAACCAGCCCTAAAACAGTAATAATTGCTGCAATAGCAAAAACAAAAAGGCCATCCGTCTTCGAAATATTCACATCAGACATTATTCTCATCTCCTCAAAATCAAACTCTGTATGTATGTCAGGAATGCCTTACCGCAGCATTCCCCCTCAACAAGTAACATAGCAAAACACTCAACAAATGTGCAAGCATTATTTAAAATAAAATAACATACTTATTATGATGTTATACCAATATTGGCCACTCTGGTAACGTGGTTTTCCCGAGTAATTTATATACATCATCAGAAAAAATCACTCATTACATATGTATGGTAATAATACACTCAAACAGGCACTGGCGCGCAATCGGGCGACTAACATTGCCAGCGCTGCATGCCACGGTCGCATGGAACATCAATGACTAAACATCACTTTTAAAGAATCAAATAGTTACACCGATATGATCGTTATAAATACGGTTCTTTCACCAGGTGCGCTTTGAAAAAAAATGGATTTAAGATTGCAGTCATCTCAGCCTGCCTATTGCTTGGCTGGCAGGCGAGCCTACTCGCCCAAACAGAACCTGTCACTGCAGCGTACGACATAAGAATTCTTATCGACGTTTCAGGCAGCATGAAATGGAACGACCCCGACAACCTACGCATCCCGGCCTTACGCTTGCTCGCCAATCTGCTGCCCAGCAATGCACAGGCGGGTGTCTGGACCTTTGGGCGCCATGTCAACATGCTAGTACCACTCGCTCCCGTTGATAAACAATGGAAACGACGCGCCACCAAAGCCGCTGGCGAAATCCGTTCCAACGGCCTGTTTACCAATATTGAAGATACCCTCCAAAAATCAACCTGGGACTGGAAACAAGACAACCCTGATATTGAACGCACCATTATCCTGCTAACCGACGGGCTCGTCGACATCGACAAAGATGCCAATAAAAACCGTGCATCTCGAGATAACATCATTAACAACATTGTGCCGCGACTCGCCAAATCTGGTGCAACAATACACACTATCGCGCTCTCAGGTGAGGCGGATGAGCTTCTCCTGCAGCAACTCGCCGCCGCATCTAGTGGCTGGTATGAAAAAGCAAAAGACGCTGAAGGACTTGAGCGCATCTTCTTTCGTATGTTTGAGAAAACAACCCAACCAGACACACTGCCATTGATCGAAAATAAAGTCATCGTCGATAACAGCATCAATGAGATGACATTATTAATTTTTAACCGCCATAACGCGCAACCGCCCATGGTCACTACCCCCAAAGACAGCGTCTTTGGCCGTAATAGCCCACCACAAAATGTTAGCTGGCACCATGAAGCGCGCTACGACCTCATCACCATCACCAACCCAACCAGCGGCACTTGGTATATTGATGCCGATACCGACCCCGATAATCGAGTAATGGTCGTGACTGACCTAAAGCTCGTGACAACCTTATTTCCCAATAATATTTATCTGGGTGACGAGCAGCACTATTTTGCCTCGCTCACCAACGAAGGAAAAATCATCACCAAAGCGGCCTTCCATCGCTTTGTTGATATCAAACTACAACAGACACACAAAGAGAACCAAACGCAGCACAAACTAAAAGATAATGGCGATGCCGCGGATAGAAAAACAGAGGATGGCACCTATAGCATCAACCTTAGCGGCGCACTCACCGAGGGTCAACACGAGCTGATCACCCGAGTTGATGGCGTTACTTTTAAACGAGAAAAAAGACACCTGATCAATGTCCATGCATCGCCAATAATCATCTCTATCAAACCCGACAAGATTCTTGATGTCGAGATAGAGACCTTATTCGCCATTCCCCGGGCCGATATGATCAACCCAGACTCAATCAATATGAAGGCAACCATCTCAGACAGCAGCGCTGAAATCCAACACATCGAAATTCCACGCACTAGTCATAATGAATGGAAACTACCTTTAGGTGATTTTGCTTCCGACCAGCGATATAGCATGACCATTGAGATCACTGGCATACGCCCCAATGGCCGCCCAGTCGAAAGCCGCGTAGGTCCAATCTCATTTGGCACGAAAATACCACCAGCCGAAGAAATTAAAAAACCGGATGCGACTGAATTGACGCTGTCCATAGAGACAGAAGTAACCATTGACGACAAAGTTAACTGGATAGCCACCTCAATTCCATTTGTCATGTTCAACCTGCTGCTGGCTGGCGGTATTTTCTTTGGATATAAAAAATGGAAAGCCCGGCCAAAATCGGCGCAGGACAAACCGTGGGAAGCACTCGCTCATGAATAGCCTATATGCATCACTATCACTCATCCTCGCAGAGGTCATTCTATTTTTATTAATTACATGCGGTACCCTTATTGTTCTAAAGGTAAAAGAGCAGCGCAAAGATAAAAAGGCACTACTAGCGCTGACTGAAAAGATAAAAGAGAACGAAGAAGATCGCCTCAACGTACTTTCAATCAAACTCAAAGAATCACACGAGCTGGATAGCGATGCACTCAGCGCCGCTGCAAAACAAATTCGTGATACAGAGATAGAGTTCTACATCACCATGATGAACATCTATGCCGACAGAGACAGTGAGGCACTAAAAAATCTCGATAAAAATATCGCCGCACTCACAGAGTCCAACACCAAACTCGGCACGATTAGCATCGACAGTAGTGCGACCGTCACTAACGCCCCCCCTGAAGAAGAACTCAATACGCTAAAAAATGAAAACTCTCATTTGCAACACGAACTCAGCACCTCTCAACAAATAAATGAGCGTCTGGAAAAAGAACTTGATACAGCAAAAAAAGAGATGCGCGAAACAGTAGCTGAATTTGTCTCTGCGTTCAACGGCGGACGTGATGCTGCCGAAGAGAAGCTTGCAAAAAAAGAAAAAGAAAATGCCGAGGCCAAGGCTAAAGCACAAGAAGAGGCATCTGAGCTGCCGAATGAACCGCCAGCAACAACCATTGATGTAGCTAACCACGCAGAAGAGCTCGCCGTTAAGGCACCCGCTGATGAGGTATCAACGCCGGTTGACAAGACCATCGATGAAACGCCAGACATACCAGAGAGCAACGACACTGCCCCCACCGACAAGGACGAAACAAAAGAAGAAGCGGGCAATCCCTTTCTCAGCATCGATAGTGACGCCATCGCTAGCAATGATACTGAATCACCAGAGAGCTCAGTTGATCACACAACAGATGAAAATGATCTGGACACCGACCTGAACCTAAACATTGACCCGACACCACAACCCTCAATAGAAATGAGCGATAAAACAGACGCTCCAGCAGTCGACGATATTGATGCAGTACTCGCTGCCAATACGGACGATACACCACCAACTTCAGAGACAAAAGGCAGTGACAAAGAACTTAACCCTGCCGACATTGACACCCTACTAGCGACAAGTACAGATGAAGCGCCCGCCGATACTTCTAACGCAAAAGGTAGCGACGAAGACTTCGACCCTGATGACATCGACGCCCTATTAGCAGCAAGTGCAGATGAAGCATCAGAAAAATCAGCATCTGACGCTGATAAAGACAGCATAGAAAAAGCAGTCGACACAGATGACATCGATGCCCTACTGACTGCCAATACAGCGACCAAAGAACCATCCCAAGCCCCATCATCCGAAGAAGCGCTTAATATTGATGCCGATGATATCGACGCCATCCTTGAGGATATCGATATCACAACTGCAAGTCCGGTACCTAACGACAAAAAGGAAGTTGAAACAGCAAGTTAACAAGCATAAAAAAAGCGGCCAGATGGCCGCTTTTTCAAAGCATGTCTATACCGGCTTTTACAGTTTTCCAGACTCACTTGCAAGATATGAAGCCACACCTTCTGCCGTTGGGCTCATGCCCTTGTCGCCTTCTTTCCAACCAGCCGGGCAAACTTCACCATGTTCTTCGGTGAACTGTAATGCATCGATGGTACGTAGCATTTCATCAATGTTACGCCCCAGCGGCAGATCATTCACGACCTGGTGGCGAACCACCCCTTCTTTATCAATCAAAAATGAACCACGCAGGGTCACCGCGTCATCCAACAAAACATCATAATCACGCGCAATGTTTTTGGTCAGATCAGCCACTAGCGGGTATTTCACATTGCCAATACCACCCTGGTCGATTGGGGTGTTTTTCCACGCATGATGGGTGAAGTGTGAATCCACAGAACAACCAATCACCTGTACCTTACGTTTTTCAAATTCAGCAATCCTGTGATCAAATGCAATCAATTCAGACGGACAAACAAAGGTGAAATCCAGTGGGTAGAAAAACAGCACCACGTACTTACCACGCGAATCAGAAAGTTTGTATTCCTCGTTAAAGCTGCCATCAGGCATCGCCGCTACCGCGGTAAAATCAGGGGCTTCTTTGGTTACCAATACACTCATTTTTCGATCTCCTTAAACAAAACTTATCAAATTCAGCTGAAACAACCCTTCACGGCAAGCATGCCCAAACAGCCATTCATTGGGGCTAGAGTTTAGCGTTTTTCTTGCCCACTACAACCCCGATTTCATAAGGGAATCGCCACACACATCACAAGTATACCGGATGAAGTGTTACAATCCCCCTACAGATGCCATTATACATAGACTCACTGCCAACAGATGCCCCGCATATTCACCACAACTTCGCTCGCGACCCATGCAGAAATTACGCTTGAAGGCAATGCAGCCACTCACGTCGGACGGGTATTGCGCCTCAAAGCAGGTGATAAGATCACCCTATTTAATGGCCTCGGCGGCGAATACAGCGCAACGCTCATAGCCATCGAACGACAGATAGTACGCGCCCAAATCGGCACATTCACTACCCGAGAAGCTGAATCACCACTACAAATCACGCTCGCACAAGGAATTTCACGCGGTGAACGAATGGACTATACCTTGCAAAAGTCCGTTGAACTGGGCGTTCATCGCATCATCCCACTCACCACCGAGCGCTGCGGCGTCAAACTAGATGAAAAGCGCGCGGCCAAACGGCTGCAGCACTGGCAAGGGGTTATTATCAGCGCCTGTGAGCAGTGCGGCCGAAATCGCATCCCTGAAATCTTGCCAATCACCCCACTAGCACGCTGGCTTGGCGAAAATCACACCAAAACCCAGCCATTCGTGCTGCATCACCGAGCAACACACTCTTTACGCCAGCTCCCCCCCCCTTCTGGGCCGATATCACTGTTGATCGGCCCAGAGGGAGGGCTTAGCGACAGCGAGATCAAGCGCGCCTCTCAAAGCGGATTCAAGGGGATTCAATTGGGCCCACGCATATTGCGCACAGAAACGGCCGGCATCGCAGCATTAGCCGCACTGCAAACACACTGGGGCGACCTGGGGTAGCGATAGCGACGGGGCTTAAAAAACCGGCAGCCTCCCTCCTAAGAGGGGCACAGAAAGAGTAAAACTAGCGCCTTGCCCACGCACCGTCTGCACCTGCACATGGCCACCGAGGCGGCTCACTACTGTATTCACCACATCCAGTCCCATCCCTCTGCCTGAGATAGGTGAAACCACCAGCGAAGTGCTTAGCCCAGGATGAAAAATCATCTGCGACAGCGCCGCTTGCTTAGCTTCTTCACACGACGTCACGTAACCACTTAGCAGCGCCTTTTCACGTACCGCATCTTCATCAATACCGGCGCCGTCATCGGCAACCGTGATCATCCCCATTGAGCGATCCTGGTCGAGCGTTAAAGAGAGTGTGATCACCCCATCTTCTGATTTACCCGCCTCCGCCCTCACCGCAGGCGACTCAATGCCATGATCAATCGCGTTCCATAGCAATAGCTCCAGTGGTGCGATCAATTTACCGATGAGTTCCGCAGGCAGCACCACATCCTCCCCCGTCACCATCAGTCGCACAGGCTTGCCCAGCATGGTGCTCGCGCGCTCAACCAAGAATCGTAAGCGAGGTAATTTTTGCGACAATGGCAGGCCATACTTAGCTCGCTCAGCATCCTCCGACAATTGTTCGATGCCCTCAGGTAAGACGCCCGGCATCGGTAACACCGACTCTTTCACCGCCGCTATGCTGTCAGCCTGCTGCTGCCCCAGCAACTCAGTCACCACATTCATACGGACAACATAGCGATTCATCAGCTCAAATAGTGTTTCACACGCCTTCAATTCACCTTTCAAAAAAGCCACCACGCATGACTCAAGATACTGAATATTACTCACCAGTTCTTCAACGCCATACACCAGCACAGCCCCTTTAAGCGCGTGTAAATGGCGTAAAAACTCATGAGCGAATGGGGTGTGATTCGACACCTCCTGCCAATGGGAGAGTGCAGAACGAATATCTCGCAGTGAAGCACTCACACCATCCAGAAACTCCGCCATCACACCTTCCGGGCAGTTCTGCAGGCAAGGCTTGGTATAATGGGTTATCATTGAGGCACCACTCAGCGCCATCTTATCTTCAATATTCTCAAGAAAATCATCATCGCTCTGATAACCATCGCGTAGATTCTCGATATAGCAGACCACATCATCCACCACCGCTGCATAAGCCTTTAATCTCAGCTCTGAAACAGCCATCCCCTGCTCATCGGCACACTGAGTCGCGCTGTTAAGTACCTCAACAACTCGTGCAAGCGACAAATTACACAGCGGCAAACTCACCTCTCTAATTTGCCGACAGATCAGGGCCTCTTTACAATCTGATGGCGAAGCCATACATTCCGCCACCAACTCACGAATATGCCCAAGATCAGACAGCAATTGAATAGTTCTTTCCGGCGACAGGATCGGGGGCGATACCATCTGATCACCCAGACCTGAATCAGGATTCGAGGGGATCATAGACAGAACAACTCTGGTGTTGTTATTTGGCACATCTTTTAGATTCATACCTGCGTCGGCAGTGAATTTATCCTTTCACCCCCTTGACGTTGCATCTGGTTACAAAGAAACACTCCATGTCTCCCCCAATGCCCACACAATTACGCTGTTTTTCTCAACATGTACACCCGTAAAATTTTACAGTTGACAAATCACTATTCTCAAATAATCGATCAATTTATACCCATAATATTGCAGGTGATTTTTCGAAAAATACTCAATCGGTATTAAATAACCACTTAAAACTCGCGATGTTAGATCAGAAACTAAAAACCCAGAACATCGCCAAGCAGACGTAAGCGGCGTATCATATACTCCAAATCATCGAAATTAATGACTTAAGCAGGCAGCAAAAAATCGACATGAGCACGACACAAAACGACCCCGTCCCACACCTGACGACCGCATTAAGCGGCCCACTGCTGCAGCTTGAGCGCCTTCTATTAAATCAACAGGCCGATATTGAAGCGTGGTTTCGCCGTCAATGGCAGCTGACAAGCGCCCCTTTTTACACCTCGGTTGATCTACGCAATGCTGGCTTCAAGCTCGCACCGGTCGATACCAACCTTTTTCCTGCCGGCTTTAACAACCTTAATCCGGCACTAATCTCACTCAGCATTCAAGCGGCACAAGCCGCGATTGAACGCATCTGCCCCACTGCCAATCAAATCCTGATCGTGCCTGAGAGCCACACCCGCAACACCTTCTATATGGAAAGTATCGCGGCACTGCAGGACATCCTGCAAAAGGCGGGCTTTGAGGTGCGCCTCGGCTCCCTCTCCGAAGAGATCACCGAGCGACAGACCATTGAACTACCGTCCGGCAACAGCATTACACTGGAGCCACTGGAGCGCTTAGGCAATCGCGTCGGTATTGGTGACTTTTCCCCCTGCATGATCCTGCTCAACAACGACCTCTCCAGCGGTCGCCCAGCAATCCTCGACGATATCGAACAGGAAGTGGTACCACCACTCGAACTGGGCTGGTCCAGGCGACTTAAGTCAGATCACTTCACCCACTATCGCCAGATCGCCAAAGAGTTTTCAGCAATGCTGAAAATCGATCAGTGGTTAATCGACCCACTCTTTCTACAATGTGGTGAAATTGACTTCAAAAAGCGGGAAGGAGAAGAGTGTCTTGCCAAAAACGTCGGCACACTGCTCACCGCTATTCAGAAAAAATACGATCAATACGGCATCGACAAAGAACCCTTCGTCGTCATCAAGGCAGATGCAGGTACCTACGGCATGGGGGTGATGACCGCCAGCTCTGTGGAAGAGATACAGAGCCTCAACCGTAAACAACGCAACAAGATGGCCACCTCAAAAAGTGGCGCCAACGTCAGCCAGGTATTAGTACAAGAAGGGGTCTACACCTTCGAGACCTGCGGCGAAGAGGCATCCGTCGCCGAACCGGTGGTCTATATGATCGACCACTTTGTGGTCGGTGGTTTCTACCGCGTGCACACCCGTCGCGGCCCCAACGAAAACCTCAATGCACCTGGCGCACATTTTGAGCCACTCGCCTTTGCCGAGCCCTGCACCACTCCCTGCCAGGAGATGGAGCCGGATGCCAACGCCAACCGCTTTTACGCCTACGGTGTAATTGCACGCCTGGCGATGCTAGCCGCTGCGCGAGAAATTGCTGAACATAAATAGGGGCTAACTATGAGCGCTAAATCCGTTATAAAACTCGGCGTGGTGATGGATCCCATTAGCGCCATCAACCCTCAAAAAGATAGCACCATGGCAATGCTACTGGCAGCACAACAACGCGGCTGGCAGCTTTATTATATGGGACAGAACGATCTCTTTCTTGATAATGCTCAAGCGTACGCGGTCATTCGAGCGCTTAGCGTCAATAGCAGCCTCGACAACTGGTTTGAACTAGGTGAAGCAGTCACTCAACCACTGAGTGATCTCGACGTGATTCTGATGCGCAAAGATCCACCGTTTGATATCGACTACATCTACACGACTTACCTGCTTGAGCAGGCAGAAGCCGCAGGCACACTGGTGGTTAACAAACCGCAGTCTCTACGTGACGCCAACGAAAAACTCTACACCGCATGGTTTCCACACTGCTGCGCACCTAGCATGGTGAGCAGCCAACCGGAACGGATCAAAGGGTTCCTTGCTGAGCACCGCGACATTATCGTCAAACCACTTTCGGCGATGGGTGGTGCATCGATTTTTCGCGTCACCAAAGATAGCCCTAACGTCAACGTCATCCTTGAAGTGATGACCAATAATGGACAAACACTGACGATGGCACAACGCTATCTGCCGGAAATATTACAAGGCGACAAACGTATCCTGCTGATCGATGGCAAGCCGATCCCTTACGCCCTGGCACGCATCCCTGCGGTTGGTGAAACCCGCGCCAACCTTGCGACCGGAGGCACTGGCATTGGCCAGCCACTGAGCGAACGCGATCAGTGGCTATGTAAAGAAATAGGCCCAACACTTAAAGCAAAGGGGCTCACCTTTGTCGGCCTCGACGTGATTGGCGACTACGTCACCGAAATCAACGTCACCAGCCCCACCGGCATTCGTGAACTCGACAAGCAGTTTAATCTCAACATCGGCGCTACATTGATGGATACCATTGAAGCTCAATTGGCCGAGGTGCGTCTGGCGTGAAACCTCGCTGGTTAAGCCTACTGCTGATCGCAACATTAGGCATCAGCGCCTGTAGCGAAGCACCGCTGCAAGTTTACAAGGCAAAGCTATTTACCCTTGGCACACTGGTTGATGTCAGCGTATTTCATCCAGATGAAGCCGCTGCGCAACAGGCAATCACGATCGTTGAAACTGAACTCGCGGCCATCAATCGCCAATGGCACGCATGGCGCGATAGCCCACTCACATTGATCAATCAGCAACTAGCACAGGGTAAAACAGTCACCATCGATTCAGCGACTCACCATTTTATACAGCAAGCACAAACACTCGCTGCCGATAGTGATCAGCTTTTTAATCCCACCATCGGCTCACTGGTTGAGCTATGGGGATTTCATAGCGATGACCGCCCGGACGGCGCACCACCAGCACAAGAAAAAATAGATGCCGCGCTAACACAGTCACCGTCTATGGCCAACGTCACCCTTACCGTAACAACACTCACCAGCAACCATCCCGCCGTGCAATTTGATTTTGGTGCCTTTGGCAAAGGCTATGCAATCGACCGAGCAGTGGAACAACTCAAGCTGGCGGGCATCAAAAATGCCATCGTTAATGCAGGCGGAGATCTGCGCGCGATTGGCTCAAAAGGCAAGCAGCCATGGCGCATCGGTGTACGCCATCCTACCGAAGCCGGGGTAATTGCTTCAATCGAAACCAATGGGGATGAAAGTGTCTTTACCTCAGGTAACTACGAACGATTTTTTGATTTTGATGGCCGGCGTTACCACCACATCATCGACCCACGCAGTGGCTATCCCGCTAACGATGCTGTCTCTGTCACCGTGATTCACAACAATGCCGCCACCGCTGATGCCGCCGCCACCGCACTGTTTATCGCCGGCACCACACAGTGGCCACAAATTGCCAAACAGATGGGCGTTGATAAGGTGATGCTGATCGGCAACGACCTCACCATCTACATGACTCAGAAAATGGCGCAACGAATTCATCTTGAAATCGACGATGCGCAAATCAAAATCATTGGAAACGACACATGACTCGCGCCGACTACTGCGCCGTACTGTTCGCCGCACTGCTACTACCCTACCTCTACATCAGCCAATGGAGCGACGACGAAGCAGGCATAAGCGCGACCATCATGAATGGTAATGAGACCACCAAAGTATCACTCGCCCACAACCATACACTTAAGGTCGACGGTGCACTCGGCACCAGCATCATTAAAATCGAAGATGGCAAGATCCGTTTCGTCGCCTCACCCTGCCTCGGCAAACAGTGCATTCACAGCGGTTGGCTAGCACACGCCGGTGAATTCGCCGCCTGCCTGCCAAACCGCATCAGCGTTGCAGTACTGGGTGAAGCAGCGCGCTTTGATAGCATTATTTTCTAACCGCAGATGAGCGACCCATCCAATAACGCCGCCGCGACCAAAGCCGGTATCACCATTAAAACCAGCCCAGAAGATCACCTGATCGCATGGCTAGCCGCGCTCGCCATCGCCATTCACATTATCGAAAGCGTACTGCCCAGCCCGCTGCCTGGGGTTAAACCGGGGCTAGCGAACGTCATCACCATTGCAGTGTTTATTCTTTATGGTTGGCGTACCGCCGTGTGGGTTTCGATGTTGCGGGTACTGGTCGGCAGCATCCTGATCGGCACCTTTCTTTCGCCCACCTTTATGCTAAGTTTTAGCGGTGCCGTCGCCAGCCTGCTTGTGTTGTGGCTCGCCAGCCACCTGCCCGGCAAAGGGCTTGGACCAATTGGCCTCTGCTTGATTGCAGCGATGGCCCACATGTTTGGCCAATTTTATACCGCCTACCTGCTCTTCATCCCTCACCAGGGGCTATTCAAACTACTGCCGCTATTAATGACAGCTGCAGTCATTTTTGGCATCATCAGTGGCATTATCGTACGCTCGATGTTGCAGCATCTTGAAAAACGAAAAAACAACGCAACCACATCAACGACCGCCCAGCGGAATGAACAGGAAGAGTAGCCATGGTCGCCGCTTCACAACCAATGCCATCTCGCGTTACCTCATCTGACCGACTCGGCCTAACGATGTTTTTCGCCATCGTGCTACATGCCATCATTATTCTAGGCGTCACCTTCGTAGCAGAAGATGAAAACAACAATGAGATTGCGCCGTCACTCGACATCACACTGGTTCATCAACAGAGCAAAGAAGAGATCGAAGATGCCGAACTCCTGGCTCAAGCGAATCTAGCCGGTGGCGGCAATGCCGAAGAGACCTCGCGCCTGGCAAGCCCCGCCTCTACCGCAGCCGACATTCCAGATCCCGGTACCGCCACCGCCAGCAGCATCGCTGCCGCACCGCCACCGCAAGAGGCCAAGCGCTCTCAGATTGTGATGACACAGGAAAAAAGCACACATGACACTGTTGTCACCAAACTCACCCCCGAGGTAAAACAACAAAAACAGATCACCGCCGCCGAACTGATATCGCGCAGCAGAGAGATCGCCGCCCTGAGTGCCGAGATCAACCGCACCATGGAAAATTATGCCGGGCGCGAAAAACATCGCTTCATCTCAGCACGTACCCGTGAATTCCGCGATGCCGCCTACCTAGATGCCTGGCGCAGCAAGATAGAACGCATCGGCAACATCAACTACCCCGAAGCCGCACGCCAGAAAAATCTCTCAGGCACACTCATCCTCAATGTCGCACTGCGACCTAATGGTACGGTAAGAGAAATCACCGTACGTCGCTCATCCGGGCATAAAATATTAGATGACGCTGCCAAGCGTATTGTTAGACTCGCATCGCCATTTTCACCTTTTCCGAAAGCGATGCGCAAGGACACAGACATTTTACATATCACACGCACGTGGCAGTTTTTGAGTGAGAATAGATTACAGACAAACTAAATGTAGCCAGGGCTGAGCTTCCAGCGAAACCCGGGGTACATTTATTTTAAAGGCGTACCGGCAATTTTTGGCTCATTTATTCGCCGTGGTTTTCTGCTTCGCATTCGGCGATGCCTGCCCAGTCTAAAGAACATTTGCATTGCCTTACGTGGCGGTGAAAGCTTGAATGCGGCCAGTCCGCTACGTTATCGACATAACCATGCTTGACCGGATTGTAATGAATGTAATCAATATGGTTTTCCATGTCGTTTTGATTTCTCAGGGTGTGCTCCCAAAATCGTGCCTGCCAAACACCACTGCCGCGCTTTCTAAACGGCACCCGCCTTGAGAATCGTGTTTTGATCTCTCGCCAACGAATCGAATAATCGGCATCGCCTTTCGGCAAGGTCCAAATTTCATGAAGGTGTTCGGGCATGATGACAATCGCATCGATAGCGAAAGGTCGTTCTGCTTTAACGGTACGAATGACTTCGCGTAGGTCATCGACATAATCAACCAGTAGCAATGAGATGCGATCACGTAGGGTTACGGTGAAAAAATAACTGGCACCGGGGATGAAATTTCGGCGATAGGCTCAACAGCTCCTTTGTTGAAGGATTACATTCATACATTCCTTGTATGACACACTCCAGTGTTTAGCCCCAGCGTACGGATTTCCAGGGTTACATTGTCAATCAATCCCGGTGGTAAGGATGCCCTTTCATCACCGACCAGGCGCGGTAAATCTGCTCTGAAAGCAACACCCGCACCATCGCATGTGGCAAGGTAAGTGGCGACAGCGACCACAGCTGTTCAGCCCGTGCTTTGCACTCTTCTGAGAGCCCATCGGGCCCGCCGACGAGCAGTGCGACATCACATCCATCACCCATCCACCCTTCTAATTGCCCGACAAGCTGGCGCGTCGTCCACGGCTTGCCACGCTCATCAAGCGCGACCACTTTGGCATTTTTGGGAATCGCCGCGAGTATTTTACTGCTTTCATCTTTAATCGCGCGCTTTACATCGGCGCTTTTGGAACGCCGCCCCGGCGCAATCTCAACCAGTTTGAGTTTGCACTCAGCGGGCAGACGCTTAGAGAACTCCTGATAACCATCAAGCACCCATTTGGGCATTTTATGGCCGACGGCAATCAGATGAATCTGCATCGTTTATGCTTTACCACCAGTGCTCAATTTACTGGCCGCTTCTTTTTCAGCCGCACCTTCAACACTCCACAGCTTTTCAAGCTGATAAAAATCACGTGTCTGCGGTAACATCACATGCAGTACTACATCACCAAGGTCAACCAGCGCCCATTCACCTTCAGATTCTCCTTCGGTACCCAGTGGTGTACAACCGGCCTCCTTGGCCTCTACTGCAACACTGTTGATGATTGATTTCAGGTGACGGCTTGAGGTACCACTCACAACGATCATATAATCGGTGATGGTGGTCATCTTATGTACATCCAACACCACGATATCAACGCCTTTCATATCTTCAACGGTGTTGACAACTAGCGTCTTTAATTCTTCAGCTTTCATTACTTCTTACCTATTTAACTTAAATATAAATGTTGTTCTTTGATGTAGGCGCTCACTGCCACCGGCAATAGATCGCTAACATCTTCTTTTGCGGCAAACCGCGCCCTCACTTCCGTTGAGGATACATCCACTGCATCGACCGTTTGCAACGAAACAGAACCTGACGCTCGCCCAGCAAGCTCAGACACATCATCTGTTTGATGCTGTTGTAACAACTGCACCAGTTCACCTCCGGGCTCAACCGAATGACCCGGCCGCTGCATCACCAGCAGATGCGCCAACTCAATTATTTGCTGCCAACGATGCCATCTCGGTAGTCCGACAAAGGCATCCCAGCCAATAATCAAAACAAGCGATTCATCGCCTAACTCTTTTCGCAATGACGCCAACGTGTCGACCATATACGATGGCCCTTGTCGTCGTACCTCACGCTCATCAATCAGCAGTGATGGCATCCCTTCAATCGCCAACTGCAACATGCCTATACGATCATCCACGCTCGCCTTCGGTGGCGCACGATGCGCAGGCTCACCACAGGGCAACAATCTCAATTCATCAAACGGCAGCGCTTTGCTTAACGCCTTAGCAACGTGTAGATGCCCATTATGAACGGGATCGAAGGTGCCGCCAAAAATACCGATCATTGATCGGCAGGGTAAAGCGCAAGACGGCAAGGGAAAAGGGGTGCGGCCACTCCCTTTGTCCTTGTATCTTTAACCTTTACCCTAATGCCTAATATGCCCGTCACCTAGTACCACATACTTCTGTGACGTCAACCCTTCCAGCCCCACCGGGCCTCGCGCATGAAACTTATCGGTACTAATACCGATCTCTGCACCCAGGCCATATTCAAAGCCATCCGCAAAACGGGTCGAGGCATTCACCATCACTGAGCTTGAATCAACCTCACGCAAAAAACGACGCGCGCGGGTGAAGTTCTCGGTAACAATGGTTTCGGTATGCGCGGAACTATGGATGCGAATATGATCCATCGCTTCGTCAATATCTTTCACTATTTTGATCGACAGGATCGGCGCAAGGTATTCGGTATCCCAATCTTCCGGCAGTGCCGCAATGCAGTCAGGCACTACTTTACAGGTAGTGGCACAACCGCGCAGCTCAACGCCCACTTCACGGTACATCTTCGCCAGTTCAGGCAATACCTGTTCTGCGATTCCTTCAGCAACCAGTAACGTCTCCATCGCATTGCAGACACCGTAACGGTGGGTCTTGGCGTTAAATGCAATCTGCGTCGCCTTCTCAAGATCGGCTTCATCATCAATGTAAACATGGCAGATGCCATCGAGGTGCTTAATTACCGGTACGCGCGCCTCTTCGCTAATCCGTTCAATCAACCCTTTGCCACCACGAGGGATGATCACGTCAACATACTCGGGCATGGTGATCATCTCACCCACTGCCGCACGATCCGTCGTCTCAATCACCTGCACCGCCGCCGCTGGCAAACCGGCCTTTTCCAACCCGGCGTAAATGCACTGTGCAATCGCCTGGTTAGAATGAATCGCCTCTTTACCACCACGCAAAATCGCCGCATTACCGGACTTCAAACAAAGCCCCGCCGCATCGGCCGTCACATTTGGGCGTGACTCATAGATGATGCCGACCACACCAAGCGGTACACGCATCTTACCCACCTGAATGCCGCTGGGTAGATAGTTCATATCGGTGATGTTACCAACAGGGTCTGGCAGCGCGGCGATCTGGCGCAGCCCTTCCGCCATGCCTGCAATGCGCGCATCGGTCAATTCCAGTCGATCAAGCAGCGCCGCATCGAGACCGCTCGATTTACCAGCGTCCATATCTTTGCCATTGGCTTCAAGCAGTGCAGGCTTGTTGGCTTCAATCGCCGCGGCAATCGCCTCCAACGCACTATTTTTCGCGCCGCTTTCGGCACGCGCCACCAGCCGCGACGCCTCACGCGCGCTGCGCCCTACTTCACCCATGTATTGTTTGATATCAGTCATAATTTTTTAAACGTTATCTCTCGCAAAGACGCGGGATATGCCAAGTCTTAACGGATGGTTTTTATTTAATACCCCGTCTTTTCTTGGCGTGCTCCACGTCTTTGCGAGAACTTATACTTTAATATAGATGCGTGCTCACACTAAACCGTTAACTCGCCCTGGCGATCCGTATCCCCGCCATCATCAGCCCTAATTGTAACAATTCATCCCACACATTGCCCGTGGCCTGTCCTTTGATCATGCGGTCGATCTGCCCTGCTCGGTATAAAAGATACCACCATTGCCGAGGCGAACGCCGAAGGCCCTGTTTAATCAATGGCTTACGCTTTTCCCACACACGCTGATTGCGCATCACCTGATCTGGACTGGTGCCGCGTGAGACCTCAAAACTCATACTGGATAGGGTTCGAATCTCGCGCGAAAGCGCCCATAATACTAAAATGGGTTCTATCCCTTCACTGCGCAGACCCAGCATCATGCGCGCCACCCGCTCACCGTTACCTGAAAGCGCGGTGTCGACCAGCCCAAAGATATCAAAACGGGCGCTGTTGGCAACCGCATCGGCGACCATATCGGCATCAATATCGGCCGCACCGTGGATCAAAAATAGCTTGTCGATCTCCTGCGCGCAGGCAAGTAGGTTCCCTTCTACTCGCTCGGCCAGTACCTGTGCGGCATCACGCGTTGGGCGCAGTTGAGTCGCCGTCATCCGCTGACTGATCCACCCCGGTAGTTCCGCCACCGCCATCGGCCAGATCGGCAGCGCAACACCCGCCGCCTCCACTGTTTTGTACCATTTGGTCTGCTGTGACTTGGAATCAACCTTGCCTGCCACAATCAACAACACATCATCGGTTACCGGTGACTCGGCGTAGGCACGCAGAGCCTTACCACCGGCGTCCCCCGGTTTACCTGTCGGCAAACGTAACTCCAGCAATCTTTTTTCAGCGAAGAGCGACATGCCACAGCTCTGCTGCATCAGGCTATTCCAGTCAAATCCTTTTTCAACCGTCATCACAATCCGCTCATGACAACCTGCCTTGCGCGCATGTTTGCGCACCAGGTCAGACGCCTCCTGCACTAGCAACGGCTCATCACCACTGATGATGTAGATTGGTGACAGGCCTTTTTTAAGCTGGCCAGCCAGTTGTTCAGGTCTGATCTTCATCGGCTATGGCACCACATCAACGGCATTGCTATCAGCACCCGCTGCATCAATAGCGGTTTCATCGATAACACTTTCATCAGTGCCCATTTCATCAACTGAAGAAATGCTCAAGGCCTGCAATCGTCGCATCGCACTCTGCACCGCACTGCGACGCATATCCCGATAGAGCTGCGCCTCTTCCGCCTCTTTGGCCAGCACATCCTCACCGCTAAACTCAAAGCTACGGCGCGCACTCAGCGTCTGCGAGCTCAACACGGGGCGCGCAGATGCATCATTCAGCGCAAAGGAAACGGTATAGTGCAACTCATACTCCTGCACGCGCCCGCTAGCGTCCACCGTTAACACACGACGGTTAAGTTTTTCCGCACCCACGCCAATAATCAGCGCCGCGGCACTACGCTCACTCACCACTTTGGTTTGGGTATTATCCAGTGCCTGACGCAACTCACTCACAAACAGATTACTGCCACTGCTTTGAATATAGAGCGGCGGCAACGCAAGATCACCGCCCATCGAACCACGCAGGCGAAAACCGCACCCTTCCAGCACAATCAGGCAGCTGATGAGAATCAATAGCATCCGCAGCGAAAGCGAATTGTTACGCAGTGCTAACATCGGTTTAGCCAACCGCCACGATATTCACCAGACGCCCGGGCACCAC
The DNA here is from genome assembly GCA_002401765.2 of Thiotrichaceae bacterium. Classification (GTDB taxonomy): domain Bacteria; phylum Pseudomonadota; class Gammaproteobacteria; order SZUA-140; family SZUA-140; genus SZUA-76. The sequence goes on from NVTY02000030.1 coordinate 27,101, forward strand.
AATCACTTTTTTAATCGCTTTGCCGTCGGTAAAGCGCTGTACGTTTTCATCGTTACGCGCCGCGGCTTCGACCACCTCTTTAGCCGCATTGGCCGCAACGGTAATCCTGCCGCGCACTTTGCCATTCACCTGCACCATCATCTCGATTGAATCACGCACCAGGGCAGACTCATCAACCGCAGGCCACGATGCATTCAGCACATCATCGCCATAACCCAGTTCACGCCACAGTACATGGGCGATGTGCGGTGCGATCGGTGACAGCAGGCGCAATACAATACTTAGCCCCTCCTTCACAATGCTCTTCTGTACATGCTGACTTGGCTCGTAAGCATCACGATTATCTTTTTTCTCTATTACCCCATCGGTGCTTTGCAATACATTCATAATCTTCATACATGCAGCGACCACGGTATTGAATTGTTGTTTGTCGAAATCAAACAACGCCTGCTTCAATATCTCATGTATTTCTCGACGAGACTTCTTCTGTTCTGGGTCAACATTACCCCAATTTATAGCATTCCTAGACAAGCCATCAATCATCCATTTATTTTTCGATGAGAAATTCCACACTTTTTTCAAAAACCGATACGATCCCTCCACTCCTGAGTCCGACCATTCGAGTGACTGCTCCGGCGGTGCGGCAAACATCATAAAGAGACGTGCGGTATCGGCACCGTAGCGTTCGATCAATTTCTGCGGATCAACCGTATTGCCTTTGGACTTGGACATCTTCACGCCATCTTTCAACACCATGCCCTGCGTTAGCAGGTTTTTAAACGGCTCGTCTGTTTTAACCAGTCCAACATCACGCATCAATTTATTAAAGAAGCGTGCGTAGAGCAGATGCAAGATCGCATGTTCGATGCCACCAACATATTGATCGACCGGTAGCCAGTAGTTGGCGCGCTCGTCGAGCATTGCTTTGTCATTACCGGCTGAGCAATAGCGGGCGTAGTACCACGATGACTCCATAAAGGTGTCAAAGGTATCGGTCTCACGCTCTGCCTTCGCACCACACTTAGGGCATTCGCACTCGTAGAATTCAGGCATCTTCTTAATAGGTGAACCAACGCCATCCATCTCGACCTCTTCCGGCAACACCACCGGTAGCTGATCTTCTGGCACCGGCACGGCACCACAATGTTCGCAGTTGATAATGGGGATCGGTGAACCCCAGTAACGTTGACGCGAGACACCCCAGTCGCGCAGGCGATAGGTAGTACGCTTCGCACCCTTGTCGTTATCTACCAGGAATTGGGCGATCGCATCGAATGCCTCTGGTGAGGTTTGGCCGGTAAAATCACCGGAATCCACCAACAGGCCTTTTCCTGTGAAGGCGGCCTTACTTAAATCAATGTCACTGCCGTCACCCGGTTTGATCGACTGCTTAATGGGCAGGCCGTATTTATGTGCAAACTCCCAATCACGCTGATCATGCGCGGGTACCGACATCACCGCCCCTTCGCCGTAAGCCATCAATACAAAGTTGGCCGCAAAGATCGGCACCTGCTCACCACTAATCGGATGGATCGCCTTAAGGCCGGTATCGACCCCCTTCTTCTCCATCGTCTCCATCGCCGCCTCAGCGGTCTCCATACGATTACACTCGTCGATGAAGCTCGCCAGCTTTTCATTCTCTTCAGCAGCAGCAAGCGCCAATGGATGTTGTGGTGCGACGGCAACATAGGTCGCGCCCATTAATGTGTCCGGGCGAGTGGTAAATACTTTTAACGCTTGATCTTGCCCTTCAACGCCAAAATGGATCTCAACCCCTTCGGAGCGCCCAATCCAGTTACGCTGCATCGTCACCACCTGCTCTGGCCAGCCCGTGAGCTGATCGAGGTCATCGAGCAGCTCATCCGCATAATCGGTGATTTTCATAAAATATTGTGGAATTTCTTTGCGCTCCACCTGCGTATCACAGCGCCAGCAGCAGCCGTCGATCACCTGCTCATTCGCAAGCACCGTCATATCGTTCGGGCACCAGTTTACCGGCGCAGTCTTTTTATAGACGACGCCTTTTTCGAACAGTTTAGTAAAGAGCCACTGCTCCCAGCGGTAGTAGTCTGGATCACAGGTGGCGAGTTCGCGATCCCAGTCGTAACCGAAACCGAGGCGCTTAAGCTGGTCGCGCATATAGGCGACATTCTCTTTGGTCCACTTGGCCGGTGGCACATTGTTTTTGATCGCGGCATTTTCGGCCGGTAGACCAAATGCATCCCACCCCATCGGCTGCAATACGTTCTTACCCAGCATGCGCTGGTAGCGGCTAATCACGTCACCGATGGTGTAGTTGCGCACATGCCCCATATGCAGTCGCCCGCTGGGGTAAGGGAACATCGAGAGGCAGTAATATTTAGGTTTACTGTCGTCTTCAACCGCCTTAAAGGCCTGGTTCTGCTCCCAGTCATTTTGCGCCTGCTGCTCGATGATTTCGGGCTTATACTGCTCGTCCATATCTACCTGTGTCTACCTGTGAGATGCCTTGCAAAGAAAAGGTGGTAGGATACCAGAATAGCGAACACGACCGATAATCGAGATGAGCGGAATCCCATCATTTCACCCATTTTACAGCAGCAAGGGGCAGCAACATGAGCGAAAATGAGCGCAGCACCAACGAAAAACTCGTCCACGCCTATAACACCATGATGGAGCGGGTAAAGCAGGCCATCGAAGAAGCCGAAAAAGATACCCTGCCAGCCGTTTCAAAGCTGGTCGCCAAGGCGCAGAAAAAAGCGGTAGAACTAGAAGAACTCAGCGGTGAAGAGGCGATTAAGATTGGTGATTACCTCAAACGCGATCTAGATGCTGCGGCCGATTATCTGGCGAGCGAAGAGACCGATGAGCTAATTGCATGGCTCAAGTTCGACATCGAGCTGATCGAAGAGCGCATGCTGGAGGCCTTTCTCTCGGTTGCCGACCAGACCAAAGTCGAACTGCTGGCACTGGAAGAGCGCGCGGCGCATGCAGATGAATACCACACTGGCGAGATCACCGGCCCCGGCACGCTGGTCTGCACCGCCTGTGACGAGCACATTCACTTTCACCAGACCGGCCACATTCCACCCTGCCCGAAATGCCACGCGACCGTTTACAAGCGCAGCCAGTCAGAATAACGCCTAATTTACTCAGGGCTTGGCCCTGCATTATCCCGGTCATCACCACGATGACCGGGAGTTATCATTTTCAAGATAGAACCTCCAAGATGAAACCAGAAATGAGACGTATCGGCGCACATGTGAGCGCTGCGGGCGGGGTGCAAAACGCGCCGCTAAATGCCATTGAGATCGGCGCAAAGGCCTTTGCGTTTTTCACCAAAAATCAGCGCCAGTGGAAATCCAAGGATCTCACCACAGAGCAGATCGACGGCTTTCTTGCCAACATGGAAAAGGGCGGTTTTCGCCCCGAAGATGTGTTGCCGCACGACAGCTACCTGATCAACCTCGGCCACCCAGAAGTCGAGGCGCGTGAAAAATCAGTCAATGCGTTTATCGATGAACTACAACGCTGCAAACAACTGGGATTGGTCTACCTCAATTTTCACCCAGGCAGCCACCTGCGTAAGATCGAAGAAGATACCTGCCTTGACCTGATCGCTGAATCGATCAACTACTCGCTCGAACAAACCAGCGACGTGATTGCGGTGATTGAAAACACCTCCGGTCAAGGCTCAAACCTTGGTTACCGTTTTGAGCACCTCGCGCACATTATCGACAAGGTCGACGATAAAAGCCGCATCGCAGTGTGTCTCGACACTTGCCATACCTTTACTGCTGGCTATGACCTGCGCACCCGCGAAACTTATGATGAAACGATGAACGCCTTTGAAGAGATCGTCGGTTTTGAATACTTAAAGGGCATGCACATCAATGACTCAAAACCGAAGCTTGGTTCACGGGTTGATCGTCACCATAGCCTGGGCAAAGGAGAACTAGGGCTAGATCCATTTAACTTCATCATCAATGACGAGCGCATCAAAGATATCCCGCTAGTACTGGAGACGATTGAGCCTGCGATCTGGCCCGAAGAGATTCAGATGTTGTATGGGATGATGGGAGAAGCTTGAGAAGCACCCCAACCTAATGCAAATAATATTTCTTGTGTGTTGACCACTGCCAAGTTCGCCATGCTGCTGTTCGAGCTGGTGGCTGGCTAACGCTTCAAGTGCGGCGACACTAACGCATACTGGCCACCTTCGATTCATCCCGCGCCCAGTTGTTGTTGACACCAGCCGTCTTCAACACAGATTAACAAGTCGTGGCTGCGACGCGCCCAAGGATGCGCCCAAGCGTACNGCGNNANNCNTANNGCCNNNANCCATATNGCCATTAGCCAAGGTTGCGATAACGGTAACTACTCAGCGAGTCGTCAAAATTAATAGTGACTGCTCAGATGGCTCATGAAATCTGCCAGTTTCTTTATGCCCTCAGGTGCAAGGTGAAAAATGTGCGTTTATGGGTATCCCGCTCCAACCCCAGGGACACGTGTAAATGATCATTTTTTAACGCTGAATTGGCGGATTTCATCGCTTAGCTGTGTAGTTACCGATAACGAATCTTTCTGCTTTGTACACAGGCCTAAGGTGTCATTGATACCTAGAGTTTCCTCAAAAACTCAGCATTGATTTTGAGCCCATCGTTTCAAATCGTGATCCCGAAGGNCTCGCGGATTTTGATTTCAAATGCAGCAACGGTAGATGTTGGTCAAGTTTCTTGATCAGCACCCTAAACAGTACTTTATGATGGGCAAAAAANATCCTCAGCAAGACCAGTAGGTTCATCACCAGGAAAATACTGTTGATGTAGGCCGCTGAGGTATCTGCCCGCTTCGTTTTAATATAACCAAGGTCATAGNCCCGCTTTCCTTGGCCAAANTTACCTTCAACGGGAATGCGCTGGCGATAATCCTCTCGTCGCTGGGNTTTTTGTTTTNTTAGNGCCGCTTTATTTTCTTCAGTCNCTTTTTTNGGGCGACCCANTGGCTTTCCTGAATAACGAATGCCNAACCCNTTGAGATAAGCTCGATTGGCTCGTGTGCCATACGCTGGATCCGCTAATACCGCTTCTGGGTAGNCCCCATGTCGTTGATAATAAGCGTCCACTTGTGAGGGTAGGCCTTGCCCTTCATTAAACCCACAGCAGCGAAGGTAATCCACACAAGCGATGCCATCGCCTGTGAGGCTGACACTGATCTTAGCGCCAAATTCAACTGACTTATTGAGTTTACCCCGAATGATCGGGGCACATACGGTTGGCTAATACTCACAATACGATCATCACAACGTGGGCACTTATTTTGATGCATCTCGCGTTGTTGCACATGCAGAAAAAGGCTTTCGCATGAAATTGATCTGAGAGAGCAAGAACATACCGCCACCGCAGTATTCCGCAATATCACCGAAGATCATATAAGAACAATATTGAACCAGCTTGAAGAACGCCTAAAGCAAGGCAATGCAGAAGCAATGAAAGATACGCTGATTAATATGGTTGAAAAAATTGTCCTCGACCCGGAATCCCTAGATTGTAAAATCTATTACAGGATTCCAGTCGAAGACAGGAATAATATGGCCTCCCCAAGGGGATGCGACCTTATACCGCAATTTTTTGTAAAATCAAAAATTGTCGGTTGTTAGCTAATANTCAATATTTTGCGAGATCATACTTGTTTTTTGTAGGATTGCAACTGGAATATTAATGATGTTCTCCCAAGATCTTATACGNACAACTCCCAGCAACAAACCAACTGCGCATATTTCGTATGGGATTCTTGATGTATTGTTATGGTTAGATAAGGACATAGTCATGAACATGAATTAAGGGGTAGCGGTATGGCACACTTTTCCAACCAAGAATGGCAAAAAATAAGTACCCTATTTAGTCAATCGGCAGAAACGTTTGGGTTCCCTCAACGACGGCAGAATTCTGTTGTAATCGGCACTTTTAATATTCGCAAATTGGGTAAAATCGAAAAGCGTACCCCACAAAGTTGGGAGCTTCTGAAAAACATTATTGCTCGTTTTGATCTAATCGCCATTCAGGAAATCATGGATGATTTATCAGGGCTTGAAAATTTATTGTCCCTGCTTGGCGATAATTACGGCATGGTCGTATCGGATGTGACGGGAGCCAAGCCAGGGGCCAGGGGAAATGNAGAACGACTGGGGTTTTTGNTTAACTGGCAGAAAATAGAGCGTACNGCTCTAGCCAGTGATATCACCTTTGACCGTTCTGAAATCACACAAAACCTATATACCAACCGTACGGCTTTCGGAAAAGCATGGACTATGCACACACAAAAGCTGAAAACGTGGCAAGAAAAGGTAATTTCGAACAAGGCTCAAGGTAAGAAATCACCTTCCAAACCACCTATTGAGCTACCAAAATTTGTGAGCTTCATCCGGCAACCACATTGCGTTTCATTCCGCATTAAGGGACGTGGGAATACTGATCCGCTTGAATTTCTTGTCGTCAATGCTCATCTTTTATATGGTAAAAACAAGCAAGAACGGGAGTGGGAATTCAGAGCACTGCTCGAATGGCTTACCATTCGGGCCAAATATATCGACAAACTCTATCATCCAAATATTTTACTCCTGGGCGATTGTAATCTCGATTTTGATAATGTATCGGCCATGCAACAAGATATCGATGATTTTCTAAAAGGGCTGAATAAAACCGTACTCAAAAGTAAAAAAGCTGCCGAAGCTAACTTTCCAATTCTCACAGCTCATCCCCAGCACGGCGTTTTAAAAACAGCACTGAGACAAAAACAAACATACGATCAGATCGGTTTTTTCTCAAATGACCCACGATTACCTAAGCCTGAAGACAATATTACGGCTGGAAGCACATCGAATGGATACGACTATGGTGTATTCAATATTGCTAATCTTGTTGCCAACGCTTTACACGGCAATAATATCGACCAGATAACGACTGCTCAACGAAAGGCTATATACAAAAAAGCCGAGTTTGACATCAGTGATCATATGCCCGTATGGGTACGGATTGGAGTTCCACAATGAATTTTCTACCGTTTTACCGGAGGCAAGTTTAATGCATCGCAATACAAAAATCACAATGCTACCGTCGGTGGGAAAACCTGACTCAAAACTAGCTACCCAAGCGATGACACCTCTGATTGTTGATGCCTTGATTAATAAGAAAGAAGAGTCAGGTTCAACATCAAATAATGAAGAACCCTACACAGAGGTTGAGGAATCAGATAAATCTTAAGTCTAAGAACCACAACAAGTCGGGACTCTGATAACACTTCCTACACCTGCTTGAAAGGTAATTGACACTTAAGTACTTATTCATTATCTAACCTCATTGTCCTGCAGCAATTCATGCACTACTGCCGTGCTGCCAACCGTAGCGCTCCAGGCCCATAAAGGCACTATCGAGATGAATATCAGCAGCGTGGATAAATTTCACTAATTTTTTTCCTTATATACTAATTCAAGTGCCTTCTCACATGACATTATAGTGCCACGTAAAAAAGGTAAACAACTCCCCCATATACCAGTTCTACCACTACAAAGAAACAGCCACGCCTAGATGAGGCGCTTACACTTAGCGCACTCAACAATGGCGTACTACTGCATCGCCATGCCGCAGCCGACCATTAACTCGTGTTCTTCATAGCCACATTCACAGATTGCTTCGTACCCAGCGCCCATCGTTTTCTCTCTGTTATGCTCTTAAGCCTTAGGCTGCAATTTGTCCTAATACCTCTAATCAACCCCCAACGCCTTCACCACCGCTTCGACTGGATCAGCATAAAATCTGGTCTGAAATTTAGTAAACAATTCGGCCGGGATATTTGGGATATCCTTAGCACTACTCAAGGGAATGGTGCCAACAAATGGCTAGTCTTTACCAGCGACTCAACACTTTGGTTAATATTACCCACAAAGACCATCGAAGCTGAGGCTTCCATCTGTTCACGACCACGCGCGAAAGATCCCGAGGCCATATAGTCCTTCATGATCTGTACACCGTCTTTATCTTTGAAGGAGATCCCCGCCACCTCATCAAAGGCCACAATATCCCATAAACCCACAAGCCCTATACGGCGGGTGCTCATGTTGTAAAACAAATTAGCAACGGTAGTTTGCCCACCTGAAATCAGAATACTGTTAGGTGAACATTCTTTGTAGATATGACTCTTACCCGTACCACGTGGCCCCAGCTCACAGACGTTATAGTTGTTTTCTACGAAAGGAATCATGCGCGCCAGCAAATGCCAACGAACATGTTCTTCCAAAGCCGTCGGTTCCATCCCAATAGAACGAATTAAGGCATTAATCCACTCATCCTTTGAAAATTTCTTACGGCCATCGAACAGCTCCTGCATATTCATATTTGGCATTTGAATAGGCTTGAGCAGTGAAACGCTATAAGGCGATGTTTTTTGCCCCTCATCAAAATAGTAGCTTAAAGTTGCAATCACCCAAATACCGCCTACCAGTAACTTTTCATACTTTTTAATAACACTAGATGAGATTTCAGCATCTTTAATACCCAGATTACTAAACGTTGCCTCATAGCGGTCTTTCTTCTCATTAAGCCGCACCTGAACACGATCAATCACCTTATAACTGCCACGCTCTCGCACCAGTGACTTAACCTTTTCAGCTTCATCGGGGCGAACATAGTTCTCCGCCAACACCCGTTTTACATTCGCAAGCCCTTCTTGAATCACCGCCTCATCATTGGATGCGCAATACATACCCAGCAGATACTCAAGTACATAAACAGGTACATAAACAGGTACATTTGCACCCTCTTTAATCAGTTTGGTGAGATCTTTGCGCACCACGCGCCCAGCGAAATTCTCGTTTAATAACTGATCAACATCTTTATCCACATTGGCATCCATAGAAAACTCTCGATTTTATATATACATTTCCCCCGCCACTTGAGGCGGTTCAAAATCAATGGGGTTCTAAAGGGGAGAAGCGAAGCTCTCCCCTTTTCTTAAAACAGGCTCAGAAAAAGTCATCCGTAAAGGCGAGATCAATCACGACCTTATAGCGCTCGATCTCGGTATTATGATCCGCATCACGTAGCACCATAAAGTAATCATTCTTACGATCAAAGCTACCACCCGCCAAAGACAACCGCACTGACTTCACACGCTCACCAATGACCTCAGAGGTACTATCAAAAGTCACACGTTCTTCACTGGAGATCAATTGCTCACCATCGTAAAGACCCACCAACACCGTCACCGGCAGCACCTGCTCAGAAACCGCATCGGTCTGCATCAAGTCAAAGGCCTGAATATTATTCACCATACGCAGATTGGACTTAGCAGAGATTACACCCGCCTTACGCTTAGTCCGTTTTTCTGCCTTTTCACCACGCAAGCCCTTAGCAATCAATACCGGTACCGCAATCTCCTGCGGCATAACCCCACCATGTACAAAACGGGCACCACCGACAAAATGGAAACGATTATTGCCTTTTGGCACCCAGAACTGGGTATCACACGTACTACCCGCCGTATGCTTAACCTCACCACGCCAAACGTCATTGGAGTCTGGCAAGGCTCGTCCAATCACATAGCGCTTTTTGCTCTTAAGCGCCCCTGCCGGTTTTTCATCCAGGCGGGTCTTATCCGAACACTCCAGCTTACTGGCCTGATAGATAAAACCATGGTCAGCCGTTACAAACACCGTCGAGGTATTCAAGTTTGAAGTAATCTTGCGCACCAACTCAGTCAAATCATTAATGGCATCTTCAACCGCATCAAAGGTCTCTGACTCGGTAGAAGCTGAATCACCACGGGCATCCACCATATTGTGATAGATATACACCACCGACTTACCCTTAAGCGCTTCACGACCCTGATCACGATTCCATCCCTTCACCTCTTCAGCGGTCACCGCCATGCCGCCCACCGCCGCCAAAATTTTATTGCGCTGTGCTGTGCTTTTGGTTGATACACCATCCAACAGCACATCATCACCCGCTGTATTAAACGCAAGCTCCTGATGAGGTAACAGAGAAGCCATCCCTAAGGTGGTATAACTCGGCAACACCCCTAATTGACTACTGAGTGTCGCCTCACTATAGCGTTTCTCATTAATGCGAGACTTCAACTCCACCGCTGCCTCATAGCGAAACGCATCGCTAATAATCACCGCCACCCGCTTAGCCTTCGCGCCTGACACCAGAGGATGAATATAGTGATGATAAAAATCCTGTTGATTAGTCACACCAGACAAACGCCAGTGCTGAAGACGATCCTCTTCAGCCAACTTATCACCCCAAGCCTTAGCGAGATGATCCAAATACCAATTGGCATAACACTGTTCCACCACTGCATCCATCGACTTCAATACTTCAACACGCGCCTGTTGTGATGCTGCCACATAATGGCGATAGGCCATATCAAATTGATACAACTCATCGGTATAGGCCTGATAAAAATCCTGACAGCTGGCAAAATGAAAACCCGTTTCAAAGCGCTGGCGCAACGCAAAGAGATCCACCGCAGCAGAGAGCGCCTGGTAGATCAAACGGAATTTACGCCGTGTATCATCATCGTGATGGCGGCAAGCCCAATACTTGTCCTGACGTTTGGCAATCAAGGCCTTAAAACGAATTAACTCATTGGCATGCGCCGCTACCACCTGCTGAGAAAGATCTTTAATCAGCTGAATCTCCACCGCCTTAAAGGTCTCCACTTCAGCCAACTCATCCAGACTGAACATCTCTAGCTTACGCTCAATCAACAGCGCATCAGCCACCCAGTGGGAGATCTCATCAAACCAGCGGTAATAACGGGAACTATCCCGCCAGCGAGATAAAAAAGAACGCGCAGAAGCGACCCCAGTGGAACGGGACAACACCTGCCCTCTCGCCCAATCCGGTAGTTCACCCAAGCCCTCGGTAAAGCCGGTGACCAACAGCTGAATAAAGAAACGCCCTAGCTGGAGTGGTTCACTCCCCTCCAGTTCAGTGGCGGTAGGCTGATAACCCAGTTCTTTCTGTAACAAAGTCAGCAGCGCAGGCATTAAGCCAAACTTGATAATCGTGTCAATCAGATCAGGGTTAACTTCCAGCCCCTCATCCAGCTCCACCATTGCACCAGCTAGCGCAAATAGTACATGAGCCAAATCTGCCTGGTCAGCCCTGGTTACCACCGCCAACATCGCCAGGTCGATGGCCTCTTCTCTGGCATCTGCCTGTAAATATTTTTTCAGTTCACCGGTACGACGCTTACTGGCAAAAAAAGCTTCTCTTGCTGCCAAATGCTCACGCATCGCCTGGTTCGCCAGTCCTAGATCATTAAATAGCAATGACACCCGGTCTGCATAAAAACAGCGGCTATAGAGTTTGATATCCAGCAACCAGTCCTTGGCCACTTCAGGTTCAGCACTGGGGAAATAGAGTAGATAACGCCCCTCGGCATCCTTGCGCTCCAGCTTCAGCTTCATGCCAAATACCGATTGATCACGCATGTTGACCACATTGACGTTATCCAATGTAATCCCAGCAAGATCCGATTCGAAGGCATGCTCGGGGTCATACCAGAAAACAATACGGTGACCTTCTTTGTTAAAGGCCTTATCCAGCCCTTGGGTGAGTTGATTTAAGTTCATGTTATAACTCTCCCCCTCTACGATCCGAAACCGAGCTAAACCACCATTTCTGCTCACTAAGTTGCAACTTGATCCCGACTTTCTCCCAGCTTAATCCCTCAAACATTCCAATTATTGCCTCTCTCATTCGCTTTCTCCCTCAGGCAACATCTTCCGATCATGACTCATCACAAACCCATCCGGCACCGGCTTAAAGGGCTTATTAGGTGACTGATGACTAGATTGAAATTTTCGTAATGCAGCAATATCAATACGCCCCGTTACGCAATAGTCATAGATGCCGCCTTTTACCCGTAACAAATCTCGCTTCCAGTTATCCTTGTATGGTGCGCGAATGCGGCTATCGCCGTATTCACGGTTGTTACATTGAATGATATAGGCATGGATATCCAGCGCGGCAGATTCGACTAAGGCATTAAAGGTTTCGGTGTCCTGATTCCATTCAGGTACGAACAAAGCATCCACTTCTCCGCGCAATGCGGCTCGATAATGAATATTAGTCAGCTCACTGCACACCAGTAGGGAAAAGCGAAAATCACCGTGTTGCAAAATGGGGGGTGATTTCCACCGCGTTTCCGGCTTGAGTTCCAAGCCAGCCAGACGTTGTAATTCCTGCTCCTCAGCTAAGGCCGGACGTTGTTTGTCCTGCCGGTAGATCATCAATGAAGGAAAACCCAGACCATCATGCGTCAAGGCTGCCCACACCTGATTGCGCACCCGCTTGCCTCTTACGTGGAGATATTCAACGCCCGCGATCAGTGAAATACCACGTCCCCGAAGCTTATACGCCAGTCGCAGGAACCACTGCACGGGTAAAGATAATTCAGGCAGGATAAAATAGTTTGCCCCCTTTGGCTGGGACATGACGTTGTTCACCAGCCGATTCAGGCGTGCATAACGTGTGAGGTCGGGGTCTGGTCTTCGTGTTACTAGCCACCCAACTGTTGTTGTGCGTTTTCCAACTGGATACAGCGACACCCTGCTGCGGCCTTGCTTTACCGTCAGGAATTTGCAGGGTGTGGTGTTTGTCCCGCTGTGGCATTTTTTCATTGAGGCTGAAGCCGCGTAGTGCCAACACAACTAAGCACAGTGACTCCTGATTAACGGGGGCAAACGGATCTTTCAGCAACACAAACAGTTCAGTTAGATTAAATGGTCGTGTGGCAAACAAAAGTCCGTGGGGCAGCCGTTGCCCTTTCGTTGTCAACTTTGTCCATTCGGCCAGCTGGCTACTGCCCTGTGTCACACTGTCTGGCAGCCAACTCATTGACTCTTCAAAGTTAAGTACCGTCTTTTTGGCGGGGATACCACGCTGAGCGATCATCTCCTTAGGCATGGCAACAAAACGAAATGGCATATGCGCCAGGTCGTAAGAAAACAAACGCACCTGCTCTTTCTGGAAGGCTAATACCGAAAGTCGCCAATCAAATAAGGCCTCTATCGCGGATGGCAGATAATCCTCCATGTGCTCCTGCCAGGCGACTTTTCCTGCTTTGGACAGCCGCGTTGGAAAAGCAGCAATGATACTTTCCTGCACGGCATGGAATAGCTGACTCTTCCAGCAACTCATTATCACTTTGGCATCCGGCGCGTTATCTTCCTCACACGACTTGATGACAGGTGCGCAGTATGTCTCCACTGTGGTACAGAGCTTATCCAGCTCGCTGAGAATGCGGTGCAGGTGTTGGAAATCTTCGCAGGCAGTCGCCAGCCGTATCACACGGGGCAGATAGAGTGCCAGTTCGAAAAAATGCGGCAACACCAGTACATGCTCAGTAAAGGCATGGAAAAAGGCATGACGATGCTGCTGCCAGACCTCGGGCGGTAAGTCCCGCTCGTAGGCCTCGAAGTCCCGTAGTTTGATAGCGAAACCCGCCCGACGCATGGTGAGTGCATCGGTCTTGCGCAGGTTATCGGCGGTTTCTCCATCGGCCTGGGTGGCGGCGACCAGATCGGTGCCGACGTGCTTCGGGTCAATGGGCAAATTAGGCAATGCACGCCACTCGCTGGCCCGCTGATAAATCTGGTTGGCGATGGACTCGACCAGCCTTTTACCCGGTTCGCCGGAGAGCATAAACATTTTGTTCTTGCCATTGGCAAAATGGATCTGGCTATCGTGCAAATAAGCAGGTTGAAACTTGATCTTTGTTTTTTCGCTGTCGTCAACCCAGCCAAGCTTGTTATTAGCACGATCAAACAACCACTGCCAAAGTGATGCGATAGACTGAAAATTTTCGCCGTTTTCCATCACCAGCAAGAGGTCGTCGACGTAACGACCGTAGTACAGCGGTACCACCTGCTGTTCGATTAGCCGATCCAATTCAATCAAGGCCACATTGGCGACCACGGCGGAAGCAGGCAGACCCACGGGCAAGCCTTTTTTCAGTGGGGTGTTTTGTGCCCAGGCTTGCAGCGCGTTGATAAACAGACGATGGAGTTTTTCTTCTTCCTTTGAAAGCGTCAGTTCAAATAGCTGATTGAATTCATCGTTCAACATGAAACCGGGATTCAACTCGTGATAAAAGCTGCTGACATCCGCCGTGAGTGCAACAATTTTTTTGTCAGCAGCTAATGCGCTTCGCATGGCCTGGATACCGTTGTCACGCCAGTCTCGAAAGGGTTTTAAATAGGGTTTGAAGCTACCCAACGCCAATGGATTGATGCTACCCTCTTGATTTCTACGCAGGCGATTACCACAGGCATTGTCGGTTAGTTTTTTATCGTATTGATGTCCCACCTTGAGCATCCACAGTGCGGACAACACATGGAAATCCAGGCTGCATTGCGCCATCAGGCGGAATTCAGCGATAGGTTTTTTTTCAGTTTCATCATCAATTGCCGATTCACAAGTGCGCTTCCACGCTTCGGCAGGGGATGAAAAAATCATAGTGCTATCGGCGGAGTCTGCGCTGATACACTCGATAGACTTGGGTGCTAACGTCCATCCACCGAAGAAGGCATCTGACTTAACCCACGCTTCATCGTCGCCCTCAAGCTGAACCTGTAAAGCTTGCAGATTAGTGGCAAGCTTGCTTTCGTAATCGGCAATGGATAGCAACGAGGCATGCGACGAGTAATACAAATCGACCTTGGCTTTTCGGTAAGCCAATCCCAAGTTTTGTAAAGAGAATGGGGATTGACTCATCGCTTTAGCCCCGGACTCGCTTCACTTTTAAGCCGGTATTTTTGCAAACGGCTGTTTGGCTTGTCAGGAATGGTTCGTTCAATCAAGCCTTGCTCCAACGCTGGATGCAGGTAATTCTCCCTGAAGGTTTGCCGGTGCTTCAGACCAAGTAATTCTCGCAATTCAGCGGCTGATTTTTCACCCTCTGCCAAACAACGAAGCAGTTGCATGACCTGATCTGACTGGGTCGGTGACTGGGTCGGTGACTGGGTCGGTGACGGTACTTCTTGCTGTTTTGAATCAATACGATGCGATTTTGCTAAGTAAATAGTAAAACGCACCCGCATACCGACTTCTTCTATTTTAGGTTCCGCTAGCCCCAACTCCCTGGCCTCACTAAATATCCTACGTACACCGGTGCCCCACTGTTCAATCAGATTAATTTCACGAAAGACGCGGGCAATCACATGGTTGCGGATACGCGAGGTGCCTTGCTTCATCTCTTCGATGGTCAGCCCCGGCAGTAGAATACCCATGCTTTCCACCTCAATACGGTCATCAAGAAAGGTGATGCGGATGGGTGCGCCGCGCTGTGAATAGTCGCTATGCACAAGGGCATTAATAACCACCTCGCGCAAGATCCCTAAAGGGATGCTCCAGAGATCTTTGCGGCGCACTTCGGAGAGGTCGGCACCGCGAAAGGCATGTTTTTTTAAGAACAGCATCACCTCATCAACCGCCTGCGGCAAGGGCGCTTCAATGTCGATGTGGTCAAAAATATCGATCTTCTCTGTGCCAAAAAAGCGGCCACATTGAATCCAGGCATCGGCAAAATGTAGGGTACGCTGCTTACCAAACAGCAACATGCCGCCTTGGGTCGGCACAGACCGGTTTTGGTGACGAGTTAACAACTTCAGTGTTAACAAACTTTTTTCATCTAACTGACGACGATCACCCCGACGATCATCAAAGACCGCTTGAGCTGCGTTAATATCCAAATCATCAACGGACAATTCCGGCATGGGCATTTCATCAAAGGCGATGCCTTCAACCGAACGGCGTAATTCGCCAATCAGCGCTTGATCCGCCTGGCGGTTACTGGAACCCAGGCGAACATAAACACCCTGTTCACTCCCCTCTCTGTTTAAGTAATGAGGGCGTGAACTGCTGAGAAAAACCTCGGCCACCAGTAGCGTCTTATCCTCGACCGTCACCAACTCGATATTCGGCACCAAACGGGGTGAAATAGAATCGGCAATCAGGTTACTGAGTCGCTCCTCCTCATCCAGCGGGCTTTCAACACCCATGCACTGTTTATCATCACCGATGCCGATCACCAAACGACCGCCTGCGGTGTTCGCAAACGCGACCAGGGTTTTTAGAATAGGCTTGGGTGACGAGAGGTCGCGCTTAAACTCCAGCGTTTTGCTTTCGGGCTGATTTAACATCTCGTTAATCAAACACATGCCTTATCCCCCTTCATAGCTTTACGTCCACCAGCAAATCTCCCACGTTGTCTGGTTCCCACGGTCCTCCGTGGGAACCCATATTTCACATGACTATCGAGCCTTGTCTGCATTCCCAAGCTTGCCGCGTCCTGCTCACGCCCCTCACCAGCATCCATGCAGGCGACGCAGGAGCGTGGGAACGAGTCTGTTGGCAGCATCATTTTTTCTTACCCATCACTGCTTTCACATCCGCTAACAAATCACCGAACCTGCCGTAGTTGACCTTTACGCCGTCGTCTAAATCCAGTTCGATACGCTGGTCGGCACAGTGGCGGAGTTTTTCGTCAAAGCTGCTGAGTTCGGCCTGTTTTTTGTGCAGGATTTGCAGCTCTTTTTCGATCTTTTTTACTTCAGCGGCAGATTCGGTGGACTCTTTGTCCTGCTCCAGTTTTTCAACGTGGGAGTTGAGTTTACTGGTGAGGGGGATGACGTACTCGGTGCGCATCCGCGCCAGGGTACCTGCGTTGTAGCGGTGCAGGTAGACCAGGCATTCAAAAGCCTTTTGTTTGCCGGAGCTAAACAGCCAATAGATGGGGCGTTTTTTATAGGTTTTGAGGTGGTTTTTGTAAAACTGGGTGGCCAGATAACGGCGGATGGTCTCCAGGCTCGTTTCACCAGACTTAGCCTTGATCACATGCAAGCAGAGGCTTTCGGCGACAAAGGCGAGGTTTTCTTGTAGCTGTTCTTCACCCCAGACGGTTTTAACAAAGTCACGGAAGCGATTGGTGGCGTCATCATCAAACCACTCCTGATCACTAAGGGGGATAATGCCATCATCATCGGCGGGGAAGGTTTTGTAGGCACCCTCTGCGACCAGTTCGGCGAAACCTTCGTTGGCGGCGTGGGCGTAGATTAGACCTTCCCGGTCAAGGGAGTAGCGGCCTAGCATGCAGCCAATGGCGTAACTAATAAGTTCATACAAACTGTCAGATTGAAACCTATTTGAGAGCTTTGTCTCATCAGTTTCACCCGCATACCTAAATGCCGAATTAACAGTCAAAGAGACCTGATCTAGCGAAACATCTGGTGTTAACTCAGACTGAAGACTATAAGCATCGAGGAATAGCTGATTATTCTCCACCTCTAACTGTTTGAGTTCATTTATTGACTTTCTATTGCCATCCAACCAATCGTTAAATATAGCCGCTAAATTTTCTAACTTAAAATCCCTACCTAACTTAACCAATGGATTGCTCTCAAATCCCCAAGATGTCTCATACGAGTTCCAGTCATGCTTCGTCAATGACACACAAGCGCTAACTTTCGTCACATCAACCTGTTTAAAGGCATTTTCAATACAGGGTAGTGACGAGTAATTTCCTACTTGGAAGTGAAGAGTTGGGTTCAATGATTTAACAATCCAGCTTACAATCTTTGTATTACAAAACGCTAAAGTACGAAACAATCTTTCTTCGTCGAGATTATGAGCGGACATTCCGGTAACATCATAAATAAACCCGCTTGGAAAGTACCTGAAAGCTGGGAGTCCTGATGTGACATCTGACCAGCTCATAGATGGTTTAAAGTAGCACTTCGGGTTCCGTATAACTGCTCTAGGTATAAATGAAGAAATACCCTCCCCATCATTTTCCCAATTCACAACATACTCTTGATTACCATACCACTTCCTAAACTCCCCTCCCTTATTATATGGAAACCATTTTCCTGAAAACCGTTTAACCTCACCTCTATCCGAACAGTTTAAAACCATCTTTTGAAAGTTAACCTCAAACCACCTCCGGATAAATTTATCATTGTCACCTGTTTGTAGGCCAACAGAACCAGGGCTATATTCTGAAATAGATTTACTTACAGAAAAAACAGATCTCGTTTTATCAGTCAGCCAATACGCAACCGGACTACCCGGGATTTTCTTAAGGTCATCCTGCCGTGTCTGATCGAACCGTTTTAACTTGGATAACAATACTTGTTTTTTCTCGCCTTCATTTCCCTCAATTAAACGAAAAAATACCGGCTGAAAATGATCCACATGCTTTTTATTCAATATCCATGCAGTGGTCTGCACCACCTCCCCCGAGATCTGTCCAAACGCCCTAGCGCCAAGGTGCGCCATAGTGACAAAAGTTTTGGTATCCAATAGCCATTCACGCAACTTTTCGTAACTGGACAAAAACATCCACGACTGCATATTTACTTGGGCATTGTGTCCATTTTCATTGAGCAAACTAAAAGCATGCTCCATAAAGATGGCAAACAGGTCTGATTTGCTATTGGGGTAGCGTTTTTTGGCAAAGGCTTTAAGATCTGCATTCATGCCTTTACCGCCCATATACGGCGGGTTCGCCACCACGGCATCGTAGCGCTGACTCAATAGCAAAGCTTGATGAATAATCGGCAATAGAATCAAAGCCGCTGGTTTCTCACGAGTATCCCCCTGTTCACTCAGTTCCAACAGCTTTTGATATAACAATTTAATAGCCGCCTGTTTTTCATGAGGCACGTCAATCAATGAACCAAAGGTTTTAGCCTGTTGAAAGCGTTCAACCAAATCAACAATCAGTTGATAGTTAGCATCGTTTTGTGGCTCAGAGAATTCGCCTTGTGCTGAGCCAAACAGATCATCGGTCTGCTCTTTTTGCCATTGGCCGCGCAGGTTAAGATCGCTCCACAGCTTGAGTGGATTCAGGTGCTCACTGGATTGCAGGGCCAGTACGTTGAAGTTAATATTGCGGGTAAAGATACGACGATCATCGGCGCGGGCTTTCATTAACAGGGCAAAGCCAGCCAGTTGCGCGGCGCAGTCATCGATGTCTAAGCCGTAGAGGTTATTCTCTAAAATCAATTGTGGGATATCGCGGCTGCGATAGCCACGCTCGGCATAGATAGCCTTGAGCAGGTCGTAGGCTTCCACCAGGATATGGCCAGAGCCACAGGCAGGATCGAGCACCTTGATGGTTTGTGGATCAATACTCGCTGGGGTAATGGCATTGAGTTGCGCCTGCACCTCGGCGGTTTGTTCCGCCGGTTCGATGTAATACTCCATCTGCCCTTTGAGGGGCGAGTCGGGATAGGTCATCAGCCATTGGCGACCGATGGAATTTTGCACCAGGTATTTTACGATCCAGTTAGGGGTAAATAACTGGGTGGCGGCGGGGATGTCTTCACTCTTGACCACCTTGCCGATGACCTGATCTTTTTTCTCGGAGATGTAAAACTGATAAAGCCAACCGATGATCTCGACGTTTTGCCATTGTTCTTCTGGGATAGCACTGACCAGCTGGCGAATCAGCGAGTCGGTTTTGGTGAGGTTGTTGGGCAGTAGCAGTTCGCTGGCATCGTCTACCGCTTCAAACAGAAAACCCATGGCCTGGTGCAGTTGGTGGCATTGAGCCAGTAGCAGCAGACGGTAGAGTGCTTCATCTTTATCCCCAGCCAGTTTGAGTTGGATGACTTGCTGTTTATCCAGCCCGTCCATCTCGATATCTGCACACTCTTCGAGTATCTGGTAGGCGTTTTCCTGCTCCGGATGACTGAGCACACGACGGCCGTGGTCGAGGTAGTTGTGCAGCTCCATATAACGCAGTGCGACCAGGCGATTGAACCAACTGTAGGCGATCTTTTCAATCACCTGTTGGTAGCCATGTTGCTCGATGAGAGTTTCCAGGCCACGGCGCTGTTGAGCAATCGCGGCGGGGTAGGGTTTGCCATCAATCAGCGCGACATCACCTTTGATCTCGATGGGGCTAATGCCTTGCTCGGTAATAGCCAGCAATGCCGCCTGGCGGGCAATGGCCTCGATAAAGCTTTTGCGCGCCTTAGGGGCGTAGCTTTTGATTTTTGCCGTATCCATGTCTGCTGCCCTTATTGAATGCGAATACGCTTGCCAGCCTTGAGGGCGGCGTGCAGCTCGTCACTGAATTGTTGGATGAGCGCATCCACCTGCTGGGCGTCTTCAAGATAGACCCGGCCACTGCTGCGGTTGGCAACGGCGGCGGCGGAGACGCTCTGCACTGGCTTGGGGGCTGGTGGTGGCGGTTGAACAACGGGTTGGGCGGGTTCGCCTGACTCTGTCGTGGAGGCAGGCTGTGTTGTTTGCTTGGCGGCTTGTTCAGCCAGTTGCTGTTTTTCCCGCTCGGCTTGAATGGTACGTTCCAGTTCATAAAGGCCGTCGTCGAGCTTCTCTTGCGCCGTTTGGCTTTGCAGCATATAGAGATTAGAGATGCTGGTTTCATTTTCCAGCTCGGCCTTGATCAGTTGCAGTGGGCGCAGCAAGCGGTTGCTGAGTTCAGCCGTTGCGATGCTGCTGGCCTGGATCTCCCCTTCTAACAATTGGACCTTTTCATCCACCTGTTTGGCGGCGTAGGCGCGGCGATCATCTAACAGTTGGTTGTTGATACCTTCTACCGTACTAATCAGACCGGCCACTTGATGCAGCATATTATAAGGCGCGGGGGCTTCTGCAATGCGATTGAGTTCTGTTAAGGCGTTGTTGGCTTGTTCATCCTCACCGAGGTGCTGTTTGTTCTTGTCAAAATGGACAATGGCGGTTTGCAGCTGCTGCCAGGTATGCAGCTGGGTAGAGAAGAATTCATGGATGTCACGGTAGTCTTCTTCCAGGTTCAGGTAGTCATCTTTGCTGCTGACAACCTGCTGAAAAAAGTCGTAGCTATCGTTATGACTCAGCAAGCGCTCCAGCGTCAGTATGGATTGCTCGATGGTGGCCTTGCCCGGCAGGTGGCTAACATCGGTTTTGCTTTTATAGCTTTTGAGGTTGCTGAGCCACTGTTGAAAGTGGTGAGTGTAAAACTCAAACAGCTCCTTTTCTGCCGCTGGCCCCATGGTGGTGAAGAGATCTTGGGTGAGGCTGCGGGCTTGTTTGAGAATCGTTTCTTGCGTCTGGCGTTTTTTAATCACCGAGACTTCCCGACGACGACGGCTATTTTGTAGCGGCTCGAAGGCTTCGTTGATCGGCAGTGTACCGCCATTCAGTTGCAGCGAGATGCGCCCAGCAGCGGCGAGCCTGCCGACAATCAGCAGGATTTCGGCATCCGCCCAGCCGTAAGGGCGCTTGCTGAAGTGCTCGATAATATCGGTGAGCAGAATGCGCTCGTTACCACTAGCGCGCAAAGTGATATGTTCTTCCACTGCACTGGTAGCGAGGGGATTGCCCTGCTCGCCATCCAGCGTCAGACCAATTTGCGCCACATCATCCATGGTGAGTACGGCTTTGAGTTCCCGGTAGGGATCGTCTTGCAGCACATGCAGGTAATCCAACTTGGTGTAGGTGTTCTCTAACAGGTATTGGCAAGCGTCATCAAATAACATTGAAACACTGCTGCTGGTGCTATTCAGGCGCTGGCCAAGGCAATAAATTTCAGCGTTGGCCAGTGTGGCTTCCATCTGTTGGCGTAGACGGTTTTTGCGCTCCTGGTTTTCACGACCGCGATCCGCCAGGATGCGGGTCAGCTCTTGCTGTGATGAGTCACTATTCAGTCGAATAAACTTATTGGTGCGCAGCCAGGTGCGTAGATCAGCAAAGAACTGTTTATCATCCGACAATTTGATGAGCACCTTGCCCTGCCCTTCGGTGCTTTTGGTAATGCTAAAACCTTCGTTGTAGAGACTGTATTCGCCTTCCATCAATGGCGTGACAACTTCTACCATGAGATCGCAGTTGTAGTTGCCATCCAGGGTGTGGCCATCGAGGTAGCGGCCAATGGTGTAGTCGGTTTTGTTTTTGCTGTAACGGAATTTCTTTTTGTCTTTGAGCAGGTCTTTGTAGATGAGTGAACCAAGCTCTTTGTTCTCTTCGGTGCTGGAGATATCGGTGGCTTTGATCTTGCGGGTGATATCACGCTCTTCGTTGGTTAGAAAGAGAAACTCATCACCATTACGGGTAATCAGGCTCTCTTTTTCCAAACGTTGCAGGCTGGCTTCGATCTGTTTACGCAGGGCGAGCTTGTCGCTGTCCACTTCTTCAATGGAGAGTGTGACCAAATTATTGAGTGTGCCTTTAACCAGGTCTACATAGCGGATCATAAACAGGGTGCGTAGCATTTTGCTGTCGAAGTCATCCAGCACGCTGTTTTCGTTGGCCTGGTCGATGGTGCGTTTGACGACGTTATCGAGAAAGCCTTCTACCGATGAGTAAAATTGGTAAAACGGGACTAATGCGCCGACCGGTTTATCAGCAATGGCATTAGCGGCCATCTGGAAGGCATCCAACATGGAGCGTTCACCATAGGCGAGATGGGCACCGGTTGCACCCACTTTACGGATCTCTTCAAAGACCTTTTGCACCAGTTGAAAGTGGTAGGGGACAAAGGGATAGTTGTCGATAAAGCTCTCGGCGCTGTCGTAGTTTTTCATATTGGGGCCGGAGCGATCAAAGGAGATCTGATTTTTGAGGATGTCGCCCTTTTTATCGAACAGCGCCGCCAGCTCAGCTTCGGCCTCTGGCGTTTTCTTGAGTAGGCGTTTTTGAATTACCTCATCAGTATTGGAACTTGAGAGGGATAGGCGGGTCTTAAAACGCCCCGCAATTTTGGAGAATTCATTGGCTTTGGATGATGAGAGTTCACCCAATACCGCATCCATATCGGCCTGCGAGGTAACGACAATCCACGCCCTGCCCTTGCAGATGGTACCGAGGTTTTCGGTGATGGTTTGCAGGGTGAGCATGAGCTTGGTGTCGCTGCCGATGAACTGCCCTACTTCATCCACCAGAAAGACAATACGGTGGTCGGCAGTTTGTTTATCGAGATACTCTTTAACCCAGTGACAGAAGTTCTCTACCGTAACGCTGAAGGTTTGCTCTGAGTCTTCGAACCATTTATGAGCGGCATCGGCAGACATATCGAGCGCGACGGAAATCGCTTTTTCTACATCATCTTGATAGAACTGATAACCATCGCGTTCGTCTTGCCACTCGGAGCCATTGGCATCATGAAAGGCTTGCTTGAACTGCTCATAGACACCCTTTTCGCTGAGGTGACGTTCCATGTGGGCAATATGGGGGTGATCACCACTAAACCCCTGATGTTCGTTGAACACACGCAGAAAAACGTTAATGATGGCATTGCCGCCGTCGTTGGTGCTGGCTTTGCTATCGATATTAAACAAAATAGTATCGGTAGAGTTGCGTACCGCTTTGATGATGTCTGCCCGCAGCATCGCATCGCGAATTTTATGTTCGTCGAAAAATTGTAGGGCTTGGCATTCTGCCCCTTGAGCATCAGTAACGGCTTTATTGGCAAGCAAGTAGGAGAGAACCTTCAGAAAATGGGATTTACCGGAACCGAAAAAGCCGGAGATCCACACACCCACCTGACCGCTGATGGCGGGATCATCATTAGCGATGCCATAGGTTTCAAAGAAGCCGCGAAAGTGGCGATCCAGCTCGTTGGTAACAACGTACTCTTCCAGCTCATTGAGCATGGTGGCGTTATCGTCCTGGTCAGCCTTGACGACACCGTTAATGGAGCGATTGAGATCTTTGAAAAAGAGGTTTTTTATTTTCATGCTATTCCCTTTTACCGACTACGGTACGAGCTTGAAGGCGCGATAATAGTTATCACTTTTTATTTTTCCGAACAGACTCATATCCTGCCCTGTGTATTCACCTGGATAAAACAAGACCAGCGGCTTGTGCCCAAGCTTGGCGTGCAGACCATTAAGCAAGTTGTGGGTGCGTAACAGTGGCCATACCGAACCGACACCAGAGATCAGGACCATATCGTGTTCGCTGACTGAGTATTCATCAATCAGGTATTTGCTAACTTTATCAATGTGCAGTGGCCCTGCCAGGGCTTTCAACAGGGCATCGTCACCCTTACGCTTTTGTAATTCGATAACTTTATCCAACAGCTTTCGACTTTCCAGATAAGCCAATAACAGATCCAAAAGATTGATATGGATGAGCTTGAGATTGGCGCTTTTTTTCGCCATGAGCTGTTCAAGAAAGCTAATGTAGGTGCGCACTTGTAGCTCTTGCTCTGCGGGATAATCAAAGATGTAGAAACCAATCTCGTTACCAATGCCTTTACTGCTCAGGAACTCTTCTGAGACCAGCTTGTCAGGGATCTTATCTAAACGTGTTTGCAGCTGCTGATTCATTGCGCCATTTCCATGCATGCCAGCAGGCGATGCTGGTGCTTGTCGATTAATAGTTGTTTTAATTCCGCTCGGAGCGTTACGCGCTGTAATTTGAGTGAGCGACTCGACACCAAATAGCCCGCTTCTGCCAACATACGAAGCACCACTTGCCCCATTTTCTTACGGGATGACTCCGCCCATTGGCCAATGGCTAAGTCTCTCGCCTCGCGATCCGTTAGAAATTCATCCCATTGGTAGGCTTGAAGATTTTCTACCTTAGTGAGGTAAGCATCTACCAGTACGGTTTCCATAAACTCGACCAGTAATAGATTACGTTCTAACGCCGCAACGAAAGAGACCTGAGTCGCCAATTCATCATCGCCATCTCTGAGCATGCGCCAATATTCATCATCCAGGCGCTCCAGACGTTTTCTGATGGCCTGGGAATTTCGCCTGGCCGTTGATGGGCTACGCTTCTGCAGCTGGTTCTCTGCTATCACAGCCTGTTGCCACTGTTCACCCGATGTATTATCAAGCATTAACGCAGCGATAAACCGGCTTTCCCTGACCATAAGAGAGCCACCGATTAAGTCGCTGTTATATGAAAACTTTACCATCACGCGCTTTTTTGCCCAATATATCCTGGTGCCAACACCAAATTATCAACACCATAAAGCGCCGCACTATTCCGCAACCACAATTGATACTCGCCACCTTTCAGGCTGTGGTCTTCAGTACAATCTACATTCCAACGACGAAGGACATAACCTGCAACTGCCGCCCGCACGTTTTGCTTAAGCACCCCGTCAGTCATGTCGTAATCCAACTCAATCGCTTGCGTGTGTTTGATGTTAGGGTGTGGCACTAGCTCCATTTCGACAATACGATTCCACTGAATATCATGCNTTAAGTCTTCATATTCCTGAATAGGTTCATCCAACAGCTTCACCTTAGTGATCCGGGTGATAACAAAGTCTCCAAACCGGTCATTTTTCCGGTCATAGGTTCTCGCATGCCAGCGCAAACCGTTATCAACGAGCACATGAGGGACAACCTCTCGACTAGATGAGCCAGAACTCGTTGAGCAATACTCTATTTTCACCGCTTTGCGCTGATGAATTGCGCGGGTAATAACAGAAAGCACATCCAACTTTGGCTTATTGAGTTTTGACGGGGTTTCACAGGCAAGGATTGNATGCTGAGGCTCAACAAAGCCCTCACCGATCCCTTGTGATAGCGATGCTAATACCTGAGAGGACTTGTATTCAAATAAGGGCTTAAAGCCATCGGTACGCAGATAAGACTTTGTTTTTGNGTCATAACTTAAATTATCAGGCGCACACTCATTATAGATAATGATATCCCGCGTAGCCGCCGCCGACTTTATTCCGAAGCGCTTGATTAAGTCACTCCGACCCACATCCCCCAAAAAATAGGCTCGGAAGTCTATATGCAACAAGCGCTCTCTTTGAGCTTGCTTAATGTCTGAAAGTACCACTCCAACCCCTCAATATCACTACCAGCAGTATTTTATCCCTAAAAACATCCATTTCGCGAATCTTTTTCGTCTTCGGATCTTTTTCATCCTTTACAGGATCATTTTGATCTTATTATAATTTACAAAACTAAAGAAAGGCTTTAGTTAACTCACAAAATATAGGAGTCAAGAATCATGGCTACCAATCCTCCCGCAGGATATGGTCACAGAAATGGCGCTGTTAAAGGCCGCTCCCAAACGCAAACCCCTTCGGGGTATTATGTAAAACGGGACACCGGTACCGGTCGTTTTATGGACGTAAAAACAACTGACAAAACACCGTTCAAGGGTGTTAGAAAAGAGAAGTAACCGGTGCCCCCAGTAGTTTTAGGGGGCATCACCGGCTAACCAACACAGGAAACTATCTAATGACTAAGATTCAAGGGGCAGTGATCAAAGAACAAGGCGTGACCTTTGCCATTACCGTGGTAAAGAACCAGATTCTTAACTCTCAAACTCAATGCCAGCAGGCAGCACAATCATTCCGTTCATTGTTTCCAGAAATGCCTATTGTATTGATGGGCCAAGACTCACGGGGTACTCCAACCTATTGGGGTCGCAAAGATATTGTGAACTTCCTTAGCAATATTCGCCCCGCACAGATTCCGTGGAAAGAATACACATTCAGCTGAGGAAAAATCCATGATAGATATTTCGTTTGAAGTTAATGGCCGTAAGGTATCCCCCAACAACATGGGCAACGCGATTGAAGCAGCAATGCTCAACTCCATCAAAGATTCAGTTAGCCAATCGGTTGGCTCTATTCGGTGTACTGAGCATGGACAGAAACCAAAAATCAAAGCCAAGGGACGTAGCATTGACTCGCTCAGTATGGAAGTAACTGGGTGTTGTGATGCGCTTATAGAGCAGGTAAAGAAGAAAATTGCTTAGGAGATAAAGCATGAACGGATCAGCGCATAAAACCATTGGAGCTTTCACTGGCATTGCAACGCTTGTTGCTATTGATAATCACCCAGATAAACAGAGCATTGTTCATAATCCGGTGATTGCAACATCACTCGCTACTTTGGGTGGGATGCTACCAGATAAGTTTGAACCCGCCTCCCTTGGCCCACACCACCGGCAGTTTTGCCACAGTTTCGTTTCAATGGGATTAGTTGGCTATGGCGTATATAGAGCGTATAAATGGGAACCTCAGACTGAATTGGATAAATGCCTGCGAATTGCANCAATCATGATTGGAGTTGGATACATCAGCCACCTTATCGCGGACTCATCCACTCCAAGGGGGCTTCCCATTATTTAAAGTCCAGTGATATTTTATTTAGTTGGAAATAATTATCCCTTGATATCTACCAAACGCCTGAACTAACCTGCTACTAATTCCGCCCCACTGATTATTCAGTGGCCCTTGTTGGCACTGCCAACACCCAAAAGCGTCTCCGCCGAACCGTGCAATAGGCGCAACGACCATCCGGTCGCCGGTTCATTTTTCATCCAGCCTAACGGCATTCTTTTTTAACCCTGCTGGGGAGTTTCCCCTGTCACGGGATATCTCTCTGCGCATTTTTCAATTGCTAACCAAGAGAGGTAATCCATGAATATCAATGGCGCCTCTAATATATAAACAGCAGCATTCGTACTATCCAAGGCCGTAACGGGCCATTTAATGTCGGTCGTCTGATCACTGATTTGGGGGAGTTTGCTGTTAAAGACACTCTGCTCGAACAGTATGAGGAAGGCCGGTATGAGGGGAATTTCAATGTTACGCAGATATTTCCTTCGTCCTATTTAGCTGGCGGTCGTTTTGTCGTTGAGGTCAGGGCAACAATTAAGAGCCTTACTCTCGATGGTGTTGATGATCTCAAGCCTGAAGATAAAGAGGTTGCCGCTGAACCTGATCCAGTAGACAACCAAGCTGAATTAAAAGAGGTTGCTGTCTCTGATCAAGCTATTCAACCCACCGAAGTTAATATCGAAAGCGGTGGTGAGCATGGTGACGACGGCGGAGATGAAGCGCTGTTTGATTCGTTGTGGCCCTTGGGCACTCAAGTCAAACTCGACCCAACGGTGGATCGACTGAAGTTCCGTTTACAGCGGAATCGCCTCAAGGATCTTGGTTACGCCTTTGACCCTCGGGAGCAAATTTGGAGCAAAAATACCGCTAACGCGTAAACATAACATCAAACCCAACCGGGGAAAGTTACCCCGACGGG
The DNA here is from genome assembly GCA_002401765.2 of Thiotrichaceae bacterium. Taxonomy (GTDB): domain Bacteria; phylum Pseudomonadota; class Gammaproteobacteria; order SZUA-140; family SZUA-140; genus SZUA-76. The sequence goes on from NVTY02000030.1 coordinate 55,122, forward strand.
CGCTTTCTTCGGTTGTTTTTTTAGAAAATAGCCTAGGAGAAAGCAATGCAACAATCACTAATGCAGTTAGATGTCATCCCTGATCTGTATGTCGATGCCAGTTTGGTAGACGCTTACGACAAGCTGTTGTTCTTGTCACTCTGGGGCCGTGATACCGCGATTCAGGAGTTCTTAGCCGGAATCTCACTCGCCAACGAAGAAGGTGGAATCAACAGTTTTTTCCTTTCAACTGGTAACAAAGCTAACGGCGATCCACAACGTAAGTTAATACAAATCGGCGAAGCCAAGCGCTTGAATCATTACACCGGGCGAATGCCTGCCAGTAATGTTTTCGGCGGTGACATGGCGCACTTGTGGGTCTTTGATCGTTTAGGGACGTGCACGAAACAACTTCCGACTCTTGCATCACATCTTCAGCCCGTCTTTGCCCGTTCTTCAATCTCAAAACCTCAAAATAGAACCACTATTCCTACGATTTTGCTCAATCAGAACCAACAAATACGAACTAAATCTGAGCGCCATACCCGAAACTTGTTTCGTGCACGTCCCTTAGTCACAGACCCTGATCTTGCTAACCGCCGCACTATCGCCATATCCAAANTNGATAGTGNTTCGGTAGATGATAAAGCAGCNGCTCAAAACCGAATCTGGCAGTTAACGAAGGCNATATGCCATCTGCCACTNCTCGANCACTGGGCTGAAACTATTATCCAGACATTCTACGAGCGAGAGTGGATCAAAGATTTCAATGGCATNGGTGTTAANGGTGCNTTGATCGATCTGAGTCTTGCTGAAGANGTCGAAGAAGAGGTGACTCGTCTTATCCGAGACGGTGCCCTTGCCCTTAACTANCCATAGCCCCCNCCTCTCCGGGGGCTTCCTTNATATTCCAGACNTNGGNNTATCAAGGAAGATTNTGGAGNGCNTAATCCAGNAAACAGGTTTCACCGTGGCTACTGCGATTCAGTAGCACCTTTGCCGGTTTTTTACTGGCACCCAANTAGGCGTTTCANCGAACTGTGAGACAANCGCCCCGGCTACTNTTGCCGTCGGTTCATTTTTTACTTTTTCCATTCACCTGCGGGGTATTGCCATACCCTTCGGGGCCATNGTGCACCCAAATTACGNGCATAAATGCCTNGCTCTTATNCATTTNCAAAAGAGGAGTANCACCATGGGTTGGTTATTTAGACAAGGCGCATCNAAATCAGACACCATTAGAGGTTTAGTGAAATCTGAGGAGAATGANAAACGCCGCTGGGACACCATCGCNCACTGTGTACGTGGAAACGTACTCTGGACGGTGGCCCAAATCACTTTTAAGCAGGATAATCGGCAAGAACGTTTTATCACTTGCTACCTGTTACAAAANTCGGAAGGCTGCGGTTGGGGATATAAGGANATGACNGAAGGTATGCANCCATACCACTATTCATGNCCNTTGAAATATCTCGATATGACACCNGTCNCTAATGAAGCATGGCGAACGGAAGTCANNGCCTANCANCAGCGNCGNAATAAAAAAGTTGAAGTCGGTCAGAAGATCGGNCTNATCAATGCNNCTATNCCCTGGATAGTGATTACCTCTAAGCGACCTCTTNTNGGGACGCATGATGGCAANCGCTANCNNATACCNCGTCGAATGNTNGGNGAGGTNATGGCTTAACAATTCAAATCAACANCTAAACCCGACTGGGGAGAACATCTCCCTCAACAGGGGCGGTGTCTCTCCAGTNNATTTCAATTCATNACAGGAGAGANACCATGGCTTTAATGTTTCAANGCCTTGCGCGTAACTTTATCAAAAACGGCTACTACCCTACGGATGCCNACACNATGACACGCGTGTTNTCTGCGTTGGNNGCTCCAAAAACNGGGCAACTGCGCATTATCGACCCTTGTGCCGGTGAAGGGTCGGCCTTGGCTGAGTGCAAACATCATCTAGGTGCTGAGCGTGTAGAAGCGTTTGGTGTTGAATATGACAATGAACGCGCTTGGCATGCTAAACAGATTCTGGATCGCTGTATCCACGGTGATATCCAGGACTGTGTGCTAGGTCAACGGCAATATGGTTTGCTTTGGCTCAATCCACCCTATGGCGATCTTGTCTCTGACAAGGGAAGCACTGGGGATCAATGTGGCGGTAAAGGTCGTAAACGGTTGGAGAAGTTATTCTACAACCTGACCATTTCGGCATTGCAGTTTGAGGGTGTGATGGTACTCATCATTCCTCAATACACATTGGATAAAGAGCTGGTTAGCTGGATCACCACTCACTTCCATCGGATCGAGGTGTTCAAAGCACCTGAACAGCAGTTTAAACAGATTGTGCTGTTCGGTGTACGCCGTCGTACCAAGGAAAAAAGACGTGATGTGTCTGGGGCAAAAGATCGCCTTTTGGCCATTGTGAACGGAGAACAGGAACCCAAGGTATTGCCACAAACGTGGACATCGGAACCCTATGTTGTCCCAGCGTCTGTCGGTAGTGATGTCAAATTCAGCTACGTGAAAATGGACAGTGCTCAGCTGGCGGATGAGATCAACCGTAATCCCTGTTTATGGGATCAGTTTGATCTTAAGTTCCGTTCCATCGCACTGGAAACCACAAGGCGACCGTTAAGAAAGATGTCAAATTGGCACCTGGCTTTAGCGCTTGCAGCGGGTCAAGTCTCTGGCGTGGTTCGCTCACAAAGCGGACAACAGTTTTTAATCAAAGGCGGCACACACAAAGAGAAGGTGAGGACGGTTTCACAGGAGGTCGATGACGAAAATCGACTGACCTCGACCACCGTACTGACCGACCGCTTTGTACCCGTTATCAGAGCCATCGATTTTACCCCTGGTGACAACTACGCTCGCGTGGTTGAGATCAGGTAACAATCGTTTTCTTTACTACGAACTATCAGGGGCATTTGCCCCTGATAGTTCTATTTTTTCACTTCGCTAGAGCTTTGATCGAATAGCGTTAAACATTTAGCGCCATTCGATCAAAGCATCTTGATTTCCACCGTGGCCATTGCGGATTCAATGGCACCCTTGTCTGAAACTATTGGTTTTTTCAGACGCTCAAGCACTTTCGTAGAATCGGGTAGGAAGTGCGATGACCATGAGGTTATCGGTTCACATATTTAATTAACGATTGAAAATTTATTCAACCCCAGTGGGAAACATTCCTCCCACTTGGGAGTAACTGTTTCTCCACTTTATTACTCAAGGAGATACAGTCATGAATGCAGTTACAGAAGCAGTTGAATTAGAAATTGAAGCTGGTGCAGAAGATGCAGCACCCAACGTAATGCCACTGACTCAGTTCGTTACCGATTTTGGTGATGATCTATTGGCAGCGGTATCACAACAAAACCCGCCTGTTTACGACGGTACGCCGAACACAGCGCGTGAGTGGGTCATGGATGGTCTCAAACGAAAGCCATTTGATGCCCAGCGTGATGTTGTGCAGGCAATCACCCGTCTACTGGTTGATGAAACCGAAAAAGCGGCGGTTATTAATGCAGAGATGGGCACAGGCAAAACTATGATGGCGGTTGCTACCGCTGCTGTCATGTACGAAGAGGGTTATCAACGCTCTCTGGTAATTTCACCACCGCACCTGGTTTATAAGTGGCGGCGTGAAATTCTGGAGACTGTACCCAAGGCGCGTGTTTGGGTACTCAATGGCCCAGATACATTATGCAAGCTCTTGCAGTTAAGAACCGCGTTGGGATGTAAAGACTCAGATAGCCCCGAGTTTTTTATTCTTGGCAGAGTCCGTATGCGCATGGGTTCCCATTGGCAACCTGCCTTTGCGGTTCGCAAGGCACATGTGCGTACTCATACCGAAGCGGGTAATGAAAACTCCATGACGTTCGTGCAAACCGAGGAATACGCAAGTTGTCCACGGTGCAGCACCATCGTCAAAGATGCTGAAGGTAATAAACTGACAGCGATGTTGTTTAAACACGGTACTGACCGACAGCAGTGGTGCGAGGAGTGTAACGAACCACTGTGGACATTGGTTCGTCCAGGTCGTCGTCAAAAGAGTCGTCGTGAACTACTTATCGATGCCATGTGTCAATTGCCAACCATCGGCAAAAAGACAGCGGAGAAGTTGATCGGGTGTTTCGGAGAAGAGTTACTCTCTGGAATGCTGGGAGACAACCTTTATGAGTTCATCAACCTGATGGATGATGAAGGCGAGTTAGTCTTCACTGATCGGCAGGCGACGCGCATGGAGCGCTCTATTGCCTCACTGGAAATATCCTTTGGTCAAGGTGGTTATCAACCAACGGAGTTTATAAAACGCTATCTTCCCGATGGCTTCTTCGCCCTTCTCATCGTCGATGAGGGACACGAGTATAAAAACGACAACTCTGCTCAGGGGCAAGCCATGGGCGTGTTGGCAAATAAAGTACGTAAGGTGTTACTGCTAACGGGCACACTCATGGGTGGCTATGCGGACGATCTCTTTTTTCTACTGTGGCGCATTATGCCACGGCGAATGATCGAAGATGGTTTCCGTTTTAATCCTAAGAGTGGCACGTTGGGCACGGCAGCAATGGCGTTTATGCGGTGCCATGGAATCCTGAAAGATATTTACAAGGAGACCGACGCAAAAAACCACCGTACTGCTCGTGGCAAGAGTGTTTCAGTACGTACTCAAAAAGCACCGGGCTTTGGCCCGTTGGGCGTTGCGCGTTATGTACTGCCTTTTACGGCTTTCTTGAAGCTCAAGGATATCGGTGACAATGTATTGCCACCCTACAATGAGCATTTCACAGAAGTTGCAATGGAGGCAGAACAAGCCGAGCGATATTCAGCACTTGAGTCAACACTGACCGATGCGTTGAAAAATGCGTTACGCAGCGGTGACACTAGCCTGTTAGGTGTTGTATTGAACTGCCTGCTGGCGTGGCCGGATTGCTGCTTTCGTGAGGAAGTCGTGAAACATCCACGTACCAAGCAACTGTTGGCATTTGTGCCCTCAGTCATAGGTGATGAACCTTCCCCGAAAGAGGAAGAGTTGATTCAGCTATGCAAAGCAGAGAAAATGCGTGGCCGTCGTGTGTTGGTTTACACCACCTACACTGGCACCCGAAACACCACTACTAGGCTGAAAAGTCTGCTGGAGGCGGAAGGGTTTAAAGCTGCGGTACTGCGTGCCACAGTGGGTACATGCAAGCGGGAAGATTGGATCTGTGATCAAGTTGAGCGCGGGATAGATGTGATTATCACTAACCCTGAACTCGTCAAGACTGGTCTGGATCTGTTGGACTTTCCCACCATTGTATTTATGCAGAGTGGGTATAACGTGTACACGCTTCAACAAGCCGCTCGACGTTCGTGGCGTATTGGTCAAACGGAACCGGTGGGTGTCTATTTCCTCGGCTACAGCGGGTCGGCACAAATGGCGTGTCTATCGCTGATGGCTAAGAAGATTGCCGTCAGCCAATCTACATCCGGTGATATGCCAGATACTGGGTTGGATGTGCTCAATCAGGATGGAGACTCCATTGAGGTGGCTTTGGCTAAGCAATTAATCAACTGAGAAGGAGTAATCGACTGTGCCGCCAAATATTTTGTTTGGCGGTTTTCTTACAGGTTTTACACTGACCGTAGCAAGTTTCCGGGTTCAGGCCAGAAGCTACCGTTCACTTACATCTGAATGATAGTATCACTCATCGGTTGAGCACTGACCATGTACTCCGTGTTCGTCGAGTCCTCTACTATGCATCCAACTCAGCATAGGGTCAGTAATGTGAGACCTTTGCACGATTGTTCTTTTGCCCTCTGGCTGCGTTAAAAGCGTACTCAATCGGTCATTTATAGCTATAAACTCCCTCATTCCGTGCGATTTTTCCTGGCCAGAGAACAAAATTCCTACTCGTGCAAAGGTCTCAATGTATAATTTTTACTAACCACATTTTGATTTTATTCCCAACAATGCCAGTGACCGGCCATGAAGAAATGGTCGAGGGTACCAAGGAGTATGACTGCCTTTCGGCCTTAGCGGTCGGCTGAAGCTGACCCGACTCCATCGACTGTGAGCGCTTTCTTTGATCACAGAAAGGTTGGAGTTAGATCGAATCTTCTACTACTTGAATAGTGATCTGCTCATCCTTAAACCACTTTTTAGCTATCAATTCTTGTTTTGCAGCCGCAGGATTTTCAGTAAACATAATAATCCGCAAATCTCGCATGGCTCGTGAAAAACAAACATACGTAAGATTAAGGCTTTTTTTCTTTTGTCCTTCAGTTGGGCCTTTCCCTTCTGTTGCTGGTGTTAGTGACCGCCTAAAGTTGTAATTATTCCAATTCGCTTCGGTATCATCGAAAACCACAAGAACTTTTTCAAACTCGTCACCTTTCACGCCATGCTGGGTACTATAGGGTGTCAAATCGAGAATAAACTTCCGGTAAGCAGACAGTTCGTCGGTTTTATACTTTAGCAATTCATCTAACAGCCAATCACCTTTCTCCTGAGCGTGTTCAATGTCATCAAAAACCTCTGAGCGTGGCTCCCTTTCAAGATGATCTTCAAGCCTTGAAGACAGCCCGATCAGCCCATGTTGACTTGCCATATTTAGAATATCTTTGATGGTGCCTATAGGCCACATTTCAACCAATCTATTAATTGCAGCTTGTGATTTTTCTGTAACCACACCGATTGAAAGCAACTTGCTGCTGCCTTCGGGATCAAGTAGCGGACTATGCTGTCGAAGAATTTGAATCATTGCAGCATGATCATTAATTTTATGAGCTTCGATTAATGGTATCAATACATCAATAAATGGCTTAAGCGCAAAGTGTTCTCCTTCCTTAAAATCGTCCTCAGCGGCTTTCGAAGCATACTTACCCGTACACAACTGGTTGAGTTTGGCAAAGCCAAGGCGATAAGCAATCATTTGTCTGGTGAGAAACAGGCGTTTAATTTTGTCAGTTTGGCTCCATTGAAAATAGTCCAGCGCTTCATCGAAATGTTTCAAGGCTTTTAATCGCTGAGCATCAGAATAAGTTTTACGCTCACCTTCACCGACTTCGGCCTGTATCAAGCGAATTCCAACGCTTCCTGTGACATTGTTTGTTCCGGGCTTTTGTTGCAAATTTGGGCGAATGGCATTTAGTAAATTAATGACCTCCGCTGAACAACGATAATTTTCAACTTTCTTAATAATCTTGCACCCAACAGGGCCATTGAATTCACCTTCTTGATTCTCATAAATCTGTTGCATTGGGTCGCCGAAGTACCCGACCATAGGCAAACCATCGGCTGATGCAAGCTGATTCAAAGCTTCCATGACACTGCTAAAGGTATCCTGCGCCTCATCAATAAAAATATATGGAAATTTCTGCCCTATAATTTTTTGTAAGTTGGGCAGCTTTAGGATCATCGTTGATACTAGGTCGATTATGTCATTGTGGTCTAAGTTACCTGATGAATAGTCGCGCCTACCACTATTGTCATATCTAAATTGACATACCAGGTGAATATTTGTTAAGTCAGCTTCTAGCCTCGCAACTTGACCTCTAGCTTTCTGTGCTGTTTTGCTATTACCACCATTGTCATCCCCCCGTTTTTTCTCAATACGCTTCGGGATAAGTTCATCCTTCAACGTGTTACGAATATCTGACTGATATTTCTCAACCAACCCCCATAAAAAACCGTGGATGGTTGAAATTGAGAATAATTCATCTAAATTCATCCTGCGCTTAATATTTTCAACTGCCACGTTGGTATAAGTAATACACACAACTTTCTGGCCCGCCGCTCGAAGCTGTTTTCCTTGTTTATTGCGGACGTGAGTTAGCGCCTTAATTAAAGAGCCTGTTTTTCCAGATCCTGCCCCGGCGATAACAGCGAAATTTTTGAGGCGATTAATGCAAGCTTTTATTTTCAAGTCGGCGAGTGTATCTGGATGGGTATTCATGATTTTCCAACCGGAGTAGAAACGGTTTCAGGATTTAATTTCAGCGTATTACTTAACCACTTTAATCCCTCAATAATATAAGCTGGTGTTGCCCACTTTTCTTCTGTACTAATCATATTTAACGCAAATTCAGATTTTTTGTATTTATCAGACTTAACTGATTCATATATCTTGGTGTAGTCATGCTCATAATTTTTAGTGTCTTCTAATGTAATAAACGCATCGATTTTATTTTCTCGAATTTTGGCTAAATTCTCATATATAAAGGTTTCCTCAAACGTCCTTGGGATCATTGTTTTTTCTTTCCCGTAACCAGATACAGGCACGGCCTGTTGAAACGTCACGTAGCAGTGTGGGCTACTTGAACATTCCTTATCCTTTGAGGTTAGCTTTAGGAGCGAGTCTATTTTTCGTTTTTTATCGTAAATTCCTTTTTCGTTTTTTGTTTGTTTATTTTTCATATTCAACAGCAGTGATTTTATTGAAGCATTACTGGTCACTGCGTTTGGCTCGCTCGCTCTACAAGCGCTGTTATTTTTATTCGGGTCGACGGAATCCAGGTCCGTAATTACGAGGGTTGGAAGGTTAATGAACCTCAATAAAGATGCAAATTTATGTGCATAGGCCCCGCCCAATTCGAGGATAGTTAAATAAGCAGATTCAAGTTCGGGCACTTCCTCTTTTATCATTTTTGGCATAAGCAATCGTTCAACTGTACCTTCGACCAGAATGGCGGCATCCGCAAAAAATAGATCACAGTGGGTAAGCGCCAAGTATTTTTTGAGGAATTTCAGATTTTCTGCCTCAGTTTCATCTTGAAATGCTGCGATGTTAACGACATCACTTGCGAGTGATTTTGTTATAGATGAAGAAGTTTGGCATTTAGAAAGTGAGCGCCGAAAATATCGAATACTTCTGAAATCCGCCTCAGCTATGATGTGCGAAGAATGGGTTGTTATTACTAATTGAGCGATACTGTCTTGTAAAGCTGTCCCAAAAACCTGACCCTTCATTACATCTCGAATTTTACGGATAAACGTCTGCTGCACTTGGGCGTGTAAATGGGCCTCCGGTTCTTCTATGAAAATCAATTGGCACAAAGGTCGATTCAATTCTGTATTGAGCCACTGAATTTGAAAGTGGGCAATTTGTATAGCCAGATAAATTAAATTCTTAAATCCTAAGCCATTGTATGCTTCAGGTAACTCATGTTTTGTCTCATCGTCAATATACGTTATGGCTGTATTTCCGCTAAGCGCCTTTTCTGGGCTGAGGTTAGATATCACTCTTAGTCCGCGATCATTTAAGGCAGGAAATCCTAAATTACTTATAACATTTACCAGTGGTTCGAACTCGGTTCTGTAATGTGCTGACAGATCGTCATTGCTCTTGTCGATAACGAGCGCAGATGCCTCATCATGCTCCCGTTGCTTAAGATTGTGTTTGTAGAAGTCGGCAAACACGGAAGATAGCCGATTGCTTTGAGCCGAATCTTTATCATCAATATTTCGCTGAGCTTCCACATAGTCCACTCGTAAGAGTAATGCCAAGGTCTTTTGAGCTTTATTTTTATCGAGTGAGCATGAAATTGGTTCCTCTGCTGGCGAACCTTTCTCAAGGGAGAAATACTGGAGCGAAAAATATTTTGTTAGATTATCGGATTGGCCTAGGAAATATGATAACGACTTTTTGTGATCACCTTTTGGGTATACCGATAAATAGGCCTCATGTAACTCAATTGGGTTAATTGCAGAAAAACAAATTCGTACTCCAACTTCTGAATAGTCTTTCCCTAACGTCGGTAAAAAATCCGCAACTCGACCATACTCAACTGCGGGCGAAACTGTGAACCATAAATCAAGTTCAATTCTTGGAAGTTTGCCATTTAGTTCATCCACATCAGTGGAAGCAATTCCAATCTCTCCAAATTTATTTATTTCAGCGATTAAGGAAGCAGAAAAATCATGAATCTTAAATGCTCGATCACGTGAAACAAAAAGCCTAAATGCCGCAGTGGCTGATGTTTTCCCCGCATTATTTGCGCCTACAAAAATAGTTTCTTTCTCTTCGAGATTGATTTCTACTTTCTCAAGACGGCGAAAGTTTCGTAAGCTATATCTGTTCAGGTGCATAAGATTCCCTTTTTATTGTTCTGTTGCATCTAATGCAAATGCTAGTTATCCACTATGACGAAGGATGGTAGGGCAATTCTGCTGGGGCCCGCCATCACGACCAACACCTTCAGCAATACCACTAAAACTGGGCAGAAGGACTAGTCCACCTCACAAATGTGCATGTCAGTATATGTGATAATAGTGTGGGCGTAGACTTTGAGCCGTTTGCGTCCTCTCGATAATTTTGGAAGCGTACATTCAAGAATGTTGAACCGACCGCCTTTTCAGAAAATCGCCACAGTCCGCTAAGGCCGAACAGCGGTAATTTGCTACATTCACCCAGATGGACCGCTTTGGGTCGCCAGCAGCCATCAACAGTCCCTTTTCATTCAGCAGAACCATCTATATTAGACAACTCTAATCATGCTTAGGCGAGCACTAACTACCAATAATCATATTCATGAACGATTATGATCATTCTAATGGAAAAATGGTCTGAACACCCGCCCTAGCGCCGATCTAGGGAGGAATTAGAACTTTTTTATACCCGCAAAGATGGAAATCATAGCCAAGCGCTACTTGGGCGGTTCACTGCATTAATTTAACAAACAACAAATGGCACTGAAAAGTAGCCCCTAGGGGCCACATTGCCGGGTTTTTAACGTCATCTGTTGTCACTAACATTTGGTGAGCACCTCAAACACGGCAGAGCGATGCATATGAGTGAACAAGCAACATCGAGAATTATGCCTCGAATAAAGCGAGTGATGAATAACCGGTTCAAAAATTCAAACAACCAAATCGCTGCTCGTACGCTTAGAAGACCGCACCTCCCTTTTGTACGAAGTAACCTTTTCTCTTGTTTTGATCGAATTTTCCAGGCCATCTGCATCAAAATGACCGATAAGGCCATTTAACTATTCCAGCTTCCCTTATTTCCATTGATTCATCAAGGGTCATTCTGAGTTTGTCGAATTTCTAAAGAAACAAAAATCAAAAGGATGGGCCACAGTCAGCCATTTTTATCTATAGGTGTTTCGGGCCACCCTACACAGAATAGTAGTACTTTCCCTACAAGAATATTAGTAAATTACTATCTAATAATCTCCGACTTAATTAATATTTTTTTAAGTCGAACTCTCCTAAACATAAACACAATTACTGTGTTTTTATCGCGTTAAACACCTCACCCCTTTAAAGAAAAAAGGTTCGAAAAGTGAACCCTAGGGGGCTGTTATCCGGGGAGTTTATTGCTTGCTCAACAGCTAACATAGTGTGCGTTAATTCAAACGACATAGGCGCACACCTCAACATGATTCTTAGCATAAAAAATCTGCCATGCAGTCTATTCCTGGCCATGATTTATCCAGTTAGTCTATTTGTTACGTTCATTTACAAACCAGTGTTCGCACCCATGAACAAAGCACCAGTCATTATAAGTGGATTAACCTTCTTCCATTTTTCGACTGTTTACAACTGCTTTCCAGCCAGTTTAAACAGCGATATTTTTATTAATAATAATGGAAGGAGGCTTGTGAAATGAGTACTGATGCAGATTTTTCTAGTATTAACTATCAGTTCTTACTTAAGGCGCGAGACGTTGCAAAGAGAGACCCTGATTTGGTGGTCGCACTGCTAGGTATACCCAGAGAGTTAGTCGAACCACTAGCACACACCTCTGCGTCTGCGTTGACATCAATTATCCAAATAAGAGAACCATTATTGATACTTCGTGCAGAGACATGGTGGTGGGAACGGTTGCTTAAAGCACTCAACGACGGTAGACAGGAAGAGATCGATGCCGTTTTGGAACACGCTTGTTTCGTTGGTACGTCTCCGCAGGGAGGTAACGATTAATGAGTAAAACAGGATTATCACTTATTGATGCGACAACTTATGCGCCAACCGTGCCTGAGTGTCGAACGAAGAAAGACTGTTACTCGTGTTCCGTCAAACCCTGTGTTTATGCGGTTCAAACACATGAAGCGGTTAGGTTGATACAGGCTGGGGCACGCACCACTCTGGTTCGCCAGCTTACAAAGTTACCAAAGAAATACGTCAATAGACTCTATCATCTTCTAACCGGCCACTCATCACCGCGAGGCTTGACTCAATTTACTGACGCCTGGTTCCGAGAGAGTGAACATCGCATGTTACAGGCCTCTACGGTCTGGCGCATACATAACCTTGTTGAGCCGCTAGGACGAAGCAAAGCACGCATACTGCTGGATGTCTACGATGTTTACCTCTATTCCGTCAATAAACCGCTACTAGACATTACGCGCATAGTAGCAGTGCTGAAGCTGGTTAAAGCATCTGTTTGGGAATCCCGGCAATGCCAACACTGCCATAAGTTCTACCTAACACCCGTTGATGAAAACCTAGGGGATACCTGTCCTGGATGTCGTATCTATTACCACTTTCGCTGCGTCCTATGTGGCGCAGCGTTAGCTATTTATACCCTTGGTCGCCCTCGTTCTGCTTGTGAAGCGTGCGCGACTCAGAACAACAAGTAGCAGGAGACTAAATTGACTCTCAAGATCACTGTCATGAGTACCAAAGGCGGGGTGGGTAAAACCACCCAAACCGCCAATCTAGGCGGCATTCTTGCTGATCTCGGCCAACGTGTCCTATTGGTGGATGTCGATGTCCAGCCCACACTATCTAGTTATTTTGAATTAGAGCAACAGGCAGAGCATGGACTCTCCGCACTGATTACCGGCCCTCAATTGGAGGATGTTATCAGCCACACCACGATTAAGAACCTCGATGTCATCATCTCCGATGATCCCGAGGGTGCATTGCAGAACTGGATTTTGCACACACCTGATGGTCGGGTGCGATTAAAACATTTGCTGAGCAAATTCGATAGCGAATACGACTTTGTTCTCATCGATACACAGGGAGCCGTAGGGCCATTGCAAGATGCGGCCGTGTTAGCTGCCGATATGCTGCTCTCACCGATCCCCCCGGAAATCCTCTCAGCACGAGAGTTTACTCGCGGCACATTGGGGATGTTAGAGCGCTTACAACCTATGACCTACATGGGTGCACCTGTAGGCCCCCTATATGGCCTCATCTACCGGATGGATCGCACTATTGACGCGCAACGTATTGCCCGTGAACTGAGAAGAGAATCAGCCCCCAGTAAAGGCCAGATTCGTATTCTCGACACGGTGATTCCCTCTACCGTGGCCTACCGGGAAGCGGCGACATCTCGAACGCCGGTACATCGTTGGGAACAACGACGCTCAGGGCCTTCAGCAAGCGCCCGCGAGACGATGTTGGCGCTTGTGCGTGAACTCTTCCCCCATCTTAACGATGTGGAGTTGCCATGAACCAGAGACCCACCGACGAACAACTGGGGGATCTGTTGAAGACACCTCACTTCGGTAAAAATAACGAGCTACCCGCGTCCGATCCAATCGCACCTACGCCCATGGTGTTAAGCCTCGATCAGGTCAAGCCTTACGACCGCAATCCTCGCAGGGAACGCAATCCCCGTTATGACGAGATTAAAGATTCCATCCAGGCTCAAGGTGGACTGAACAACCCACTCACGGTAACACGTCGCTCCGGTGAAAAGAGGTACATGGTCGAATCTGGCGGCAACACCCGGCTACAAATTCTCAACGAACTATACGAAGAAACCGCACGAGAGATATTTAACCAAATCCACGTTTTGTTCCGGCCATGGAAATCAGAGACCCATGTATTAACCGCGCATCTAATCGAGAATGATAAACGTGGAGACATGTTGCTTATCGATAAAGCATTGGGAATCAGAGAACTCAGAGAACTGTATGAGGCCGAGGACGGCGGTGAAAGCTACTCAATACGTAATTTATATGATCGGTTGAAAAAAGAAGGTTACGCAACCAACAAAGATTTGCTTACAAAGATGAATTACGCGATTGATGTGTTGTTGCCTGTCATACCGGAAGCCCTTCGTGCGGGAATAGGCAGACCCCAGATCGCCCGCATCCGAAAAATCGAGAAAGCATTTCAAACATATTGGGCAGAGATATCAGAACAAGGTACCGCCCTCTTCGACGAATTGTTCCAGGATTGCCTGGCTGAGAATAACCGTCCCGAATGGGACGCTGATGCACTGCGTCAAACGCTAGAAGAGCGAATTTCCGAACTGCTTGATTTACCAGTCCGGGCGATGCGTCTTGATATCGATGCCTTGTTGAGCGGTCGTGAGATTGAAATCACACCTCCGCCAGAAGAAATGCCTTGGCCGCAACCGGAAACGCTGATTCAAACTGCCAATACTAAAAGCGATGATCCAGCTATTGAGACTACGCCAGAAAGCTTAACAGTCAGCCCACCAACGGAGCCAGTGGCCACTACACTTGAGACGACATCCACCGAAACACCATCTCAACTAGCATCACCAACAACGGAGACATTTGACGATTTAGATGATGGCGAATCGGGAGAAATATCGGGTTTTGGCATTGCCGATCTTCGGCAAAGCGCTTACGAAACAGCATACCAACTTGCCACCCATTATCAGTTGGAGCAATGCGTCACGCCTTCCAGTGACTGGGGCTTGGGTTTTCTTATCGATCTTCCCGAACATCCCTTGATTGACGAAAACACCTCGAAACAGGATGCCAAGCAACGTTGGCACCAAATGGTTAGGCAGTGGGTATGGTGGTTACTCTACATCTGTTCCGAAGAAACAGCACGACCAGAACGCATTCCCAATCTTCCCGACTCGATGAATATTCGTCGTTTGTGCCTGGAAGGTAATCAACAAGAACTAATGCGCCGAATCGGCCAGCCTGCATGGGTCTCGTTGTCTTATCAACTCTTCGCCGATCCATTGATTCCTGATGAGCATTTTCATCACCTGGTTACGTTAATCCGTTATTGCCGGACACTACGACAACAGATTGATAATGACAACGACGATCCGCTGTGGCTGGAAAGGAACGACTATGCACAATCATAATTCACAGCTCGCTTATCACGTCATGCTCTACGCTATCCAGGCATTGAGCGAAGGTGATTTTAAAGCCATTGAAGACCTCGATTTTACCGTTGATGAAGTGCAACAACTCTCTCAACTGCCAGTAAAAGCCCTTAAACATTTTGCTCGACTCAGTAGTCACTTTTTGAGGGTTAAGACAGATCATCATTGTTTCGAGAAAATGATGAGCCACCTGCAACATGCAATTGAACAAGACGCCCTACAGGACGATTTGATCCGCCATGAAGCGCCTATCGCCATGATGACTTCGTTATTCGGTATGTCCACCGCCGAGTACATCCAACGCCAAAAACTCCTGGGCATCCCACCTCACGGCGCGGGGCGGCCAACACTACTCTCAGACGAAGAACAAGAGACCGTATGGCAATACTGGTGCAACACTGAAGGTAAGACCACAGTAGAACGTTATCTGGCCGTTTCACGTGAATCGAAGCACACACTACGTAGCTTGTGGTCGCTGATTCAAAGTTGGGAAAACCTCAACAACAAACAATCGTCTACGGCCACAAACCATGACTGATATCGAGTGAGTCGTAACGTGGCCAACGGACAGAATAACGAATCCATCTCACCACAGGCTAAAGCCCTGTCGCTCTATATACAGAGTGCGGTTGAAAACTTGAAGGCCAGCTCATCTGCTGATAAAGCAAAGGACAAAAATGAGCAAAGTAGCCTCATCTATCTTGGAAACTGGCAAGACCCTTATCCGCGACTCTTAGTGACTGATCCAGTGCTAGAGCCAGTGGATAAGCTGGTATGGCAAATCATTCGACTACACATCAGCGCACCAGGTGCTGTTACAGCCTTTCCCAACTACGAAACGTTATGTACCTACGCCAATATCAGATCGAATCATACCGTCTCAAGAGCTTTAGCCATTCTACGTGCAACACGTTGGCTATCTCTATGCGCCAGGGTTCGCGATGGGCGCGGCCGTTATTTAGGCAACATCTATGTTCTACACGATGAGCCAGTCACTCTGGGGGATGCGATGTACCTGGACACCGAGTATATGACCTTTCTACAAACCGGCATTGAGCACAGTCATCCACGTGTACGAAAGATTGTCGAAAATGTTGCCGCTACCATTTCGGAAATGGTTGATGACGGTCTCGATGTCATGGGCGAACGTATTCAAACATGGTCATACGAACGGCGTATCAGCGTCGTTGCCAAAGAACGATCAGAACCTGCGTTACAACTCACAGAACGCACTGAATTCTACGCCATCTCTGACTCTCGTATTAATACCCTAACCCAGGATGGTCAAGATTCCACGCAAATATTGCACTCGGATAAAGATTCAGACAGCCATGTGCAATATTTGCACACGGTAAAACCAGGCGAACCAGACCACGTGCAAAAAACGCACACGGATCAACAGCCTGAAAATACCCATGTGCAAAATCTGCACATGGATCAAACCCACGAAAATAGCCTTGTGCAAAAACTGCACATGGATGAAAACAGCGAAAATGGCCCAGTGAAAAAACTGCACACGGACGTACTACGTAGTAGTAATATAAATACTACAACAACAAGTAGTAATACTCCGCGCACACGCGAAGCAGAGTCTCTGCACTTCCCAGATCGAATTTCAGCCAACGAACGTGAGTTGGCCATGATGTATCTCAATCCCATCGGGGATGACCAGCAACAAGATGTGCTTGATGAGTGGAACGGTCGCCTAACAGCCGCCAATCGACGCAGTACGCCCATCGAAAACCCTATCGGCTATCTGGCCAGCCTGTGCAGGCGCGTTAAGACCGGCGAGTTTCAAATCACCATCGGCCTACGAGTACGCGAAAACCGTGAACGCGAATCACGTCGGGCTGTAGAGGAAAAACGCCGTGGCGAAAAGGAACGGAAGAAACAGGAAGAACTCGTTCAATCTCTGCAAGAGCGTGCAGGATCAACAGGGAAAAGTAACATCCAACGGCGTATGGAGCAAATTAGTAAGAAGCGCAAGAACAATGGTAAGCAACAGCCAACCGAGTAAAACCCACTATGGGCTGGCTGTCCGCAGTGCGGACACCTCGGAGTCAGAGGTTAGTGAAATGACCAAGACGTAAGTGTCCGCACTGCGGACACCTCAAAGCCTAGGGCATGATCCGGCAAAGTGTTAGCAGTGCTAACACTGGCTCAGTGAATATGGAAACGCAGTTGATACAAAAAAACCAGGTAACGAAGGTGAAACTATGACTGAAACTGAAACAACTAAACGAGAACTACCGAACAATGCTGATCCAGTGGTTGATTATACAACTGCTGCTGCACGTCCAGGGACACTGCGCGGGGACGCAAGCCTCGAAATACAAACACGTCAGGCGCAACAACTTGTTTACGGAAGAAGGAAAACAGAAGACAAGGAGCACATCACTGGGCTGGTACGGTTTGGCATGAACATGAAACGAGTCTGGGCTTCTGCTGGTAGGAATGATCCTTATGCCGACTGGGCTTTGCTCCGCATTGAAGAGACGTTGACTCAGGCTCGGAAAAAAATCAATAAAATGCGCCAGGAAACAGAACAGCTTTTAGAAAATGCGGCAGTGGGCGTAGAGATTGACGTTGCTCATTCCCTGGAGCCTGTGCGTGTACCTCTGCAATTCGCAAACGCTTATGGCTACATGGGGGCATATCTAATTTCCGATTATGACCAGCTAGTATGCACAATCTTGACTGCCCGCTTTATTGGTCTACTACCCAGTAACAAAAGCACCAAGTCCCTGCATAACACTGCAACGTTGATTCGCCATGCCTTTGGACTGTCGTCCCTATGGAAGTTCACTCTAGTCACTCGTAATGATGTTCGTAATAACACTCCCATGGCGCTGAAAGCCAAAGAGGCAATGTCGATGATGGGAGAACTGCCGCAGAAAATTATTGATGGTTCCAAGCGTGCCCAAATTGCGCCCGAAATCTCTGTTTCAAATGTAACAGATGTGGGTGAAAAAGGCACAGAAGTAGCTAACTCAGACGATGAGAAATAGTAGCTAATGCAGAACATGCCTAAAGGGCCTTTTCCCTTTAAGGGTAAGGGAGAAAACCGCGACTGGCGGATGAAGACGCTACGCGCACGAGTTAATTATTTACAGACCGAACTCGAAATGGTTGTGGAAACCATGTACGGACTGATTGGTGAATACGACCGAACCTTTGCCGGTAAGTTAACCGCCTACTTGGTTTTCCATCGAACCGCGAGCGGCAACTATATTCGTTGGCGAATGAACGGTGTGAAGCAGCGCTACTTTGCGATTGCCAATGATGAAATCGGTGAGGCTTTCTTACAAACACAATCTGCAACCGTTCAGAAAGTATTGCTCGACTTTGAACAACACCGGATCAGATTAAATCTATTGCACGGTTTGTGCCTCTACGAATCAAAGTCACTTGAGAAACTGATCGAAAACACAAGACGGGTAAACAAACTAGCAAGAGAAGCGTAAACGTAATGTTCCTTAGCGAATATTTATAAATCGTTTTTTCAGCACCCATTGCATGGCATTTTTGGCTATGCATTGTTATCACAACAGGAGGCATTACAACCATGTCAACACGATTTATTGGAACAGGAAATCTCGGGGCCGATCCCGAACTCAAATCCCCTGTCGGAGAGGATGAACGCCAAGTCGCCGATATGCGGATTTACTTTGACCGACCTGTGCAGGATAAAGAAAGTAAGCAGTATGAGGATAAAGGCGGTTTCTGGCTAGATGTATCAGCCTGGGATTGGCTTGCAGTAGATGTAGTGCGTGTTTTGAAGAAAGGAATGCGCGTCAAAGTGGTGGGGGCGTTAAAACACAACACATGGAAGGATGAATCTTCCGGCGAAGAGAGATCAAAGATGGTTCTCTATGTCGATGAGATCACACTCGTTCTAGCGCGTGTTGAGACGGTTCAGGTTCGTCAAAAACAAATAGAGGCAACTGATTCATGAACAAAAAAGAACTTATTTCTGCAATTTCTACCAATCTGCAAATCGCTGATGCGGAAGCACAGCGTTTTGTTGATTCTTTTCAATCTATCATCACAGAAACATTGTCAGATGGTGGTGAAATCTCCCTTGTTGGATTCGGCAGGTTTCATACTAAACAACAACGTGCTCGAATTGGCCGTAATCCAGCCACAGGTGAACCCATGAAGATTCCCGCTAAGTTACTTCCGGCATTTACACCGGGTAAGACGTTAAAGGAAACAATCCGGGGCACTGTGTAACGTTCCACGTGAAGCACAATTATGCAACTTTATCTTTGTGAAAAACCATCCCAGGCCCGTGATATTTCACGGGTGCTGGGTGTACGCCAGAAAGGCGAAGGCTGTCTTAAAAGTAACGACAAAGTGGTAACGTGGTGTTTTGGCCATCTACTGGAGATGGCACCACCCGATGCCTATGACACAGCGTTAAAACGTTGGAGTTTTGAAACACTACCTATCGTGCCCCAGGACTGGAAATTGGAAGTCAAAAAAGAAGCACGGAAACAATTTAAGATAATCCAGCAGCTTTTAAGTAAAGCATCGGATGTTGTGATTGCTACCGATGCCGACCGGGAAGGTGAAACCATCGCCCGTGAAATTTTGGAGCTATGCAAATGGCGTGGCCCTGTCACTCGGCTTTGGCTGTCTGCACTTGACGATAGCAGTATCCGCAAGGCATTGGACAACGTACTGCCCGGATCAAAGACTGAACCACTCTATTTCGCTGGCCTAGGACGCGCCAGAGCCGATTGGTTGGTGGGCATGAACCTAACCCGCGCCTATACACTAATCGGCCAACAAAGCGGTCATGAAGGCGTTCTCTCCGTAGGTCGTGTTCAGACGCCGACGCTCAATCTCGTTGTGCAACGGGACTTGGCTATCGAACAATTTAAACCCACGCCATACTATGACCTGACCAGTGAATTCGACGTTACCACCGGCCAGTTCAAGGCAAAGTGGCTACCGTCAAAAAACGTCGCCGATTCCGAGGGCCGCTGCATCAATCAACAGACGGCCCGCACTGTGGCGCAGAAGATCGAAGGTCAACAAGGCACTATTGTCAAAGCAGATACGGAACGCAAAAAAGAGTCCGCGCCGCTGCCTTTCGATCTGTCGTCACTGCAACAGGAAGCGTCAAAACGCTGGGGGATGGGCGCTAAGGAGGTGCTGGATACGGCTCAAGCCTTGTACGAGACCCACAAGGCCCTGACCTATCCCCGTACCGATTGCCAATACCTGCCGGAGTCACAGCGACCGGAAGCAGCGCAGGTGCTTGCAGCCATAAAACAATCCAAGGTGCGTTATGCTCCCTTTGTTGACGAAGCCAATACTAACCTGTGCTCACGCGCCTGGAATGATAAAAAAATCACTGCTCACCACGCTATCATTCCAACCTCTGCACCCACTGATATCTCGCGCATGTCCGAGAAAGAGCGCCGTCTCTACGATCTTGCCTGCCGCCGTTATATCGCTCAGTTTTATCCGGCGTATGAGTATGACCAGACCATCATTGAAGTCAGTGTCTGCGACGAGCAGTTTCGTGCTACAGGCAAGGTGCCACGAATCAACGGTTGGCGAAGCGTATTGGGACGAAGAAAAACTGACCAACAAGACAATGAAAACCAAACCATGCCGCTCGTCACAGTTGACAAGGTTGCGCAGGTATTAAAGACAACACTCGAAAACAGACAGACCAAGCCCCCAGCACGTTATACCGAGGGTACACTCATCGCTGCCATGAAATCGGTAGGGAAATCAATTACCGATGCTCGACTGAAAAAGATCCTACGTGAGACCTCTGGCATCGGCACCGAAGCAACACGCGCCAGCATCATCGAAACTCTGTTGCAACGTAATTTTATTCAAAAACAGAAAAAGCATATTCTCAGCACTCAAACAGGCCGTGCCCTTGTTGCCATTCTGCCGGATGAAATCAAAGCCCCAGCTACCACCGCACTATGGGAACAAGGCTTGGATGATATCGCACAGGGGCGAGGCAATCTTAATACGTTCATCAATGGTCAGATCCAGTGGATCACTGAGATTCTGCGCCAAGCAAAACAGCAAGCCGAATCACCAACCCAACAGTTTTCTGGTGGCGATGCTAAGACACAACACGCCTGCCCAGACTGTGGCAAAGCCCTACGACGGCGAAAAGGCAAAATGGTTTCTTTTGGGGTTGTAGCGGTTATCCCGATTGCAAAACCACGCGGCCTGATAGCCGTGGAAAACCCGGCAAGGCTAAACCACGAGCAGCCTCGCGCAGCACTTCTCGAACAAAAGGCAGTAAGGCCGCAGAACAGACCGGTTCGTCTTGCCCCCAATGTAAATCTGGCAGTTTGGTGCAGCGCACGGTGAAAAACGGTAAGAACGCTGGGAAACCCTTTGTCGGCTGCACGGGCTATCCGAAGTGCAACTACTTTTCGTGGCCATCAACCCAATAAATCAATGACTTACCAAACCACTCCTCTAAACCGAGCAACAGCAGGTAGAAATGACAGCAAGAATGACTTAATATTGATTAAATTAATCAATTTGATCATTTTAATCAATGAGGTGTGCCATGGAAATACTCAATGCCAGTGATGCCAAACGTGAATTTGGGGAAATGCTGATTAAAGCGCAACGAGGCCCCGTAGGGATCAACAAAAATGGCAAGCCCATTGCCGTAGTGGTTTCAGCCGCCGAATATGAGCAGCTCGAAGCGCTTAAGGAAAAACAACTGAAAGCAGCTATTGAAGAAGGGATCGCCGATCTGCACGCCGGTAATGTTATCGATGGCAAAACAGTCATGAATAAATTGCGGAAACGAGTAAGTGGCTGACTATAAATTCACAGGAAAAGCAGAACGTGACCTTGAAGACATCATCGACTACACCCTTCAACAATGGGGCATATTACAGACTCAAACATACCTTGATGAATTAGAGGCCCGTGGACAACTTCTTGCGGATAATCCCGGCTTGGGAGTCGAACGAGAAAATATTTTCGAGGGCCTGCTAAGCTTCCCTTATGAAAGTCACATTTTGTACTACCTTAAGCAAGCCCATGGCATTACGATTGTGAGAGTACTTCACAAATCGATGGACCCGATAAAACACCTCTAAACCTCTTACACCCTATTGCGTACCAGCATAAACAAACAACACGCAAACAATTCTATTCATTCCGAGGGCGGGGGAAATCAGCCTATGCCACTCAGAATGTAAAAAATGCCTACCCTGAGTTGCAACACAGTTATACCGTCGATCTACAGCGCTTATCTGTCCGTAAAGCCAACTACGCTACACCGCCCCCTTTTCAGGCCCATTGATCTTTTCTCATCATTTCAACTCCCCCCGCCCGTCATACCGACGAAGGCCGGTATCCAGAGACCACTGTACTAGCAGCAATAGATGCTGGTATTTCAAGCGCCCTGATCTCTTGATCTCTTTTCAGACCCATTGATCTTTTCTCATCACCTCAACTCCCCCCACCCGTCATACCGGCGAAGGCCGGTATCCAGAGACCACTGAACTAGCGTAAGCGCAAAACAAACCACAGGGTTGCGTCTTAATGTTTCAGCTGATCCTGATGAATGACACCCGGCAAGAGTGCTTCGATGGCGGCTACTGTTTCAGCTTTTGGCAGTTCGGTGAACAGATACCGGAGGTAAGCGTACGGTTCCAGTCCGTTTGCTTTAGCACTCTCGATCAATGAGTATAGGTTGGCGCTGGCTTTGACACCTTTAACTGAGGTG
>NVTY02000031.1 GCA_002401765.2 Thiotrichaceae bacterium
GGGTTTTTACAGCCCCAATGAAAAAAAGCACATTACCTATGATTCGGTCGTGGTGGGGGTCGCCCCCGGCGGTACCGTCTCTGTCTGGCTGTTGAGTGAGGGTGCCTCCAGAGTCATGGAAGTCTTTTCCGGGCAGGCGGAAAAGGCGGATATTGACTGGACACGAATCATGGATAATCCTGATATAACGCGAGAAGAATTTATTCGACTGGAAATCGAAGAATCAATCTCCCCAGAAGCCCTGCAAGCCTTAAAGAAAAATGGCGTGCCACTGGGGTTGTGGCAGACCTACCGTAAACGCTATGACTGGCAGCCGCTGTTCACCGGGCTAGCGCCGCCGAAATTGATATCGTATATGCGCTATTTTAACGGCGAAAGGGAGTTTCTCTACTACCCGCTGGATGAAGCCAATGCTGCGGCACTGCGCCCGATTCCCAAAACGATGGATTTTGTCTGGGAGTGGCCTAAAGGGAGAAAACTGGAATTTCAGCTGACCTTTAATGAAGCGGAAATCTTTGCCGCCTTTCAACAGCTCGGCGAGCAGGGGCAGCCGATAAAGCTGGAGATGCGAATGGAGGTTAAAGAAGATAAAAAAACCTACTTCTCGGTATTACTGCGCAATGAAAAAGAGGCAATTTCACTCAAGCGTACCAATCTTGAAAACTATGGCGTGAAAAGTCAGGAGTAAAGCGAAAGAGGGGGCGAAAGGTGGGCGAAAGGTGGGGGCGAAAGGGGTCGGAGGTACATGAGAATAATTCGTATGTACCTCCGACCCCTTTCTTGGACCCCTTTCTTGTTCCATGCGCGGGCACTGCGTCTGGTGGGTGAACTGTGTCGTCAGGACTGTATGCCCGAGACGTCGTTCCATTAAAGAAACGTTCACTGATTTAACCAACCAAGGTGATTTCAGTCCAAGAAGTTGTTCGTACAGTGCGCTGTCTTTCATGATTTTATTGGTATATTTAAAGAACCATATTCTTGCGCATTGAGGCAAAAATCACAGTACAATCAGCGTATAACCCAAATTTCAATTGATGACTTTGGCACCGGTTATTCTTCACTTGGCTACCTGACACGACGTCCTATCGATACGCTTAAAATTGATGGTTCGTTTATGTGTGATACCACCACGAAAGACCAGCACGCCAGAGGCATAACTAGAGCCAAAGGTAGCGGGAAGGCTCACTACCTGTCCGAATCGTTTCAAAAAACTGCCGCCCTAATCGCCCCAGCCGTTGCTCTATGGGGCGCTGGGTCACCCCTCAAAATCACCCCACCATTAATTGAAAAAAGCTATTAGATAATTAGTTATAATCAATTTTACCAATTACAAATGCCATGATAATCTACTTATCAGATCAGGGA
Source organism: Thiotrichaceae bacterium (assembly GCA_002401765.2). Taxonomy (GTDB): domain Bacteria; phylum Pseudomonadota; class Gammaproteobacteria; order SZUA-140; family SZUA-140; genus SZUA-76. The sequence continues at coordinate 1,366 of NVTY02000031.1, forward strand.
AATCAAGACAAAATTTAGCGTCATTATTTGAAACTTAAATAAGGTAGGAACGAATTATGAAACAACTTAAAGTCATTTATATTGCAGTGGGTTTAACCGCAAGTGTATTCGCCACCACCGCTCAGGCTGACGCATATACACCACTAACCGCGGATCGATACCACGCATCACCTATCACGCCATTGACCGTGACGGAAAAACCTATGTCACTCAAAAGCCTCCTGGACAGTGAAGTAAAGCAGGGCTTTCAGCCATTTTCCGCGAGTCGCTACAAGGTTGCACCATTCAAAGTAACAACCACAATAATGAAGGTTTCATCAGATAGTGACGTGAGCAAGCGTGATGGAACTGGCTTTAAGGCCCACGGGGCTAATCGTTACTAGTAAAGGCATGCGATGGCACAAAAAAACGGGTGTACCAAGCACCCGTTATTTTTAATAATACCTTTGTTGCTATTGGTTATTCCACGCAAAGTGATAACGAATACCGGCAGCAAAAACACTGCTATCATCGCCGAACGCAGCAATTGCCGAATTACTATTAGATGAGGTATGCGGGGAACTGATGTACGTGTACGCACCAGCACTATCGTTATCAAGGCCAGAGTAAAGGGCATAAACTTCGAGATTTGGGTCTAGCATATGTGAGACGCCGAAGGCGTAGTAACTCGCGCCACTATTGGTAGCACCATCAATGTCATCCGCCATGGCATAGGCAAATTTTAGCGTGCTGTTGGAAATACGATGGGCAGCCGCAAAATAGTAGGCATTTCTCGCATCACTACCAATGGAGATCGTATCGTACATCGCGGTAATGACTGTTTTACCCTGCAGGGTATAGCTCACTGCCAGTTTAGTTGCGTCAACATCACTGCTGCCACTCACCTGACCATCAACATCATGAGAAAGTGATAGATAAAGCGCATCACGGCTGTAGTTAAGCTGAATACCAAAGTCATTGCTACCATCATCATTTTCATCTGCGCCGTACTGTGCATGCCAGCTGAGACCGTTGATGTCGGGACCGAAATAGATCAGGCTATTACCAATACCACCATCGAAATAGTTATCACTAGCACCATTCAAGTCTCTATCTCCCATGGTTCCCATAACAGCGCTATAATCGGCGATAGTGCTGCCAAAGAGATCGAGATGATTGGTGGCGGTTTTCCAGGGTCGCCCCTGAAAGCCCAATGCGACAATTCCCCACTCCTCACCTGATAAGCCTACCCAGCCGTCACGACCACCACCAAAAAGGCTATCGTTGGCACCCGCACCACTCCCGGCATCAATACCGACAAAGGTATCGAATAAATAAACGGCAGAGAGATCGTCATTAACATTTAGGACCCCTTTGAGACCAAAGACTGAATGAGTATTACTAACCTCAGTTGTACTTATTGCCGTATTATCCAGAGATTCAAATGCTGCGCCTACAGAACCATAGAGCGTTACTTCATTAGCGTGGCTACTGGAAACTATTCCTAAAGCAAGCGCCACTGCTGTCGCGCATTTTTTTTTGCAGACATGCATATATCTCTCCTTATGTTAATTCTTTCTACAAGGACCTACCAAGTGAAACGCTGCATGTTCAATCTTAAATGCCACTTTTTCATGATGCTAAGCTCACTTCCCCTACTGAAGGTGTTTCGGCAGGAGAATTAAATTCATGACATGCAAAACTGACAGCATTTACAGGTATCCTGTAAAGAATCAGCCAGGTGAACTGATAGTGCTGCATTAGCCTACGTTTAAATAGGCGACAGCCATTGATATAGATATAATTTATTTGTTATAAAAGCATTAGCCAGAATAAATTGAGCGGATTAATGGCTGATAAAAATTCTTTTTTAAAAATGTTGTAAGCGAATGTAGATGGAAGACAAACACAAACCTGTATCTAAACCACGCCCCTGCGGTGATTGTTCACTGTGTTGTGATGGTTGGGTAAAAACAAATGTAAACGGCCATGCCATTGATGTCGGGCAACCATGCCCTTATAGTTCTGGGCACAATTGCACGATTCATGAAAGTCGCCCTGAAGATCCGTGCAGGATTTTTTATTGTGGTTGGACTGAGCCCAACAGTCGCTTGCCAGAATGGATGAAACCCAGCAAATCTGGCGTGATCGTGATCACCGGAAGATCAAGCTGGAGAGGGAGGCCTGTTGATATGCTTGTTAGCACAGGTAACGATATAGATAAACGCGTTATGAACTGGTTCCAGAAACAGGCATTAAAAGAACGGCGGCCATTTGTTTTTCAGAGTAATGAACAATGGTTTGGTTTCGGCCCGCCAGAGTTTCAGCAAGGGGTTAGGGAAAAAGGGCATCTGTTGTTTGAGAAATAAGCGTTAGTGCTAACCAGGCATCCTTCATAGCAAGGAAAGGGGGCCATACAAAGGAAAGAAAGGAAAGGCGAAAGGAAAGGGGTCGGAGGTACATACGAATTATTCTCATCTACCTCTGGCCTTACTCCGATCCCTTTCGCACGCTTGATTGGTAACCATGTTAGCGCTTAACTTCACCTCAGGTTGTCCCAATGAAGGGAAGCACTTCATTGTTCCTGTTTGTATTTGTCTGATTCGGGCTATCTGCTTGTAAATACACTAAAAATAGCGGTAAGCAATTTTAGTTTTCATGTGAAACAGCAGCTATAATGGGTAGTTACTGTGTTTTAATCGGTAATACGCCTTTGTTGGGTTTTCTTAATCGTTTTTAAAGGTCTGCTGTATGCGTCGTCACACTCATCTTCTTCGAATTAGCGCGTCATTGGTGCTGATGTTCTCCTCTACTGGCTTATATGCCGTTGGGGCGGGTTTGCCGTTCACTGAGAATTTTGTTGATACCGATTCGCGGGACAGCGCATTGACCAATGCCAACTGGTCTACGGAAGAGCAAGCCCTCTTTTTGGCATGGCGCTCGGCTGCGTCGGCGGGGGATGGGAGTGAGTCAAATATTGGTGATTTAACCGATGACACGCGCAGTATTGTGCTGGCTGATATTGATAACGATGGCGACCTTGATGTGATTGCGGGGAATAACGGTGATTTGAGTCTGATTTATTTAAACGATGGCGCAGGTGGTTTTACGCTCCATCAAACATTATTAGATGTAAATGCGACACACAGCGTTGTGCTAGGCGATGTAAATGGCGATGGAGCGCTGGATATCGTAATGGGGAATTATACTCAGGTAAACAGGCTTTATCTGAATAACGGCAGCGGTGTTTTCCCGCTCAATGGTACTGCTATTGGCTCAGAGTCTGATGCGACCACCAGCGTTAGCCTTGGTGACGTGGATGGTGATGGTGATCTTGATTTAGTCACCGGATCAGATAGCGACACTCAGACGAATAAACTCTACCTTAATAATGGTGATGGGGTATTTGCTAGTAGTGGTACGCCGCTTGGGGCTATTGGCAATGTGACTACCGATACCATTTTGCTTGATGTGGATGGTGATGGCGATCTGGACTTAGCCATTGCAAACTATAGTACTGGGATCGCTAATAAACTCTATAAAAATGATGGGTCAGGTGATTTTTCTGCGAATGTCGGTGCCATTGGTGTGGCGAAGAGGTTAACGAACGGCCTTGCTGCGGGTGATGTGGATGGCGATGGCGCTATCGATTTTATTTCGGGTAATAACGGTTCGCTAAACCGTTTTCACAAAAATGTGGGTAATAATTTTACGGCCAATGGTCTTGCGATCGGAGGCCTTAGCGGTGACGCTGATGCGACTACCAGTGTCTCATTGGCGGATACTAATCATGATGGCTACCTCGATCTTATCGTTGGAAACCTGATGGGGGAGACGAAGCGTTATATCAATGATGGTGAGGGTGGTTTCCCTGAAGCGGGCGAGAATATTTCGGCCGGGCCTTATAGTACGCACCGCATTGCATTGGGCGATGTTGATGGCGATGGTGATATCGATATTGTTAGCGGGGCGAATGGGGCTAATAAACTATATTTGAATACCGCTAGTGCGGGTGGTTTTGCGGCCACAGGCACTGCGATTTCATCGGAAATCGATAACACCCTGGCGATTGTGATTGGTGATGTTAATGATGATGGTTTTCTTGATCTGATTGCAGGTAATGCAGGGCAAACCAATAAGCTGTATTTGAATGATGGTTTGGGTGGTTTTCCTGAGGTGGGTGTTGATGTGGGGTTGACGACAGATGTTACTTATAGCCTGGCGCTGCGTGATATGGATAATGATGGTGACCTGGACTTGATTGCTGGTAATTGGGGGACGACCAATAAAATCTATTTAAATGATTTTAGTGATATTGAGACGGACGATTTCCTGGCTGCGGATATTGGTCTGGATACTGAAATGGATGCGACGACGAGTATTGGCGTTTCATTGGTTAATGATGATACCTATCTGGATGTGATTGTGGGTAACTGGGGAGCGACTAATAAAGTTTATTTGAACGATGGTGATACGAATGATGGCGATGTTCCTGGTGTTTTCTCCGATGCCGGTACCGATATAGGTAGTGAAATAGATAGTACAAGCAGCATTGCATTAGATGATGTGGATGGTTTCTACCTACTTGACTTAGTGGTTGGCAATAGTGGTCAGGAAAATAAGCTGTATCTTCATAACAATGCCGGTGGCTTCTCCTCTGGTACGAATATCGGTAGTGATACTGATGATACGCGCAGCATTGTACTTGGCCATATAGATGGGAATAGCATTAATCTCGATCTTATTGTAGGTAATAGCAACGAAATCAATAAGCGTTACTTAAATGTTAATACCTTTGGTGGCGTGAATGCGGGTGATGGTATTGGCCTTGAGCAGGATGTCACGACGAGTGTGCTGCTGACTGATGTCGACGGCGATGATGACCTTGATCTGTTAACAGGGAATGATGGCTCCCCCAATATGCGCTACTTAAATGACGGCGAGGGGGGGTTTAGTACGATTGGCGTGCCGTTAGACCCCGGCAGTGTTGCCGCGACACGTGCGCTTGTGGTGGGCGACTTAGATGGTCTTGATGATGGCAATACGGATGTTGACCTGATAGCCGCTGAGTTCGGGGTGACGAATAAGGTCTATAAAAATGGGCTTTACCAAACGCATCTTGGGCGAGTGGTTTCGGGGAAAATCAATACCACAGAAACGAATTTCCGAGGTCTCTTTTTATCCGCAGCGGCACAGGTTAATTCACCAACGACGCGTCATACACGGATCGATTATTATCTCTCTAATAATGGTGGTGCGAAATGGTACCGAGTGCGTTCAGATGCACTTTTTGTTATTCCTGTCGCGGGCAGTGATCTGCGCTGGAAGGCAGAGTTGCACTCATTGTCTCCCGTGAGAACAGCCATTTTGAATGAGGTAACCGTTAAAATTAACATTCCGCCCGTGCTAACGGGTGGTGATACGCGCTCGGTGAGTGTTGAGGGTGACCAAACAACGGTGACAACGGTGGTAGCGACTGATGAAGATATGGTTGCCAGTGGTAATGTGGTTTTATCTTACGGTATTATTGGTGGTGACGATGAGGATGAATTTGAGCTGGAGATCGAGAGTGGGGTTCTGACATTTATTGAGGCCCCTGATTTTTCTGCGCCGACTGATAGCAATGGTGATAATGTCTATCATGTACGTGTCATGGTGGAAGATAGCGGCGCGGGTCGCCCAACGGATACGCAAGATATTTTTGTGACCGTGACTAAGCCCTCAGTACCATGGGTGGATGGCGGTGGTGCGAACTCGATTGGGTGGTTGGGTCTGTTGGCGCTGCTATTATTAAGACGGAAATATCGCGCGACCGTACGTTGTATGTTAGCTGAGGGCCTGGATCATTGAGTTAATCTGAGCTTTTGATTGCGTCATGATCTTTGCGATATGCTCCGCATCAAGCCTCAGGCGCTGGAATGACGGCAAGGCCGAATAGTCGACCTCACTATAAGGCGATGATTTTCCAATGTGTGACAGCAGGTTAGAGACGATCACCACATCGGTTAAGTTGGCGGCTCTATGTGATTTGTCGTTGATGATTTCATGGTCATCAGTAGCGTGAATAATCTCTTCAGTGAACCCCCAGGTTTCAAGAATGACCTTGCCGATGCCGGCGTGCCACAGTGTGGTGAGTTCATCCAGTATCGCTTTATCTTCGAAGAGCGTTGGATGACTATCCGCTCGCATTAAAATATAGAACTTGCCAATATCATGCACGAGTCCGGCGAGCATCGCTTCGTCTGGGCTGATATGTTTGGGTTTATTGGGTAGCACATAGGCGATCGCAGCCACTTTCAGGCTGTGTTTCCAGAGCTGTTTTAAATGGCGCGATAAATTCTTGGCTTTGCTCGGGTCAAAGGTGTTTTTAATGGCGACCGAAACGGCCGTGTTGCGTGCGACATCATAGCCTACGCGAGTGATGGCTGGCTTGAGTGCCGTGACCGGTTGAGCGCTAGGTGCAAAGGCCGCCGAATTGGCTAGCTTGATCAGGCTAGCCGTGACCACTGGTTCTGCGCTGATCACACGGCAAACCTTGTCGCTTGAGCAGTCGGGGTCGCTGAGTACTTTTTTTATGCGTAGCGCGATATCAGGTAGTGTTGGTAGGTTAACATCGCCCTTGCAGAGTTCGCTGCATAGTCCACGAAAGAACTCAATTTCATGGTCTATTGTGTTTTGCTGGATGTTTTCCATGGGCATTATCGGCTGATTAATTTGTATAGGGCTATGTGCAAGATAACGGCGATTCAGGGCATTACTTTACGCGGATACCTTTGTACCATTGTTCTTTTGTACCCTAGGGTATGTAACGGCGCGCTCAAGCTGCCATTAGCTAGCCGCTTGCTTTGTGCGTTTTGCATTTCTTGACGGTAAGGTATTTGCTCGTGCAGCGCTCCCAACTCATTTTTATGTGGTTAATGCTGTCTTTATTATTGAGCATTGGCCAGCGGCTGATGTTTGGCCAATTTTCTGCGTGATGTTAATTGATTGGGCCGGGAGCGGGCGTGTTTTAAGCGATTTGTAAAGTTAGGCGGCAGGGTGTTGATGTCGCTTTTCCAGTCTGCACGAGTGCTGATTGTGTCGCTTGGTTGTGGCGGCGGTTCGTGACGGCATAAGTGGCAATCAGAGTCATTTGATCGGGATATTGATGTTCACATTTTGTGGTCGCTTCTGTTATATTGCCCGCTCACGATGATTTTCTAACTGCTGAGCAGGGGTGAAAGTGATTTAATTCAGACTTATATTTAAGTACGCCACCTTCAAAGCTTAACTATCAACTTCATCGTACTGAAAGCGAATGCGTAGCTGGCATTGATTAGAAGACGTTGTGGCCTAAGTGATGAAAAGGCATAGATGTGAGTTTTTACTTATCTAACAAAAGGTTATGTTGGTTATTCGGGTGTTGTAACCAGCTATGACCGTTTGAAACTTTGCAGTATTGATAATTGCAAATGAAGGGCATTCAAACTATCGATTTGTTTTAATGGCCCAATCGCAATACTCTTTAATCCATAGATTTTTAACCGTTTCGATTAACAGAATGTAGGAGAATAAAATGGCCAAGTTTGATTCCGGCGTAAAAGAATATCGCGATCTTTATTGGACTCCTGATTATACACCGCTAGACACTGACCTATTGGCGTGTTTCAAGGTCGTTGGGCAGGCGGGTGTGCCGCGTGAGGAAATTGCTGCTGCAGTAGCGGCTGAGTCTTCAACCGGTACTTGGTCTACCGTATGGTCAGAATTGTTGACTGACCTTGAGTTTTATAAAGGTCGTGCGTATCGCATTGAAGACGTTCCTGGAGACAAAGAAGCTTTCTACGCATTTATTGCGTACCCTCTGGATTTGTTCGAAGAAGGTTCGGTTGTTAACGTACTGACCTCTCTAGTGGGTAACGTATTCGGTTTCAAAGCCCTGCGTTCTCTACGTTTGGAAGATATTCGCTTTCCGATCGCCTACATCAAGACTTGTGGTGGTCCTCCTGCGGGTATCCAGCTTGAGCGTGATCGCTTGAACAAGTACGGTCGCCCACTATTGGGTGCGACCATCAAACCTAAACTAGGTCTGTCTGCCAAGAACTACGGCCGTGCAGTATATGAATGTCTGCGTGGTGGCCTTGATCTGACTAAAGATGATGAAAACATCAACTCCCAGCCGTTTATGCGCTGGCGTGATCGTTGGGACTTCGTGGCCGATGCGATTCATAAAGCAGAGCGTGAAACGGGTGAGCGTAAGGGCCATTACCTGAACGTAACAGCGGCGACCCCAGAAGAGATGTACAAGCGTGCTGAATACGCAAAAGAACTGGATATGCCAATCATCATGCATGATTTCTTGACGGGTGGTTTTACCGCCAATACAGGTCTGGCTAACTGGTGCCGTGAAAATGGCATGCTGCTGCATATTCATCGTGCCATGCACGCGGTAATTGATCGTAACCCGATGCACGGTATTCATTTTCGCGTATTAGCCAAGTGTCTGCGTCTGTCGGGTGGCGATCAGCTGCACACCGGTACCGTTGTCGGTAAGTTGGAAGGTGATCGTCAATCTACATTGGGTTTTGTTGACCAATTGCGTGAGTCTTTCGTACCTGAAGATCGTAGTCGCGGTATTTTCTTCGACCAGGATTGGGGTTCTATGCCGGGTGTATTCGCCGTTGCTTCTGGTGGTATCCATGTATGGCACATGCCAGCACTGCTGAATATCTTTGGTGATGATTCAATTCTGCAGTTTGGTGGTGGTACGCAGGGTCACCCATGGGGTAACGCAGCGGGTGCATGTGCCAACCGTGTTGCGCTTGAAGCGTGTGTTAAGGCGCGTAACGAAGGCCGTGATCTGGAACGTGAAAGTAAGGACATTCTTGAGGGTGCTGCTAAGCATAGCCCTGAGCTGGCACTTGCCATGGAAACCTGGAAAGAAATCGTGTTTGAATTTGATACGGTTGACAAGCTGGACGTTCAATAAACGATCCGCTTGGCTTTAACAAACGATTCAATACCCATTTTAAAGAGGAAAAATCATGTCTGTAACAGGTGATTACCATACTAAAAATACCTTGGAGACCTTCAGTTTTCTGCCTGCGTTTACTCAAGAAGAGGTTTACGCGCAAATCAACTACATGTTGTCGCAAGGTTTGACACCAGGTATCGAGCACGAGCTTCCAGAAAATGCCATGGATCACTACTGGACCATGTGGAAACTACCATTCTTCGGTGAAACTGATCTGAATAATGTCGTTGCAGAGCTGGAATCTTGCCGCAGTGAATACCCAGACCACAACATCCGTTTGACTGGCTACGATAACTACACCCAATCTCAGGGCGTAAACTTTGTCGTATTCAAAGCGCAAGGTTCTTCTTCATCTCGCGCTTGGTAAATGGGTGAATTCGGTGCGGGAGCGATCCCGCAGCAAATTCTGATGCTAGTTTTAAGAACGGATGGGGAATAATATGGCAAGTCAACAGCAATCGGGTCGTGCTGCCTCTATGGCACGCCGACAAATGCAAGTGAACGGTAAATCTCGTTCATCTGCTGCTTCTGCGCCAGCCCGTCAGCCTAAGCGTAAACCGGCTCCTGCTGCGAATCTAGCATCAGCTGCTGCTCCTGTTGCGACAAGCTTTGTTGCTCCAGCGAATATGCCTAAGTCAAAGCGAGTCCAGAAGAGTGCGTCGCGTCTGCGTCGTGAATCTTTGGCGTCCCGTGGTAAGCAGGCAGATAGAAGTAATGATCGTCTTCGTGATAACGACATGGCGATGAAACGTCGTTCCGCAGCGCAAGCGAAAGCGGTTAAGGGTGATTGCGATTGTGGTGGTTCGTGTTGTCAGGAAGCAGAGGCGAAAGCCGCTGCGGCAGCGGTGCCAACATCAAATCTGAGTGCGCCTGTTGCTAGGCGTATTAAGGCTGTTAAGAGAAGGCGCGTTGTCAGTGCTAGCGATACGGGGCGTATGATGTCTCGTGCGCGTCGCGCTGCGACCTCTGGTCGAGGTAAGGCGGGGCTGGATGCGCATAGCAAAGGCAATTCATCTGCCTCGCTGGCACGTCAGGCTAACCCTGAAATTTCAGGGCGTGATCTGGCTCGCGTTGTTCGTGAATCACGTAGTAAGGGGGGTTCTCGTGGCAATGCTGCTGCGACACCCGTGCGTACGCGTCGTCCACGTAATGCCGCTGAAGCGAAAGTGATCAGTGGCACTAAGGTGGGGCATACTGAGAAGCTGACAGGTGATGAAGCGGGTCTTTGTCACACGGGCGTTACCGGTACTCAGTATATGTCTGCTGAAGTCTTTGATAGTTTCTGTCAGGGTGAGGCGCCTAAAGCAGCACTGAAAGTTGAAACGACCAGTACCTTAAGTGGTAGCCATGTCACGAGTGGTGGCAAGGTCGGTGGTTCAACGGTGATGACCGGTGCTGACGCAGGTAGTTGTCGTAGCGTAACCGGTAGTGAGTATCTTGGGCTTGAAGATTTTGCTCAATGTGATGCAACACCCGTTGCAGCGGCGGCCAAGGTGAGTACATCGCTGACGCAACGTGGTCTTACGATTTCAGGGCCTAAGGCTAGTCGCTCTGATAGCGTTACAGGTAATCATCAGGGTACTTGTCAGGCAGTAACAGGCACCTCTTATACCGGGCAAGAAGCGTTTGAATCTTTTTGTGCGCCAGAAGAGCAACGCAAAAACCGTGCGCGCACAGTGATGCCACAACGTGCACCGGGTGCAGGCAAGGATATCAGCGGTCTGCAACCAGGTTTAAGCGGTAACAATCTAACAGGAACCGCTACGGGTGCTTGTCAGGCTGTTAGTGGTACACCTTATGTTGCTTCATCTGAGCTGAGTACTATTTGCGCAGCGGTACCAGCATCTGAAAGTGAGTCTGATTTCCCTCAGGCCATTGCAGACGGTGCTTTTAGCGTAGTGCCTACTGTTGCTCCTGCTGCCGTTGCTCCGACTATCGTTGCTTCTGCTGATGCTTCAGCCAGTGTAGGCTCTTCAGTAACGGGTTCTTCTTTTGACGGTGAAAGCGCTATCACAGGTGCTTTTTCGATGGGAAAAGGCAAAATAACAGGCACAGAACAGGCTCGTTTCGGCGGTCGTTCTAACAATGTTGTTAAGGTTGAGCCTAAAGCAGAGAAGGCTGAGACAGCTTCACGTGTTACTGGCGAAGGTCTGGACTCTGGTTTAAATATTACAGGTAATGATTGGGATCGCGGAGAGCATGTGACAGGTACGGAAGGTCGTTCTGCCGCACGCCGCAATCCAAGTCGCCGTGGCAAGATGAGTGCTATGCCTGATGTGGCAGCAAAGCGTGAGCCACAAGTGGTGCGCGAGTCTGCTAGCGTCACCGGTGGTAGTGGTGGTTCTGAAGGTTCATCAGTGATCACGCTTTCGGGTGGTGCGCGCGGTTAAACATCGGCTCGTTGTTAAAGAAGTAATGGGTTTTGGGGCACCGTTAATGGTGTCCCTGAATTCTAAATGTTTTAACTGAATTGGAACTTGATAGATTTAGGCATATGTTGGTAGGTAGACAAAAAAGAGCAGGACAACTGGGGCAGGCACGATCAAACCGTGTGCGTACTGCTGCAGATGTTGCACATCGTCAACGTTTCGGGGCTGGAAATGTTGCACGGTTGCACTCAAGCTCGCATCCACTAACGCATGTGGCTGGAAATGACTATCTACACGCTTATGAAAGTCGCAGTAAAGCGGCCTTCGATAAAATCGAGCCGGTGCTGCGTGAAATCGCCCAATATCAGCATGACAGTAATTTTATCATTAAGGCGCAAGAACTGGGTCGGTTGCTATTAAGTCTGGAATTGCCTGAGCATTTGCTGGAAAACACCTGGATAGCGCCATTAGATATGGGCAAGTTATACGCCTGGTGTGTATTTGAAACGTTTCAGCTATTTGCGGATGAGTTTTATGGTGAAAAACCATTAGCACAAGAAAGTGATGCGGGTTTTCAGGGCTTTATTGAAAGCTGCGGATTTCACACATTGGATTTCTCCCCTTGTGCTGATGGCCGTTTGGCGCACACGATTAGTTACGTGTTGCGCCTGCCATATAAAGGCGTACGGCGTAAGTCTTATGCTGGCGCTATGTTTGATGTGGAAGACAGCCTGCAAAAATGGGTAGAAGTAGAACACAAGCGTCTGAGTGAATCGGTACCGAACAGTGCTTCTGAGCCTACTCGTTACCTTAAGGCAGCGGTTTACCACTACAGTAGTAGCTTGCCAGATCAAGAAGGTTGCGCAGCTCACGGCAGTGATGCCGGTAAAGCAGCAGAAGGTGCGATGTCACGCTTGTTGGCGTTCCAGCAGGGTGTACAAAATAGTTTTTGTTGTGGTGCCTCGATAGATTTGATGTTGATCGGTATTGATACCGACAATGACGTGATACGGATTCACTGTCCAGATGAGAATGGGAACCCGGATAGCGACAATTATATCGATGCGCAAGAAGTTTACGATGCTACGCGTCACTCGAATCCAAGTGAAAGCGAGCGTGTTATTAGTGAATTGATTGAACAAAAGAACCCGCCATCAAGCAGTGCGTACAACAAAGGCCTGGTGAAATTCATGGCCCGTTTATTGTTTAATAATATTTCGCAAATTGATTATGTGCGTAAGCACTTTAACGGTTGCTACAGCGATATTGGCCACCAGGAACGATTTATCGGCATGGGGGTTGGTTTTGAAGAGATTCAACTGCGCAATTTGACCTATTTTGCCTATCTAAAAACCGTTGAGCAAAATGCAAGAGATGTCGATGTTGGCATCATGATTTTTACGGGTTTGAATATAAAGCGTGGTTTGCCCGCACCGGTCGTGATTCGTTATGACTACCACGGCAACGTGCCGGGTGCTCGTGAGCGTGCAGTCGCCAAAGTTGAATGTTTGCAACAAGCCATGGCCGCGCGTTTTCCAGAGCAAACGCAACAGGGCCTCATACATACCATGTTGGTTGTGCGTGATTGTTCTGCTGGCAATAGCATTGAAGTTGTCGGTGGCTCGACACAGCCAAGCGAAGTAGGGAGTGGGCACTAATGAAGATTTGTAAGGTTATAAAGCCATTAGTATCAACGAATCGTATCGAAACGATGAAGCATAAACATATGCAAGTGGTTCTGGACGGTAGTGCAAAGCTTGTGGCGGTTGATTCTGTGGGTGCATCACCTGGTGATTGGGTGCTTTGTGTGGGGAGTTCTGCTGCACGTGAGGCCGCAGGGTCTAAAGAGTATCCTTCAGATCTCACCATCGTCGGCATTATTGACGACTGGGATCCGGACAATTAAGTGAATATATTTCAGGTGGATGGCACGTTGGTTTGTACCAACCGTCATCCAGGAATGGAGCAACTACCTTTGCGGATCTTGCGAGATCAGAAAGGTAAGATACAAGTCGCGGTAGATACAATCGGTACATGCGATGGTAATTGGGTATATGCGGTCAGTGGTTCAGCAGCGCGGCAAGCGTTGGGACAAGAAAGGGTTCATATCATCACTGATTTGACAATATGCGGCATTATAGATTTTTGGGACGAAGCTGAATAATTAGCTTCTGCATGAAATAGAGCAACGACTCTCAACGAGTACGAATTTTAAGACAAACTAACTGGAGATATAACATGGCAAATGAATACGGTATTGCGCTAGGTATGATTGAAACACGCGGCTTGGTTCCCGCTATTGAAGCTGCGGATGCAATGACTAAATCGGCTGAAGTCCGTTTGGTTGGCCGTGAATTTGTTGGTGGCGGTTACGTGACCATCCTGGTTCGTGGCGAAACAGGTGCCGTAAACGCGGCCGTTCGCGCCGGTGCTGATGCCTGTGAACGTGTGGGTGACGGCCTTGTCGCTGCGCACATCATTGCGCGTCCTCACAAAGAAGTTGAGCCTGTATTGACAATGAGCAGCGATTCAAACCGCACTCTGTAATTTTAAATTTAATCCATAGAGGAGAATTATCATGGCAAATGACACATACGGTATCGCACTAGGAATGATTGAAACTCGCGGCCTGGTGCCTGCAATTGAAGCAGCAGACGCAATGACCAAATCAGCAGAAGTACGCCTAATCGGTCGTGAATTTGTTGGTGGTGGTTACGTGACCATTCTGGTTCGTGGCGAAACAGGTGCCGTAAACGCGGCCGTTCGTGCCGGTGCTGATGCTTGTGAGCGTGTCGGTGACGGCCTTGTTGCTGCACACATCATTGCGCGCCCGCACAAAGAAGTTGAGCCAATTCTAGGCACCGCATAATTCGATTAGAGTTTGGGTGTAGTGTGAGCGATTGTTTTTCGCTACACCCTGCTCGATTCGTTAAGCAGTAGGCAGAGCAGTTAATGACACAAGATCCCGTGATACTGGGATACCTCGGGCGAGCGTTAAGTTTTGAATTTTCCGCCGTTCAGCAGTATCTTTCTTTGGCTAGAATGTTGTCGCTTCGTGGCTTGCCACAAGCCGGAGATAAGTTTCGTCTTGAGGCGCAAGAAGAGATGGAACATGCAGAGCGGATTATCGGTCGAATGCTGGCCGTAGGTGTGGCGCCGTCTGCCAGTATTTTGAGGCCAGCTCGCCTCGATGGGTCACTGTCCGAGCTGATCCAGCACACCGTTAAACTAGAGACAGAAATCGTCAATTTTTATGCCCAGGCGGTGCAGTATTGCCAGCACGCGCAGGACCATGAAAACCGAATTTTTTTTGAAGCGTTGCTAACAGAAGAGCAACAGCATGCTGCCGGACTACAAGAATGGTGGCAGGAAATTGCGGGCGAACAATTGCCCACAGTAAAATAAGACGGGAGCCCGCGCATGAGTGAACACTGGAAAGTACGTAAACGGCCGGTGCGCCTTGAGCGTCGCTTTGAGTTTGAGAGTTATGACGACACACGTGATTTTCTTGATCTCGCGGCAGAGTTAGCCGAGAAAGAAGATTACTACCCAGACATGAGTTTTGGGCGTACCCATGTATCGATAACACTTAAATCTGAAGAAGAAGAGAGTGAAGTCAATGAAAATATTAAACGTTATGCCGCGATGCTAGATGACTTAGCGCCGGCAGCGCCGCGAACAATTGACGCTAGCTAGACTCTGGGCGTGTTTTAATTAGGAGTATCAAAAATGACTACGAAGACAATCCCTCCCAATAGCGCTGAAAAAACAGCGGCACCGGCTAGTGCAGAAACGAAGCCTGCTAGCGCACCAAAAGCCGCTAAAAAGGCAGCCGCTCGCACTAAAATAGCAGCCGTAAAATCCGTTGTAACGGGTTTTGCATCTCGTCGAGTATGGCCTGACTAGTTAGTCATCAATCACGTGATTAATATCGAGTCACATTAGCACTCAGTTTGTGTGCCGCAAGCATTAGTTAATGCGGCTGAAAATCACACTTCATGGTTATGAGTAATCGGAGATTTAAGGCATGAATTTGAGTAGTTTATTACTACCCGCAGTGCTATTTTTTGCGTTGGGCGTTATTGCCAGGTTGATTAAATCTGACCTAAAGTTTCCACCTGATTTAGCAAAAGTTCTATCTATCTATCTATTGATGGCGATTGGCCTGCATGGCGGTTATGAATTGGCCAAGGCTGATATGGCGATCGCCTTTCAGTCGATCATATGGGCGCTTATATTAGGTTTTACGCTGCCAATTGTTGGCTATCTGGCATTGGTCGCTACGCGCAAGGTGAGCCCACTTGATGCGGCTGCGATCTCCGCACACTATGGTTCTGTTAGCGCGGGTACTTTTCTGACTGCCATCGCTTATCTCGATAATCTCAGTATTCAATATGAAACATACCCACTAATCATGCTGGCGGTGATGGAGTCACCTGCGATTGTGGTGGGACTACTACTGGCCGCTAAGGCGCGTCATACTCTTGCGGCACGAGAGGGCGGCGGTAATTTAGCGGGTAAGAGTGGTGAAAAGAGTGACCTCAAAGATATGCTGCGCGATGCCTTTACTAATGGCAGCGTGGTGGTGCTGATTGGTTCGATGATTATTGGCGCGATAGCGGCACCTTCTGGTATGGAATCGCTCAAGCCGTTTATCGATGAGATTTTTATGGGCGTGTTATGTCTATTCCTGTTTGATATGGGGATGGTTGCGGCACGACGTATTGGCGATTTTAAGCAAGTGGGTATTGTACTCGCGGCATTTGGTGTGGTGATGCCTCTTGTTGGTGGTGCCGTGGGTGTCTATATTGGTGCTAGCATGCTGGACTTTTCGGTGGGTGGTTCGATGCTGGTGGGCGTATTGGGTGCTAGTGCCTCATATATTGCAGTGCCACCCGCAATGCGGCTGGCTATACCGGAAGCTAACCCATCGTTTTACTTAACGTTGTCACTTGGAATAACCTTCCCTTTTAATGTTATTATTGGCATTCCGCTCTATCACAGTATGGCCAAGGCAATGGTGCCTTAGTGCTGTGTTGCTCTGAATTAATAATGGGAAGGTAACCGATGGTATCGCTATACTCTGAAAAAATGTTGAACATCATCTGCAATGACTCATTGGAAGAGAAAATCGTCTGCATGTTTAAGAAATATGGGGTGAGTGGATACACGATTTTGACTGCACGTGGTGAAGGCTCCTCTGGTCATATATCCGATATGTCTGGTTTTGATGCGAATATTATGGTGAAAGTGATTTTACCAGAGTCAAGAATGCAGGTGATCTTGGAAAGCATTGAGCGTAAAATCAAAAAGGGTTACCACCTGACTATCTATATTACGAACGTTGAGGTGATTTCACCTGAGAAATTCGAGAAAACAATCAGCTAATGTTTACCGCGTTGTTTAACCTGCTAAGCGGAAGTGCTTACCATGCCTGACAACACGGCCAGATTTAAATCTGGAATGCCAGAGTACCTGATACGCCATACGACCTTCAGGCAGATGCAGATTTTTGAATCGATTGTCCGCTTACGCAGCTTTACCCGGGCGGCTGAAGAGCTTTTTTTGACACAGCCAACGGTCTCGACTCAGCTTAAAAAATTGACTGAGGTGATGGATATACCTCTGCTTGATCAGTCGGGACGGCAGCTGAAAGCGACCGAAGCCGGTGAAGAGCTGTATCGTGCGATACGTCAGATCTTTGATTCGCTGTCAGATCTTGATTCGCGTATTGCGGGTTTAAAAGGAATGCATCAGGGGCGCTTGCGTCTGGCGGTGATCACCACTGCAAAATATTTTGCACCAGAAATTCTAGGTGATTTTTCACGCCAGTATCCTGGCATTGATATTTCGCTAAAGGTTTGCAATCGAGAACGTATTTTTGAACGCATTGCGAATAATGAAGACGATATTTATATATTAGGTCAACCGCCTAAAAAAGAGTTTAATTTACAGACTTACCCTTTTGCACCCAATCCACTAGTGGTATTGGCTGCACGTACTCATCCACTTTATACCGAGTCAAACATCAGTCTTGAACGGCTGGCAAAGGAACCATTAATATCGCGTGAAGTCGGCTCTGGTATCAGAGATACGACGATGCGCCTGTTCAGCGAGCATGGACTGGTGCCGAATGTCCGCATGGAGCTTGGCAGTAATGAAGCGATTAAACATACGGTGGTTGCAGGGTTGGGTGTCGCGGTTCTCTCGCTGCACACCTTGAGCCTGGAAGGGGCGAATGGGCCAGTGGGTATGCTTGATGTGGTGGGGTTTCCGATTGAGCGCAAGTGGTACTTGGCGCATACAAAAGATAAAGAACTATCGCTGATTGCCACCGAGTTTTTAGAGTTCGCGAAGGAGAGCGGGCCGGTAATTAGTGATAGAATGAAGAAACTACGTGAGGATTTTGCAGCGCTGCATCGCAATATGCGAAAACAGGCTAATAAGCCTGTTTGATTCTGTATTGATGATGTTAAAGGGCCTGGCAAAAAAGTAATAATGATTAAGTTACGTACCTATGTATTTATTGATTCGCTGCAGCCACAGTTAGCGGCCTACATGGCGACGGTATCCCAAGGGTTTCTACCGGTGCCGGGAGATGCTTGCCTGTGGATGGAAGTTGCACCAGGCATGGCAATACATCGCTTGACCGATGTGGCGCTGAAGGCAACGCGAGTACACCTTGGCCAGCAAGTGGTTGAGCGTGCGTTTGGTTCGATGGTTTTTCATCACCGCGATCAGAGTGATGTGAGCGAAGCGGGCCGTGCCATATTGCATTCATTGAAAACACGCGAAGATGAGCGTCAGAAATGCCGCGTGGCATGGAGTGAGATTGTGCGTTCTATTACGCCAGATCACTCTGTACTGATCAATCGACAGGATCGAAGAGGTTCGATGATTTTGCCGGGCCAGAGCATGTTTATTCTTGAGACTGAGCCTGCTGGCTATATCGTTTATGCCGCGAACGAGGCCGAAAAAGCCGCGAATATCACCCTGGTTGATGCGCGTGCTGTGGGTGCTTTCGGGCGCTTAACGCTGGCAGGTTCCGAGGCCGATATTGATACGGCGGCACATGCGGCAATCGATGCGGTTCAGCGCCTCTCTGGCGTTACGCCCGACCGCCACGCTTAATCATCGGTCGTTGGATAAGGGCGCGTGCACGAAATAATGGACGGTTTTGATCGCTCGACGGCCCTCTAGGGATTTGGAGGGAGGCATTTGATGAGTGGAACAGCAGTGAAATTGTGATAGCCTAACAGGCCTTGCTTAATGAGGTAACGGTAAAATACCATAACGAAATTGGTCAAGAATATGGAGTCCACTTTAGCTGGCCAACAAATTCGCTATAAATTTCGAGTCTCTCTGTCCGCATCTTCAGGGGTTAACCAGCTATCGGGGCGGACGCCGTTGAAAATAAGGTCTGAAACCGTATAAAAATAATCTTTGCCGTTGGGAATGTCCCGAATGGAGTCTTCTACCTCAATAAAATTAGGGTATTTAGGCCCGTAAGCGCCCAACGGAGGCTCTATTTTCCTTTGATCTAAAAGCTGCCGCAGTTGTTGCAGGTCCGGAATCAAACCCTGTTCATATTGACTCAATGGCCGAGGGGCGGTTTTCAACAGGGTAATCNAAGCATCAATACTGCGCAGGGCGTACGGAATGTAAGGAGGCTTTGCAAGGAGTTGGCCTTCATCCGCCAAGCTTATTATTCGCTCCATGATCACTTCTGTGTCATGGATTTCTTCTTTTGTGCTATCTGCCGTGAAGAGTTCACCATTGGTGTAAATGTAGAGCAATGAGCCCAGTTTTCCTTCTTTGACCGGTAATGGCAGGTCGTGATTTTTAGCCCGTTCCTTGAGCCATTGGCACTGGGTGATCATGCGCCCTTCGGCAGTGTTGTCTGTCTGGTTAAAGGGTTTTAATCGCCCTTCCAGTAACAGGCTGCAATTTTCGATAAGGTCGAGGCGTTGTTCTTCGGTATTGGGCATGGGTTATTTTCCAGGGAGTCATTTGAGGGCTGAGGTATCCAGGGTAATCTGACGG
>NVTY02000032.1 GCA_002401765.2 Thiotrichaceae bacterium
ATATTTTTTGCCGGATTCGCAGCTATCTTTCGACATGCCGAAAACAGGGAATGAAACCGAGCGAAGCACTTAGGTTACTGTTTGCCGGGGAGCTGCCTGGCTTTGTTGTAGGGTCAGCTGAATAGTTACTGAATAACAAAGCTTAAGTCGGGTTTGTCGTAACCCATGCCCAAAGCGGTTGTTGCCACCAGCACTTTTAGCTGGTTGTTCAGTAATAACGTCTCCAGGTGTTGGCGATAGGTATTACTGTTTTCAAAACCCTCCGCTTTAACACTGCCATGATAGGCTTTGGCATCAATGCCGTTTTGCGATAACCAAAGAGCGACCTGTTCAGCATCCCGCACCGTTAAGGTGTAAACAATACCGGTACCCGGTAAGCTTGGAATCATCTGTGCCAACCAGGCCAGACGAGAGGCCTGATCGGGCAATACCAAGGTTTGCAAGCCAAGGCTATCGCGTCCCAGTGGGCCGCGCTGAATCTGGATGTCACCCAGCTGTTGCTGAATATCATCCACCACACGATTATTGGCAGTAGCCGTGGTACCAAGCACCGGCGTATTGGCCGGCAACTGACGTAGAATATTGACGATGCGACGATAGTCGGGGCGAAAGTCATGGCCCCAGTCAGAGATGCAGTGGGCCTCGTCAATCACCATCAGCGCGATGCGGTCGGCAATCGGCTGTATACGGTATCCATAAATTTGTCGTTTGCGAGGCGCTCCGGTGAGATCAGCAGGCAGTCGATTTCATTATTCAACACACGCGTTGTCACGGCTTGCCACTCGTCCGTATTGGTTCGAGTTCATGGTCTCGGCGACAATGCCTAGACGTGCGGCTGATTCAATCTGGTTGCGCATTAACGCCAGCAAAGGTGAAACAATTATCGTAGGCCCCAGCCCCCGGTCACGGAAGATTTTGGCGCTGATAAAGTAGACCGAACTTTTGCCCCAACCAGTACGTTGCACCACCAATAGTTTTTGCTGTTGGTTAACCAGGCCATCAATTGCCTCCCATTGGCCATCACGGAATTGTGCCGTCGGATTTGCCAATGCGGTTTGCAGCAGTTGTTGAGCCTGGGATTGGTTCATGGTGCAGTGCTTTGCCTTATGTCGTTACGCTGTTCATACGCTGAGTTCTCCATTTATCAGGCGACGAGTATTTTCCCATGCCCTGGTTCGATCACATTGACGATCATCTGCACTAATGAGATCGGGGTGAAAAACTCATCGGTCAGCGCACGAACTTTACCGCTTCTGCTAGGCAGGGTCTGTTCAATATCAGTCTTAACCGTTAAATAGCGACTGTGCACGTGGCGCAGAAAAACCAGCCCCATCACTGGCATAAAATATTCATTACTCGCTAGCTCTGAATTGGCACGCAAGGTATCAGCGGCCTTCCACCGGCGCTTTTCTATCGCCGCCATTTGTTGCAGTTGTTGCATAACTTCTTTTTTAGCCCTGATTGAGGTGTTCGCTGTGATCAGAAAATCATTATTATAAGTTTTATGAGCCACTAAAGATGATGGAGCACCCGCCATTGTGGCCAACTAACCCACTGGATTCAATGTAAATATTAACAATCGGGAATGGACCACTACTAATGGCATTTTTTCAGCCTACAACCCGAAATTTTCCAAAGTCTATTGACGCAACCTAAGAGCTGGTGGGCACATGTACACCCGACTCCCAAAGCCGCTACTGAAAGGAAATGGGAGGGCAAATTTTGCCATTATTTTACTGTTTTGGCACTAAAATCGAACACATCGTTTTTTCACTGCCCGCGTTGATTTATCGGTTTTAAACTCAGCATGCGTGAATACGACTCGCCCTTCCTTTGACCTGCTGTGAGACTGGCGGTAATTGGCCTCTTTCGCTGGTGGCCATGGATAGCGAAGCGGTGGCAGCTAGTCCCCAATAGGCGATCCCGTCCGCAGACTCGGAGTTAAGAGCGTTAGTGAATGACGTAGAGGATGCGGCAGCGGGTATCATCGCCACAGAGCCATTTGAAGGTATTCGCTGTTCGTTTAGGCCCCTTGATATGTCAATAATAGAATGTTATACCATTGATACTGCAAGAACATATTCTTGCGGTGGAAAGTACCCGTTGGTAGTGCGGAAATTTATACGATAAAAACATATTGTGATTGATTCAACGCCAGCACCCTGATATAAAGATTTATATTTCTATCGATAAAAATCGAAAACGTCTCGAAGGCACTGCTGCTGAAATAAGGAAAATAGTTTGAAAATGATGAATAGTAGTATGTATATTAAATTTGGGCTAGGTTTTATATTTTCGTTAACAACTTTGCTTGCTCTTTCAGGGTGCGCAACAGAATCTCATCGGTTAGTTGTTTCAGAAAAAGTAGAGTCGGCTGGTTCGGCCTATCATGGGCTACGGGCAGTGATGGTTGTTGGTAATTTTCAAAATCGTTCCAGTTATATGCAAGGTCTATTTTCTTCCAATACAGATCGGTTAGGAAACCAGGCAAAAACCATTTTAAAAACACATCTACAACAGACTAATCGCTTCGACATCGTTGATCGCCAAAACCTTCAGCAAAATGAACAAGAAGCAAAACTAATCGGTACTAAACAAAACATCCAAGGTGCTCGCTATACTGTCACAGGCGATGTTACTGAATTTGGTCGAAAAGTAACTGGAGATCGTCAATTATTCGGAATATTTGGATCAGGTAAAACCCAAACAGCTTATGCAAAGGTATCTCTTAATATCGTTGATGTTCTAACATCGAAAATTGTCTATTCAACTCAAGGTGCCGGCGAATATACTATGAGTAATAGAGAAGTACTGGGCTTTGGTGGGACAGCAAGCTATGACGCAACTTTAAACGGAAAAGTTTTGAATTTTGCTATTAAAGAGTCCGTTAACAACATAGTTCGCGATATACAAAATGGTGTTTGGGTAATTCAGCAGTAGGAAAAAAGCATGCATATGAGTTTAAATAATCGGTTATTAATTTCTATCTTTGGAATACTGTTAGTCACGGGGTGTGCAAGTAATAAAGAAATGTATTATTGGGGCGAATACGAACAGTTAATCCATGATGCTTACGTAAATCCAGGCATGGCAGCCTCCCAGACACAAATCGAAAAGATAAACACAGTCCTCCAAAAATCAGAATCTTTGGGTAAAAAAACGGCTCCGGGTATATATGCTCATTTAGGTTTTCTATATGCGGTACAAGGTAAGAGCACAAAGTCCAAAGAAGCATTTATGGAAGAAAAGTCGCTATACCCAGAATCGAATGTCTTTATTGATGGAATGATGAATCGTGCCATGAAAAACGAGAAAAACCATTGATGAACATTTCATACAAACAATATTCCCTATTGCTCACTTTGGTTATTCTTCTGGTTTCGGGCTGTGCGACTAAGCCGTACGACTACACTACTTTTGAAAAAAGTAAACCAAGGTCTATCGTTATCATCCCGCCCAATAATAACTCTTTGGAAGTAAATGCCCCTTACATTTATTTATCTACACTTTCACGCCCACTGGCTGAAAAAGGCTATTACGTTTTTCCTGTTGCAGTGATTGACCACTTTCTGAAAGAAAATGGTTTGCCTACACCTGCTGAAATGAATAGTATTCCTCTGGATAAAATTTGGGAACATATAGGCGCTGATGCAGTGCTATATATTACGATTGAAGACTGGGGGCAGAAGTTTCAAGTCATATCATCCGTAGGACGGGTTCAGGCAAGCCTTAGATTAGTTGATGTCAGAACTGGAGAGCTCTTATGGGCATCAATTGCGCAGGCCCAACAGTCTTCTGGCGATGCTGGTGGCGGGCTTGCTGGTGCACTCATCAGTGCAATTATTACACAGGTTATGGCTACTACTATTGCAGACCCATTCCCAGATTTGGCTAGGCAAGCCAATAATATCGCTATAAACAATCACATACGAGGTATGCTGAACGGCCCTTACAAGCAATCATCAGAAACGACCAACTAAGAAATTTTTTGTGGAACTTGACTCATACCGAATACCCAGGGGAATTCACTAGTCCCCCAGCGGCTTTCTACAAAGATGTCATGCCACATCCAAAATTCATTAGAAGCGAGGCTAATGTTAATAGCCAGACAGTCGTAATCCTCTTTTTAGTCACAAAATGCATAACGGAATTTCTCTATTAGTGAGTCGAAAATAACATAAGCGCAAAACAAACCACAGGGTTTCACTTACCTTATTATGGCTGTATTTGACCTCAAATGAGCCTATCAAGGAGACTTTAGGGTTTTATTTAAAACCTTTAGAGACCTTTGTACGAGAACTAGTTTTCGTTCCAGCAAGGTATAAATGATCTAAAAATGGAGTTTACACGAAGTAAATGACTGTTTTGAGATCATTTATAACGCAGCTGGAGCGGAAAATAGACGCTTGCAAAGGTCTCTAGGAGATATAGGCAAATTCTTAGGTATAGCATCGCGATAAAACTGCTAGACGCATCTACAGCACGCATTATAGAATCCTACCATCTCAACTAATCAGATGATTGCTTTGGCATTTCCAACTCACAAATTATTAGTCCCTTTTTTACTTGTGCTCTTTCTGGTGGCACAGGGCTCGCTGCTGTTTCATCACACGGAACTTGAAGCGCACGCCACCGATGAAGAGTGCGAATATTGCCTGCATGTCAGTAACCTCAAGCACCCGTTTTCCGCTTCCAATGATGCGTTATTTACTTCATTACCCACCCAGACTCCAACCCAGGCCATTGCGTTAACCGCTCTCATTCAACGCCAGCACATCGCGGCACTCGCTCGCGGACCACCCGCCACCTCTTTTGCTATCTAAAATCTAAATAGCCAGGCACAGCCCACTTGATTCGCTGCGTCTGATTCGTTTTGACGAGCCCGCTCGTCTGAAGAGAGAGAATTAATCCGTGATAAATACGATCACTATTTTTAGTGCCGCACTAGTGAGCATGACGCTCATCCCTACCACGCACGCCAGCAATGAAATGAACCCTGCCATTAGCATGATCCTACAGGGACAATACGCAGGCTATGAACAATCACCTGATGGCTACGAACTGCCCGGCTTTATGCTCGGCGGCGAAGCTGGTTTAAACAGTGAAGGCTTTGGCCTCGGCCACGGTGAACTGGTAATGAGTTCAAATATCGACGACCGTTTTTTTGGCAAGCTGACACTGGCAATTGCCGACCACGACGGCGCTACCGAGATTGAACTCGAAGAGGCCTTTATTGAAACCACCGGTCTCTCATACGGACTCACGGTGAAGGCAGGCCGATTCTTTTCCGACATCGGCTATCTCAACAATCAACACACCCACGCCTGGGACTTTATCGATGCGCCGCTGATCTATCGCGGCCTGTTTGGTAACCAGCTAATTGATGACGGCCTGCAACTTCGCTGGCTTGCCCCTACCGATTTCTATATACAACTCGGTGCAGAGTTTGGGCGCGGCGAACGCTTTCCATCCGGCGGTGCCAGCAATGATGGTAAAGGCACACAGCTACTGTTTGCTGAGTTTGGTGGTGATGTTGGTGATAGTCACAGCTGGCAGCTCGGGCTGTCACACTGGTCGGCTGAGGTGGTGGGCCGACAAAGCGATGCGCACGCCCATGGTGGCGCAACAGAAACACCTAGTTTCACTGGAGACAGCGACATCAGCGTCATTGATATAGTGTGGAAGTGGGCCCCACAGGGGAACTACAGCCAACGCCATCTAACGTTGCAGTTTGAATATTTTCAGCGCGAAGAGATTGGCGACGTCGAACTCATCGGTAGTAACCCACTGGAAACCACCACCTATGATGGCAAACAGGATGGCGGGTATGCTCAGGTCGTTTATCAATTTATGCCGCGCTGGCAAGCAGGCCTGCGTTACGATCAAATTGAAGCGGACAACCGTGGTTCAGATGATGCCATTCTGGGTGAAGCGGGTCTTGATAACGAAGGCCATACGCCTAAACGCACTAGCATCATGCTCGAACACAACCACAGTGAATTTAGTCTAGTACGCCTGCAGTTCAACAAAGATGAATCCTATGAAAATAGTGACGACCAGGTTTACCTACAATACGTCATGAGCCTGGGTGCCCATGGCGCGCACCGGTTTTAAGATGCGAACCTTACACTTCTCTCATGCCATTCTGGGTGGCATGCTGTTATGGGTATCGATACCTGCCCACGCCGCGCTGCAGGTGTTTGCCTGCGAGCCGGAATGGGCAGCGCTCATCGATGAACTTGCTGCCGACAAGGCCAGCGTATACCGCGCCACCACTGCTCAGCAGGATGTTCACCGCATTCAGGCGCGCCCGAGTCTGATCGCACAGGTTCGCAAAGCAGACCTGGTTATCTGTAGCGGTGCAGAACTGGAGGTCGGCTGGTTGCCGTTGCTGTTACGGCGCGCAGCAAATCCAAAGGTACAGCCCGGTAAGATGGGATATTTTATGGCTGCCGAGCAGGTTGAACGGCTGGATGTGCATGCCACTGTTGATCGCTCGATGGGTGATGTGCATGCGGCGGGCAACCCACACGTCCACCTTGACCCGTATCGGATGATGACCATTGCACAATCTCTTGCCAAACGCCTGGCAACCATTGACCCCAGCAACGCAGATTTTTATCACGATCAACAGCAACAGTTTGCAACACGCTGGCAAGCAGCCATCAAAAAATGGGAACAACTGGCGTTACCACTACAGGGAAAGACTGCCGTGGTACACCATAAAGACTGGCGCTATCTATTAAACTGGTTAGGCATAACAACCGTCGCTTCACTTGAACCTAAACCGGGCCTTCCGCCTAACGCAAACCATTTGGCAAGGCTAAACCAGCAGATGAAAACGGCACCCGCTGCGATGATTTTGCGCGCTAGCTATCAAGCCGCGCGACCATCACAATGGTTAGCTAACAAGAGTGGGATTCCTGCCATTGTACTGCCTTACACCGTGGGTGGCAGTGATGGCGCACAGGATCTATTTTCACTCTATGATGACACCTTGCAGCACCTGTTAAACGCCATCGGTGCAAGCGACCTCAAATGAACTTAGACGGACTCGACGTCGAAATCCTTGGCCCCGCATTTCTGGCGGGGCTCCTGGTACTCACCACCCATGTCCCGCTTGGGCAACAGGTACTCGCCAGAGGCATCATATTCCTTGACCTTGCGGTGGCACAAATTGCCGCCCTGGGTCTCATCATCGCCGCCAACTTCGGTTGGCAAAGCGGTGGCTGGCAGATGCAGGTGATCGCCGTTAGTGCTGCACTCGTCGGTGCCTGGTTGCTCTATCTCAGTGAGAAACATTGGGCCGATGTACAGGAGGCAATTATCGGTTGCGTCTTTGTGCTCGCCGCCAGCGCCGGCATCCTGCTATTAAGCAGCAACCCTCATGGCGGCGAACAACTCAAAGAACTGCTCGCGGGGCAGATCCTGTGGGTCAGTTATGATCAGCTACTGCCCGTTGCACTACTCTATGCAGCAGTGCTGGCGCTGTGGTTTAGCCAATGGTTTAAACGCTATTTACAACAATACCCCATCCTCTTTTATGCGCTGTTCGCAGTCACCATCACCACCTCAGTACAACTCGTCGGTATCTACCTGGTGTTTGCGAGCCTTATCATCCCGGCGCTGGCAGTACGGCATGTCGTCAAAAATGGCCTACGCATCGCCTATCTGCTCGGCATAGCCGGCTATGTAGGCGGCCTGCTCTTCTCTGTTCTGCTAGACCTGCCCTCAGGGGTGAGCATCGTTTGGACGCTAGCGTTCTGCGGGATATTCGGTGCAGTCATGATTAGCGTAAATAAAAAAGGCACCAAGCAAACATAATATCTTCAGGCTAAGCGCTTTTTAATTCGACTCAGCGCAATCGGAGTGATCCCCAGATAGCGTGCAATATCAATCTGAGTCAAGCGATCAACCAACGTAGGGTTGGCATCAACAAATGCCTGATACCCCTCTTCCGCAGAGAGACATAACAGCTGGTATTCACGCAGCTCTTTTTTCAGCCCTAACCACTGGCTGAATTGAAAAATAGTGCGCGCTAATTCAAGGTCTTCAAAACAGACCTCTTCAAAGCGTTTATAAGGAAAGCGGACAACCTCGGTATCTTCCAGGCACAACGCAGAAAAGGGACTGGCCATCTCCAGCAGCTGTGAACTGCGCGATCCCAGCACCCCTTTATCGACAATAAAAGACTTAATCCACTCCTTACCTTCTAGTGTATTAAAGTAAAATTTAACCAAACCACTGCGCATACAAAAGACATCACGACACACCTCTCCCTGACTAAACAGGTGGTCACCTTTTTTATAATGTAATTCAACCCCGCACTGTTCGAATGTTGGGTGTTGCAGTACCCGCGTTAGAAATTGATCAAAATCAAATTTATCCATTTTTATTAACCTAGGTTAATGCACGCTATTGATGATCACATTAATCTAAAAGAACATTTTATCAATAGCAAGGTGCGCCATGCTCAGTAAACCAAAAACAATACTGCTAACCGGTGGTACCGAGGGGATAGGGTTCGCGTTATTTAAACAGCTTCATAGCCAGGGACATACCCTGATTGTGGTCGCTCGCAATCAGCAAAGGCTATCATCGCTGCAATCGACTTACGACCGTGTCAGCACATATAAGTGTGATCTCTCATCTCGCCTGGAATTAGAGTCACTCTGCAATAAGATATCCCTCAACCATCTTGATCTCAGCATCATCATCAACAATGCAGGCATCCAATATACGCCAAAATTTCTCGATAATGACTTTTCATTCGACGCCATTGAACACGAGACCCGCGTTAATTTTTTAGCGCCCGTATGGCTCTCATCGCTACTGCTGCCCACGTTAATAGAGCACAAAAATCCAGGTGCAATCATAAACATATCATCCGCTCTGATCTTCGCACCAAAGACAAACTCGGCCATCTATTGTGCCACCAAAGCGGCCATCCATAGCTTTTCGCAAAGCCTTCGTTACCAACTCGAACAGACCCATGTTCAGGTGATTGAAGCGATTATGCCGCTTGTTGATACCGCAATGACGGCAGGGCGCAGGGATGGGAAAATCTCACCTGAATCTGCCGCACAACAGATCATCAATGGCATCAATCAAAGGCGTTCAGAGATCTATGTTGGTAAAGCCAGACTCTTACCCACCCTGATGAGAGTCTCGCCTTCTCTGGTAAAACGCATCATGAGGCGCTACTAAAAATGAAAGAATTAATCAAAGTGATGTTAACCCTCGCCCTGGTATTCGCCAGTACCTTTATTCTAATCAAAGCAACAGGCATTCTAACGCTTGAGGATATCCAGCTAGCCCTGGAACAGGCACAGCAGATACACCCCGGTTATCTCGCACTGGTGGTGATTGGGCTACTATTTGTAGACCTGTTTATTGCGATCCCCACCATGACGGTCACTATTATGGCTGGTTTTTTCCT
Organism: Thiotrichaceae bacterium; assembly: GCA_002401765.2. GTDB lineage: Bacteria > Pseudomonadota > Gammaproteobacteria > SZUA-140 > SZUA-140 > SZUA-76. Next base: position 9,440 of record NVTY02000032.1, read on the forward strand.
CGGTTGGCCTATGGCTGCCGCCGCTACGATCAGTGGTTTTTTGCTGGCCGGTACTATCGGATACGCCATCAGCCGACGTTATGGCTGGCGGTTACTTAATCGCATCTATCAAGATCGTGAAAAGCTCGACGAAATGCACCGTACCTTTTCAACATATGGCCCCGTAATGTTGATTATCTGCCGGGCCATGCCAATATTACCCGAAGTAAGTTGTTGTATGGCAGGTGCCACACGCATGTCTTTGCCTAAGTTCCTGACGATGTACGCACTCGGCACCATCCCCTACGCGCTTATCATTACCTACGCGGGCTCAATCAGCAGTCTGGACAACCCGAAACCGGCCATCCTCGCTGCCATTGGCATCTCATTAACATTATGGACCGGCTGGTATCTACTCGGGCGTCACGCGCGCCAGCAAAAACTAAGGAGACCCTGATTAATGAGATGATGTGGGCTTTGCCTTCCTCGCGAAAAACCAATAAAATCGACCCTACCAGGTGGATGAGCTAATTGTATAAGCACACTTGGCTTACTTTCATCTCCCCAGGATTAACTAAAACTGTGATCGCCCAACCTTTTATCGGTGCCTCTTACCTGCTTCGCGGCTATTTTATGCTCTTTCAACCCGGTATTCGCGGCTTTGTGATCGCCCCGATGCTGATCAACATCATTATCTTTAGCCTGTTGATCTGGCTTGGGATCAGTCAGATTGAGATTCTGCTCGACTATGTTATGGGCAGCCTACCAGAATGGTTACAGTGGCTTGACTGGCTGCTATGGCCGCTGTTTTTAATCGCCTTTTTGCTGGTGAGCTCCACCTTTTGCCTACACTTGGCTCTGCTAATTGCCGCCCCCTTTAATAGCGCGCTCTCTGAGGCTGTCGAGAAACAGCTCGATCCTAACTCCACATTGCCTGAAAGTAACTGGAGTGATGTGGCCAAAGGCGTTGCCCCTGCAATCATCAGCGAAGCGGGAAAGTTCGCCTATTTTATTTCACGTGCGATCCCACTCACCGTGCTATTTTTTATCCCCGTCATTAATATTTTCGCCCCCGCTATCTGGTTTATCTTTGGCGCATGGATGCTAGCGCTTGAATACAGTGACTATCCACTTTCAAATCATGGCGTGCTATTTAAGGATTCAAAGGCGATCGTCAAAGAGAAACGCTTTATTGCCTTTGGCTTCGGCAGTGCGTCACTTTTTTGCACCCTGATCCCACTGGTCAATTTTTTCGTCATGCCAGCGGCCGTTGCGGGTGCCACCATCATGTATGTTGAGCAATTTAAGGGTTCGGTACCACCACCCGTTATTACGCATTCAGACAATCACCGCTAAACCTTAGGCGACTCACTTAGATGGATTTTTTCCAGCAGTTCATATTGGCACTGATTCAGGGACTCACCGAGTTCCTGCCGATCTCAAGCTCAGCGCACTTAATACTAGTGCCAAAGCTCTTTGGCTGGGTTGATCAGGGATTGGCATTTGATGTTGCCGTTCACGTCGGCACGCTCGCCGCTGTCGTGGTCTATTTTAGAAAAGAGCTCAGGCTGATGACCCGTGACTGGGTACGCTCACTCACCACGCATAAACAGACCCCCGAAAGCCGCCTTGCATGGGGAGTGCTAATCGGCACCATTCCAGTCGGCCTGTGCGGCCTGCTATTTAAAGGGGTAATCGAGACCTCGTTGCGCTCAGAGCTGGTGATCGCCACCACCACCATCCTCTTTGGCCTATTGCTGTTATGGGCAGATAAAACCGGCAAACGTGAGCGTGATGAGCACTCCCTGAGTATGCGCGATATCATCATCGTCGGCGTTGCGCAGGCAATCGCGCTCATCCCCGGCACCTCGCGCTCCGGTATCACCATCACCGCTTGCCTGATGCTCGGCCTCACCCGCTCCGCCGCCGCCCGCTTCTCCTTTTTACTGTCGATCCCTGTCATTGTGCTGTCAGGCATGTTCGTCACACTTGACCTAGTACAGGCACAAACTGCCGTTGACTGGCAGGCGCTTATCACCGGCTCTATTATCTCCGGCTTCAGTGCCTATGCCTGTATCCACTTTTTTCTGAAGTTATTAGATAAGATCGGTATGGTGCCGTTTGTGGTTTACCGTATGCTGCTTGGAGTGATCCTGTTTTTTGTGTTTATCTAGCCGTAGATTAAAGATTAGGCGGCAATCTAAACCCTGGCTTCATTCATCAAATAATGATCTGTCACCGGATCAGTTCGAGAAATTAGTAAGTTAATGTGTCCGGTATTCTTGACCAGAACAACGCGGCTGGATCAATTACTTTGGTATTGCTAACTGCTATCAACTTTGCATGGATCTGGATCACTGGATTCGGCGCAGAGTTCGAATGGCCTATTGGCGACAGTGGCGAAAGCCACGTACTAAAGTAAGAAGTCTGATGAAGCTCGGTGTGCACGTTCGATCAGCAGTTGCCTGTGGCATCATCAGCAACGGCCCATGGCTAAACGCTAAAACCCCAGGAATACAGCAAGCGCTATCTAACGTGATGGATGGTAAACTTCACCATGCTAAGTGAAACGCCCTGTGCGGAGCCGCATGCAGGGTGTTGTGGAAGCTGGGGGAGAAAAACCTCCGGCTATCCGATTAACTGTATTTATTGCCACGTTCTTCCCACGCAAACAGACAAGCTGGCCTCAATAAAAAAACTCCGCCCTGTTTTTGGGGCTATGCATCGGGCATCTTTTAAGCCAATGCATCCATAATAAGTATCGTGATATTCGTGGCAAAGAGTCGCCAACCGCCGCAAACCATGAAATGAAGCTAATGAGCCACCTGTGCGCCAAGCTCATAGAGTGGGGAATATTCGAAACCCACCCAATGATCGATGGCAAATTTAAGAAACTCGTGATTGCTTCACGTGACCGCTATATAGAAGACTAGGAGATCGTCGAGGCCCTAACATTACATCTAAGAGAAAACGCGGCAGCGTACTCCTGTGTCAGGCCTGCATGAAGCTGAAGCTACTAACAGGCATGAGGCACACAAACATGTTGCTGCTCAACGTATCGACTGATATCAAAGAAGATGGCATCCACGTCACCGCCAGCAAGACACAGAACAGAACAGAACAGCTCAGGCAAGGCAACGATCTACCAATGGGATGATGAAGGTCTACTCAAAGAAACCGTTCAAGAGTGCTTATCCGCCCGCCCTGTTGGTATCGGGCCATACCTATTCTGCAACCGCAAAGGCGACCCCTATTTTAATGTCAAAACAGGCAAAGCCAACGGCTTCGATTCAATATGGAAGCGGTACATGGATCGCGTCGTAATAGAAACAAAAGTAACAGCGCGAATCTGGGAAAAAGACCTACGCGCCAAATGTGCCACAGATGCCGACAGCCTGGAGCATGCAAGGGCCCTACTGTCCCACACCAGCACCAAAACAACGAAGATTTACCGCAGAAAAGCCGAAGTGGTTAAGCCTGGTAAAGGGGTGAAATCATGATTTCTATAGTACAGCCATCGATCTGTAGTACAGTGCACAAAAAAACCGGTCAGACTTTCGTCATAACCGGCTGTTTTTGTTCAAGAAATGGCGCGCCCGGAAGGATTCGAACCTCCGACCGCCTGGTTCGTAGCCAGGTACTCTATCCAGCTGAGCTACGGGCGCACTCTGAGTGTTGCGCATTATATGTGGTTTAAGGATTGTGTCAAGAAGCTATTGGATTTATTACGTAATTTTTTATCATTCAATGCTTGCATGGTTTTTTTAGGCTTAAATCTACGTCTGATATTTAAATCAGCGCGCCTCATCAAGTGTCCAGACTTGATTGGCATCCGTTGCAATGTGCGTGGTAGGGGGTTACGTTGCTGCTGTTTCAGCCAGCGCCTTTTCTTTGCGGTGGCGTTCGCGTTCTAACGCTTTAATACGCTTTTTGTCTTTTCTCGCCTGCTCTCGATCCTGCTGTCGGCGCTCCACCTCCAATAGCTGACCCTGTATACAGGCGGCTTTCCATTCCTTAACCTGCTCCGGGTATAGCCCCTTTTCACGGCAATACTGACTGAGCTCGGATTCATTCAGCGCGGCTGTTTCAATGACCACGGCTAACTTGGCCTCAGCTGACCACTGATCACTTGTTTTTCCACTTCCAGGCACGGGGCTTCCTTGTTGTTTGGCTTGAGTACGCCAATTATACAAGGTCGCATCACTGATACCTTCTTCTCTCGACACTTCTGCCACTGACTGGTTGTGTGGCGGCAGCATCTTCTTTAATACAGAGGCCTTACGTTCTTCTGAATAACTCGGCATTTCAAACTCTTTCCGCTCCCTGTCTGATCATTTATCATTTCAACTGAGGCGACAACTATCCTGACACAGGGGGCATCCCATGGCGTAAAAACGAAAAACGCCGTGCCGATCCCACCAATGGCATCGCGCTTAACGCCCGCTACGACAAGGCCTTTGATCGAGGTCTGATCACCTTCGATGAAAAAATCCGTGTCGTGATATCCAGTGTCCTTAAACGAAGTCTAGTTGATTCACCTGGCGCTCAAAAACTATTCGAAATTGAAGGGTGTGGCTTAATACTGCCTGGCCGTTTCAGGCCTGACGAGGCGGCCTTGGCCTACCATCGAGATGTTCTGTTTCAAAAGGGATAAGCGCAGTTTGATTGCATCTATCTGTTGTTGTAATGCTTTAATGTACCGCCACTTTCGAGTTAAAATCCACAATAATCTGGTTTTGTAATCCGTAATAACCTGTTGATTTTAATCTATTTTTCTTGCTTATTCATTCGGGTTAAAGAGATTGAGTATGGAATAAATTATGGCCAGGACAGAAAAACAGTTACTTGTAGCTGCCCTTTCTGCGGTTAGTGAGTATGCGATTGCCAATATTATCCGTTCAAAAGATGTGAAACCTAAGCAGCAGGCGCTGCTGGTTAAAAGTGGTTATTTAAAACGGATCATTAAAGGCTGGTATCTGTTTGATGCTGATCTATTGGCGACAAAGGCGGGGGAGTCGGCACTCTGGTATGAATCGATATGGGCATTTATTGGTCAGTACCTGACTGCTCGTTTTGATGATAACTACTGGCTGATGCTGCACGTGGCTATTATGATGCGTTCAATAGCGTTAGGGGATCAATAGCGGAAGCATACAGTAAAGAAGAGCTGGACTACTTAATTGAAGTTGGTATTACTCAGTGGTATACCGCCCTGTTTAAGCCCTGCGTGAATGCTGGTTTGATTAGCGAGTTTGATTTGGCTGGATATAGAAAAGGCCCCGTTTATATAAGGGGATCAAGACATGTAGCGCCTGCAAGTGAGCAGCTGATGGACTGCATGACGGCTTTAAAAGAATGCATGATAGAAGAGGCGTCGTTTGCTGTTAAAGCAATATTGGGGCATCTATTTATGGGCTATATTCACCCATTCCCAGATGGCAATGGAAGATCAGCCCGGTTCTTAATGATTTTTTTATTTATTGTGGGCGGGTCTCGGTGGGTGGTGATAAATCAGGAGGCGAGGGCGCGCTATTTAGCGGCGCTTGAGTCGGCATCTGTCGGAAAGGGCATTGGGCCCTTTGTAAAATTTACCCTGGAGTCGATTGATGCTGCTGAATAGGGGGTTGATTTTATATAAGGTAATTATAGTGGGGGCGCGCCTATTTAGCCGTTTCCAGTGGTGCAAATTTAGCTACAATCTCAATCTCTTTATCGCCACGTTTCATCAATAGCGGTAACCATGTGCCGTGGCTGGTGCGCTGTACGATGGCGATTATCTGAATCATGCGGGTGATTTTTTTACCAGCGGCTTGTACAAAGATGTCGCCCTTTTGCAGGCCAATCGCTTCGGCGACGCTGCCTTCGACCAGTTTGGCGACACTGACTTTTGCTTCATTTTCTTCAAGGTAGACGCCCAGTTTTGGTTTGGGTTGTGTTGCTTCTGCTGGCATATTCATGCCGATGATGGCGTCGGCGAATTGGCCATCGATCCCTTCGCAGCCGAAGTCATCGTGCCATGCGATCATGGTGGTGACCTCTTGCTGGCCTAGTGATTTGAGCTGGTCCGGGATGCCGTAATCGTTAACGAGATGACCGCTACCCATTACGCCGACAAAGAGTAGCGATGGATCTTTTTCAGTTTCGTGAAAGATGATCTGTGCCATCGCTGCATCCCACAATGTTTGTCCTTGCAAAAATCGTTTGAAGCCGGGACTGGCGAGGTCGGCAGCGCTATCCTGCTCTCCTTTCTTTGCTCCAGGTTTGTGCGCACTGTGTTGTTGATAGATGGCGATTAGCAGGTTTTTATAGCCTTCACCTGGCGGTGCAGGATCAGAAACGCCTTCGCGATCTGCATCGACGATATTTTGCCAGCCCTCTTTGCGCACTTTTTTAAGCAGCTCTTTACTGACGTTAAGGGCGTGAATTGGGATCTGGTTCATGCGAGCGAAGTGAAAGAGTGGCAGGTAATATTTGGCATCAAAATTCCAGTACCGCTGCCAGTTAGACTGCTCAAGGAATTCGGCTTCGCTGAGTTCACCTGCAATCCATTTATCCAGCACCGGCTGTGCGTTGCGCGGAAACATCTCAAAACCAATCGCCATGTTGGGATTGTGTGCATGCAGTGCGACCAGTGTGTGTAGCTCCCAGCGCTGATGATCGCCTTGTGCATGGTGTTCGCCGAGCAGCGTCACACGCCCTTTGGCAGCCTCTTTGAGGAATTTATTGCTATCGATAACCCCCATGTCATCGGGGTTGTACCATTGATTGGCTACGATGCAGAGACTGTCTGCTGCGCCTTCATGGTCAATTACTGGATGTGGATCTGCCGCCTGGGTAACGGAGACAGTACCCACCAGTGTTGTAACAAGGGCTGCGCTGACCAGTTGATCGGTTAGCTTTTTCCAGTAGGTCGGTCCCGCACATAATCCATGCATGTTATGGTCCTTTTAGCTCATTAGCAGTAGTATTGATCACATACTATATTGATCGCTTATGTAATGTAAATCAGTGAAAACGGGAGCAGGGTAGGGTGGGTGCATGTACCTACCCTACTGGATGCCGATAGCCGTGCGTGCCGCAAGTGCCGTGGTGATGGCTGATTCAGTGCTTTGATCGATCACGGTAAAGTGCCCCATCTTTCGTCCGGGTCGCGCAGAGGCCTTGCCATACAGATGTAGTTTCAGGGTGGGGATTTGATTCAATAGCAGCCAGTTCGGTTCGCAACTTTCCTCGCTTTGTTGAAACCACAGATCCCCCAGCAGGTTGACCATGACCGATGGGCTATGTAGCGTAGTGGCGCCGAGTGGCAGGCCGCAGAGGGTGCGCAGTTGTTGTTCATATTGGCTAGTGATGCAACCATCGACGGTGTAGTGGCCACTGTTATGCGGGCGTGGTGCGATCTCATTGATCAACAGTTGGCCGTTGCTAATAAAGAACTCCACGGTGAGTACGCCGACGTAAGTGAGCTTACTGGCGAGCTCAGTGGCCATCTGTTCTGCTTGTTGTTGCAGTGCGGGCGTGGTGCGAGCGGGTATCACGGTTACATCAAGGATGCCGTTGCGATGGTCATTCTCCGCCAGTGGAAAACAGCGACATTGACCATCGGCACTACGTGCAAGCACCACTGAGACTTCGAGGTCGAGCGGTAACATGCGTTCGAGTACGCAGGGAATATTAAAATGACGATAGGCGGCTTTGGCTTCCTCGATTGATGAGACCGGTGCCTGGCCTTTGCCGTCATAACCAAAACGGGCCGTTTTGAGGATGGCTGGAAATAGCTCACTAGAGGCGTCGTCAAGGTCACTCTCCTCTTCAACCGGAATGAACGAGGCCGTATTAAAGCCGTTGTCACGTAGAAAGGCCTTTTCACGGATTCGATCTTGCGCAATGGAAACGGCATTGGCGGATGGCGAAACCGGCATGGTCTGCGCCAGCTGCTGAAGTGCTGTCGCCGGAACGTTTTCAAATTCAGTGGTGGCCGCTGCACACTGCTGGCTGAGTTGGGCCAGTGCTGCTGGGTCATCGTAATGGGCGACAATATGGTCGTCAGCGATTTTGCCGGCGGGCGCATCGGCATCGGGGTCAAGCACGACCACTTGGTAGCCTAGCTCATGTGCTGCGTGCACGAAAAAGCGGCCGAGTTGGCCGCCGCCGAGCAGCGCGAGTGTCGCCGGTGGGACGATAATGGCTTGGTTCATGGTTGGTCGTCGAGCGCCATCGCGAAAACGCGTTCTTGTTGGGCCTGACGGAAGTTGGTTAGTTTTTGCGCTAGCGCAGTATCTTCATTGGCCAGCATTGAGATCGCAAACAGTCCGGCATTTGCCGCACCCGCTTCACCAATCGCAAATGTTGCAACGGGTATGCCTTTAGGCATCTGCACGATAGAGAGTAGTGAGTCCTGCCCCTTGAGGTAACGAGAGGGGACGGGCACGCCGAGCACTGGCAGGGTGGTCTTGGCAGCGATCATACCGGGTAGGTGAGCCGCGCCACCTGCGCCGGCGATAATCACCTTGATACCGCGTGCCTGGGCGTTATCAGCAAAATCAAACATCAAATCCGGGGTGCGATGGGCTGAGATCACCTGTGCTTCATAGGCGATACCGAAGTCAGCGAGTGACTCGGCCGCCAGGCGCATCACTGGCCAGTCACTGTTACTGCCCATCACGATCACTACCTGAGCCTGAATTTGTTGCATGAAATGCCTCGCTTAAACGCGTATCTAGTTGAATGGGCGACATTATACCTGATCAGAAGGGTCTGTGGCAGGTGGCTCGTGACGCGCTCTATTTACGTTCGAATGGGTTTTTAGCCGTTTCTTGATTGACGTGGTGATTGGTCATCATATGGCAGTTTTGTCGCAAGGTGTCGCGGGATTTTCTATTTTTGAGTGTGATAGGCCCATTAGCCCTGAACCTCTTAAAACCTCCTTCAGACCATAGACTTTTGTGCCGCTAGATTTAAAGAAGATAAGCATTTTATATGTTTTGTTCTCCCATTTTTAGCTTACGAGTACCGATGAAAAAGAAGTTCTTAAATATCCCACCAAGATCTGATGATACGCCAATCTCAATGGATGTGAGTGAGTCTGCTATCAAAGCTTGGATCGTAGCATTGCCAACATTAGACTTTGTCGAAAGTTGCCTGCAAATGGTGGACCTGTTGCACGAGCTGAATCGGCATCAGCTGGAGGTGACTGAGCGGGTCAAGGTGATGAGTTGGCTATCGGCACGAGTCGATAAACTCCACCGGATTATGCCGAGAAATTATGACAGTCAGTCGTTACCATTGAGTCAAAAACAGCTGATGTTAAAGATACAGGCGCAGGAGTTATTTGCGGAATGCGCAGTTGCCCATAAGGTAATTGTGAGTGATTTGATTGATAATAGAGCGCTGCTGACTCAAAATAAAAAGGCGCTTTTCTTTTCAATTGTGAAGGCAATGCATTATATGTCACTGGGATTGATTGAACGCTTTCTTGTCTACCAATCACCCGATAAAGGTACCTGGCACGATTTCCATAAGCTCTTTGTGATTTCTGAGCAGATGGGAATACTAGATATCGCCATTAGTGGTAATGCGGCGCGCGGAGAGGGTTCTACCTCGATCAATGAACTCTATAAAAAGATTTTGTTACTGTCGTTGGCTGACATGTCTCGGCTTATGATGGGGGAAGCAGAAACGGTTTATAAACAGTTGGCTGGCTGGTCCAAGTTTACCTCTTTATCTAAACTCGATGACTCTTTTCGTTGCGGTGTGATTGTTGACCTGGGTATTGATGAGCCTGCGAATCATGTGTTTTCTGAAAAACCGGTTAAATTTCTTAATGGACGCCTGTTTAACCTCACTCGATTGCTGGAACACCTTGATGGTCAGATAGATGTGTTGACTGAGCAGGGCATGGCAGGTAAAAATATGCTGAGTGCCCGGGCAACGCAGGCAATGTATATTCGCTTGCGATTTACCTGGGGTGTGCGTAGTAAACGTGGTGCTGTTCGAGAGCCTATTACTTCGGCAGTAAAGTTGATTTCCGGGCTGCATGAATGTCATCGTGGTTTGAGTAATAAAAGGCACTTCAACCCAGAGCATGATGAGTTACGTTTTGATGCGGAGTGGAATGATGTTGGTGATACTTCAGGGGCGCTGACATTGGTGCCTGAAGAGGAGAGCCCGTGGGAAAAAGATGTCATTGAGGCGCGCGCAAAGGCTAATTTAAATGGCAATCGTGTTTCTCAGTTTGATGAAAATAGTCGTAGAGATGCCTGGGAAAAGATTTATTCAACATCCGTAATAGAACGGGCACGCCAGGAAAATACAGGGTTACAGATAATCGATTGTCTTCAAGTCGATAGGAGTGTTGGGGGCATGGCAATTGTCTGTGATAGTGAGCAGTCAGCAGCCTCGTTGGCAGTGGGCAAGGTGGTGGCGGTTTCGTTGGCGGGAGATCAATCATCGCAGTGGCAAACGGGCGTGGTGCGATGGTTGGTGATGCTGCCAAATCACGATATTCGCTGTGGTGTACAAATCCTCTCTAATCAAGCTGAAACCATTGCAGCCCGGTCGATAAAGGGCGTGGGGGAAGAGGGGGAATACTTTCGCTCTATCTTGATTCCAGAGGAAGAGAGTTGTCCTGCAAGCGTGCTAGTACCTGCCGCCGTATTTAGTCTGAATACCATTTTGAGTATTGTGACGATCAGTGAGTTGAAGTACTTTAAGTTGAAAGAATTGCTTAATAATAGCGCCTCTTATAACCAATTTTCTTTTGAAGAGATTGAAAGGCCGAATATGGGGATTAACTTAAAAGCTAAAATTGACCGCAATCGGCGTTCATTTTAAGGGAATCTGTCGTGGATTGATTTAGGATACGCTGAATCGTAATTATTTTTTAGCAGTACCTAAATGATAACCGGCGGGCATATCGCGATCAGGTGATCGAATCGTCATCAGCTGATTAGATTAGGATAAAAACGGGTTTATGGGCGTTTATAGTAGGTTACTGGCTGTTCTTTTGCCGGAGGTGCCTGCTGAATGACGAGTTCTTCTTCAAAGGCGCCGCAGGCCTTAGCGTAACGGCCAATGGTTGTCTGGTATTCTGGATCCAGTCGGCATGTTCCTAATGGATTTCTGCTAACCTTCCAATAGCTGCACTGACCGCATTTTGCGTTGGTATATTCTCTGGATGCCATGAACCTGTCCCTGGTTAAGTGGGTGTCGCATTGTGCCGTCGGAAATCCTTTCCGATGCAGGGAGCCCTCTTTTAACAGCCACTCCTAATGCTTTTGGCGGCATGCTTTTAAAATCATTTAGGTATTTTTGAGATTATTTTTTTCCTTTAATGGTTGGCGCAGTTCTTTAAGGGCAGCTCTATTCATTCATGAACGCAGCGCTTAAACCCCCAATCCGCTACATCAGCGTTGCCCATTTTGGCAATAGTCCCGCTACGGTGTGCCCTTTGGGTATTACCTGCTATTGACGCCTTGAGGTAACGCATTGGTCATTCAATCTGCCACGCCCAGAATTAATAGAGCTGCGCTTAAGTGGATGCAATGCGTAACGTCAATGAAATGTCAGCATAGATAAGTCAGGTAAGATTCATGATAATCGTTTTTAGTATGCGTGCGTAGCTGAATTAATCACTATCCAATCCTCTTTTTCAAGGAACTCCGATTAATCTTTCATTTTGCGTGTTGATCTAAATACTTTTTCTTTAAAATCTACAGTTGACTTTATCTATCTGGAAACAATACTATACGTCGTATGTTATTATACTTCGTGTACTTATGGTGATGCAGGTTTTCAAATGAACAGAAGAGAGCGAAAAAAAGAGGCTATTCGGCTTCATGTTATTGAAGAAGCAATGAGGCTTTTTCGGCAGCAAGGCTTTGATAGTACGACAATGGAGCAGGTTGCTTCACAAGCCGATGTTTCCAAAGCAACGTTATACAAATATTTTTCGGTAAAAGAGGCAATTGTTGCGGGTTACTGGAAGTCCAGTGTTAGCCAAAAAACCGATCTTCTTCCTCAGCTATTCGCATCTATTTCCGATACGAAGGGAAGAATTTTGGCCGTTTTTTTGTCTGCTGGGACTACTTTTAAAAGTGAGCCTGAATTTGCGTACATTCAACTTAAATATCAACTTCAAAAATTTGGGGAGCAGCCATTGAACGGAGACGCTAGGAGTGGGTTCGAAGGCTTTTTAGAGAAGCTATTAGAGCAGGGTCAAAAGCAGAGAGATATTCGAGGTGATATTTTGGTTTCTGACATGGCAAGTCAGCTTCTGTTTTTGTTTACATCAACTTGCCTTATTTGGTTTTCTAACCCCAATATATTTCCTCTCGAAAAGCGATTAAATCAAACAGTCGACATATTCTTTGAAGGAGCACAGTATGCCTGAGTCAAATGCTAGAAAAATTAGAGTTGCCGCCGTACAAATGGTGTGCGAAGAAGGAAAAATAGAAAACAACCTTAAGCGCGCCCAAAAGTTGGTTGAAGAGGCCGTAGAAAAAGGTGCTGAATTAGTTCTTCTTCCCGAGTTAATGCCCAGTGGCTATATGGCTACTGAGGCAATCTGGGATAGTGCAGAGTCAATGAGTGGCCAGTCGGTGACATGGTTAAAGAGGACAGCTGAAACATACAAAATTCATCTCGGATTTACCTTCTTGGAGGCAGAAGGAGAAGACTTTTACAATGCCTTTGTTCTTGCAACCCCAAAAGGTGAAATTGCTGGTCGCGTAAGGAAATCTCCGCCAGCTTCAATTGAAGCTAACTTTTATAAAGCCGGAGATGACCCGCATGTTATTGAAACTGAGTTAGGGCGAATTGGGGTGAGTATTTGCTATGAAAATTTGTTGTATGAACGTATTTACGAGTTATCCAATTTATCAGTGGATATTGTACTTTCTCCTGCCGCAGCGGGAAGGCCAAAAGCGATATTGCCGGGTGATGTTAAGCGATTTGAAAAAATGCTTAAACAGTGGCGGGGTTTGTACAGTAACGTGTTAGGCATTCCAAATGTAATAGCAAACAGAGTTGGCCTTTTGGATACGGAACTTCCTGGTATGCTTCCTCACCTAAAAAGTAATTTCCCTGGTCTTTCGGCAATCGTAGACTCTGATGGTGCAGTATTGGCCGAGCTTGGAGAAGAGGAAGAGGTTATTGTTGCTGATGTTTTTCTTGATCCTTGCAGAAAAAAAATAGGATCACCGAAGTGTTATGGAAAAATGTGGGCCATGCCTGTGCCTTGGTACGCATTTATATGGCCTATGACGCAGAAAACGGGAGAAAAAAGATATAAAAAGAGCCAAGTCCGGCCATTGAAGGCAAAATCTATGGCAGAAATTTGAGTTTTATCTAGCCAAAATCAGCAGTGTCCGGCGCCAGTGGTGGTAACGAAAAAGCGGGTCATTATCGGTGCTCAGATATTTTGGCGTGCCCTGCCCCTGCTTGATCCGATTAGACATACAACACAACGTCGGGCCATCCATCGCTCCGGTATGCACAGAAAAACCAATGACACCTTGGCTATATTGATCCATTACCACCATCACCCAGTGAGTCCTTAATAAAATGGACTCACCGAGGGACGGCTGAAGGAGGGCACCACGCCCAGTTTTTGCAGCGTCGCGAACATGGTTGCACTCTTCATTGGGCTGCCGTTATCAGAATGCAGTACGGCCCCTTCTGATGAATGTCCTCCGCAAGATAGGCCTTGCGAAGCAGGCGCGGTGCTGCGTTATCAATCATATCGCAGCTATGCCGCAATGGGAGTTGATGACGAAACTCAACAGCTCTACTAAAGCAAACGGCAGCCAGGATAGTCAGTTACTAAGCAATGATCAAGAACAAAGAGTTGACGTTGTAATATCCGACTCATGATTTTAACGACAAAAAATAAGGTATAAATTAATATAGCAAGATCCGGGTCGCACCTTGTCCACTGTTCATCCATCATTATTTTAACGATATTGATTAATGACGGAGGTGTGGCAGTGTTGGCAAATAAAGTGGCGATAGTGACCGGTGCGAGTTCTGGGATTGGTTATGCAACGGCAAAATGCTTTGCTCATGAAGGAGCAAAGGTGGTCGTGGCTGCGCGTAGGCAGCATCAACTTGATCAGTTGGTCGATGAGATTGCCGATGATGGTGGCGAGGCGATTGCACTTGCAGGAGACGTTAACGATGAAGCCTATGCGCAAGCATTAGTTGAGCTGGCTTGTCGGCATTATGGTGGACTCGATATCGCATTCAATAATGCCGGTATTACCGGACAGAGTGGCCCAACACCAGGTATGTTATTTTCACAGTGGCAGGAGACGATCAATACCAATTTGAGCAGTGCATTTTTAGGCGCTAAATATCAGCTGCCCGCGATGTTGGCGCGCGGCGCAGGCTCGGTGATTTTCACTGCTAGTTTTGCCGGTTATACGGTTGGCTTTCCTGAGATGGCGGCATATTCTGCGAGTAAAGCTGGCCTGGTTGGCCTGAGTCAATCACTGGCGACAGAGTTTGGTAGTCGAGGTATCCGCGTGAATGCATTGCTGCCGGGTGGAACGGATACCCCAATGGGACGGGCTTTTGCGAATAGCCCGGAAACGTTATCATTTGTTGAGGCGCTTCATGCGCTTAAACGGCTGGCGACACCACAGGAGATCGCGAAGTCGGCGCTCTATCTCGCTTCAGATGCCTCAAGCTTTACTACTGGCTCGGCGCTGTTGGTCGATGGTGGTGTGTCAATCAATCGAACCTGATTTAATGGCGGTGTCAAACAAGATGTCTGATTACGAACGTATCGCGCAGGCAATTGCCTTTATTAATGAGCAGGTTGAGCATCAACCGACGCTGGATGAGATCGCGGCGCATCTGCATATGAGTCCATTTCACTTTCAGCGTCTGTTTTGTCGCTGGGCTGGGGTCACACCCAAACGGTACCTGCAGACATTAACGGTTGAGCGTGCAAAGCAGTTGTTGCAGGAGTCCAGGCCGCTGCTGGAGGTATCCGATAGCGTGGGGTTGAGTAGCGGCTCACGTCTCTATGATCACTTTGTTCATCTTGAGGCGGTGACCCCAGGTGAATATAAACAGGCGGGGGCAGGTTTAACCATTGAGCATGCGGTTCATCCAACCCCTTTTGGTTGGGTCTTTGTGGCGATGACAACACGTGGTGTCTGCAAACTCGCGTTTATGCTGCCGGAAGAGATTGATGGGCAACTTGCGGCATTACGTGTGAAATGGCCGCATGCCACGTTGATTGAAAATGCTGAAAGCAGCTCGACTGTGATCGATGCGATGTTTGGCCGGGTGTCTAAATTAGATCGCCCATTATCAATGTATGTCAGCGGAACGAATTTTCAGATTAGTGTATGGCGGGCACTGTTACGAATCCCGTCGGGTGCTGTTACCAGTTATTCTCAGGTTGCCAATGCGATTAATCGACCAGGTGCCGCAAGAGCGGTGGGGACCGCCGTCGGGGCAAACCCGGTTGCATTTTTAATCCCCTGTCATCGCGTGATTCAGCAAAGTGGTCTGCTGGGTGGTTATCGCTGGGGTGAGACACGTAAACATGCGATACACGCATGGGAGTCGGCAGGGGAATCTCCCTCTTTGAAGGGTTAGTTGATTTCTACGCTATTTGGAATGCAACACCAATGACAGCGGGGGTATAATAGGAAGTTGTTCTCTGTGTTGTGGTTCTTTATTTTGTTAGTAAAATCGATCGAGGAGTTGATCATGCATAGAAATAAGTTCTTTAGAAAGCGCCTGATTTCCCTGTTGGCTGTTGCTACATTGCCTATGGTAATGCCGTTTACAGTGGTGCATGCAGAGAGTGCACTCACCAAGACGTTAACAGAAGGAAGCGCTACTGCTAGCCTGCGTTATCGCTATGAAGTGGTCGATCAAACAAATTTTACAGAAGATGCTGAGGCATCAACGGTACGCACGCGCGCGGGTTATAAAACGGGAAGCCTTCTGGTTTAAGCGGTTACATAGAATTTGAAGATGTTTCAGTGGTGGGCAGGGAGCGCTTTAATAGTACAGCCAATGGACTCATGCAGTATCCAAAGGTGATGGATGTTGAGAGCTCGGAATTGAACCAAGGATTTTTATCTTATAAAGTAAGTGAAGAGACCATCGCAACGGTCGGTCGCCAGCGGATCATCTTTGATAATGCGCGTTTTGTCGGTAACGTTGGCTGGCGTCAAAATGAACAGACCTTTGATGTCCTTATGATCACCAACAAATCACTGCCATCAACCGAGGTTAAATTTGCTTATCTCGGTGCGGTTAATAACATCCAGGCAAAGCATGTAGGCATGAAAGGGCCGTTGCTGAATGTTTCATACAGTGGTTTCAGTGCGGGTAAGCTGATCGGTTACAGTTATATGCTTGACGTTGATAATTCAACGGCTGATACCCAAACGCTGGGTGTGCGCTTTAGTGGTAAGCAGATGGCAGGTGATGTTGGCCTGCTGTATAGCGCAGAGTTTGCCACGCAGAATGATTACACTTTGCTGGAAGGTGGCGTTGCTGTTGCCGGTGTGACCGCTAAGGTCGGTTATGAACTGCTCAGTGGCGATGGTACCGATGGCTTTGCAACACCGCTTGCGACAAAGCATGCCTTTAATGGTTGGGCGGACAAGTTCCTGGGCACGCCAATCAACGGCCTTGAAGACACCTATCTTTCTGTAATGGGTAAAGTGGCAGGGATAAAACTACTGGGTGTTTATCATCGCTATAGTGCCGATAGTAGTGGCGCAGATTATGGGACTGAAATGAATCTGCTAGCAGCCAAAAAGTTCACTAAACATTATTCCGTGGGCGTTAAATATGCCAGTTACGATGCGGACACTGTGTCGGTCGATACCGATAAACTATGGATGTGGGCGCAGGCATCATTTTAGTTTGAGCCCTTAAGTGCGTCAGCCTGACGTACTGTTCGGTGGTCATCCTGCGATTTTATTACCATAGCGGGGTTGGCCGCACCCTTTCTCAACATCCCTATTTTCTGCTTAGCTCCTCCTTCAGGGTGGGCTAGGAGGCTGTCGGACTTAGGATGAATACTACTGCGGAAAAACCATTTCGACTCATTTCTCCGATCCTTTTCGTTGAATATGCCCAATATTCGCCTTAAACGATCACATAAATGAGCTCAAAATAGTTTTCCCTCGCCACGACCACCTAAGCCCGGCAGCCTCTTAGGCCTATTTTGGGCTGGCATTTAGCTGAGGTTTAATTTTCCCTTGAAAGTTCTCTAAAAGTTCTCTATGCTTGGTTTAGGTTGATTAATAAAGGCGGGAGACGGTTCATGCTGACCGAACTTGAGCAACGCATTATGGATGCGATTCGATTTCACATTTCCGAGCAGGGCTGTTCGCCTACGCTGGTGGAGATTGGTGAAGCGGTGGGTGTAACTTCAAAGGGCACGTTACATCGCTACGTGCAGGGGCTGATCGAAAAAGGGCAGCTGGTGCGCAATCACGCTGGATGGCGTGGCCTGCAGTTGGTTGATGATGCCGCTGAAGAAGAGTCGTTAAGCTTGCCATTGTTGGGTGAGATTGCTGCTGGTTTGCCGATAGAGGCCATTCCTGGGCACGATAGAGTCAACCTGGCTGATTTCTTTATGGGACCAGACCGTTTCATTCTTAAAGTGGTGGGGGATTCAATGATCGATGTCGGTATTCTCGATGGCGACATGGTGGTGATTCGCCATGCGCAGCAGGCCTACAGTGGCGATATTGTGGTGGCGCTGATCGATGGTAATGAAGCAACCCTAAAGCGTTTAAAACACACCAATGATGGGCGCGTGAAGTTACTGCCCGAGAACAGCACGATGGAGCCTTTTACCTATGCCGCGCACCGGGTACGTATTCAGGGTGTGTTGGTTGGCCAAATGCGTAGCTATATATAAAACAGCGCAGTTACCCTAATCATAAGCGACTAGGCGTTATCAACAGGAGGTGAATGATGAAAACCATCACTAAAAAAAACCCGCTAGACCGTAGTCCTGTGCACTGGCCGAAGGCGATCATGCTGGTCGATATGAATGCCTTCTTTGCATCAATAGAACAGCGTGACCGTCCGCAATGGCGCGGCAAGCCGATCGCTATTACCAATGGTGAGCTAGGTACCTGCATCATTACCTGTTCCTATGAGGCGCGCGCCTATGGGGTGCATACCGGTATGCGGTTAAAAGAGGCGCGCCGTCTCTGCCCCGACTTGATTCAATGCCCGGCAGATCCTAAGCGCTATGCACAGGTGTCACAAAATATTATGCGCGCGCTGCATGATATTACGCCGGATGTGGAAGTTTTTTCGGTCGATGAAGCCTTTCTCGATGTGACTCGTTGTCAGAAGTTATACGGTACACCACTGCGGATTGCGCGCATGGTGCAGCAGAAGGTGTTTGAGGTCTCGGGCATTAGCTGTTCAATTGGGGTGAGTGGAGATAAGACCACCGCCAAGTTTGCCGCCAAGTTGGTTAAGCCCAATGGCCTTACTGTGGTGCCGCCATGGGATGCGGAACAACGCTTGAAAGACGTGCCGGTGACGGAACTATGCGGTATCGCAAAAGGGATTGGTGGTTTTCTTGCCCAATACGGCGTGCATAAATGCGGGGATATGAAACAGATCCCGATTAGCGTGCTGGCGCGTCGTTTTGGCAATCTTGGGCGACGGATCTGGCATATGTGTCAGGGCACTGATCCAAGCAAGGTGAGCATCGATACCCAACCGCCGAAATCACTTGGGCATGGCAAAGTGATGCCGCCGAATACCACCGATGTCGATGTAATTGAGACTTATCTACTGCACATGAGCGAAAAGGTCGCAACGCGCCTGCGCCGACATGGGATGCAGTCAGGCCGTTTCTTTATCGGCCTGCGAGGGCAGTACGGTTGGATTGGCGGTAAGTATCAATCAGAGACCCCGATTGATGATGGCCATGAAATTATGAAGCTCTGTCGCAACATGCTCAACACCCATTGGTATGGTGAGTCGGTGCATCAGGTGCAGGTAACGGCATTGAATCCCGCTATTGCCAACCACCAGATTGAACTTTTTTCACCGCGGATTGAACCACATGGCCGAGAGGTCAATGTGGTGATGGATCAGGTAAATGAACGTTACGGTGAATTCACACTCACCCCGATGCGTTTGCTAAAGCGTTCCAGTATGCCGAATGTGATTACGCCCGCATGGAAGCCAACAGGGGTTCGCCAGACAATTTAATGAGTGGTTTAGCAGGGGCTAGTTCGGCAGTCGGCTGTTTCGCTTTAGATAATGGGGTGCTCCCGCATCATTTGAAGGAGCACCTGGGTTAAAACATCAATATCGGTAATAAAGCTGCATGACTGACAAGGAGATGATGATATGAGTGATTCAATGAAGCAAATTTTGGGTCTGGGGGTAGGATTGGTTTGCTGGTTTCTTTTTTTAATGCTGTTATTTAATGAAGCGACCACCGCGTATGCACTGGTGTTTTTGTTTATGGGTATCCTGTTAAAGGGATTGGGCAGTGTTATTCGCCTGCCGGGCAATGCACTGCTTTCTGGCGCAGCGCTGGTGTTGATTTTGCCCTTTGGTGAGGAGCGTGAGTGAGGTCTGTCTCAGGCGTCGAGTTCGAATAAATATCGATGCTATTCCCGCATGGGAATGCGTACTACGGTCAGTTGGAACACAAGAGCGCCGCGGCGCTCTTGTGCCTTGAATCAAGAAGCGATGGGACAGGCGCGATATTTATCGATGGTTCACAGCCAAAGGGCAACACCCCGACGACATCGTCTCTCATGGCAATCATCATAACATTCTTTGAAATTAAGTTAAGCCACATCTTTTTTAGAGTAAAGCTAAGCCTTCTTTTACTGAGTTTTCACGCCGAGTGGGCAAACAAAAAAGGGGAGCATCGAAATGTTCCCCTTTATCAAACCTGGTGTCGGACGTAACCTTGTCTGATTTAGCTTCTTAAGCAGGTATCTGTGCAACAATTAGTACAGCAATAGTAATGACGATGGGAATAGCCACCAGCAGTGTGAGTACATCTTTGGTGTTGTATTTAAGTTGCTTATAGCGGTCGACCATTTTGTAATTTCTCCATTTTCAGTGCTGAATAATGTCGAGTTTTGCCTGTGGTAGCTAATCTCGACTAAGGTGCTGAGGTTAATCTCGCATGTATCGATAAAGAGGTCAATAGTGACAGGACTCGTTTATTTGTGGTTATTCATCAGTAATTAACGAGGCGACCAGATCATGTTCGTCAGCATCGGTGATGGTGACTTCAACAAAATCGCCAGGTTGTAATTCGGCTAGCTCAGGGATGCGGACGATGCCATCGACTGCTGGCGCATCGGCCTGTGATCGCGCCACGATTCCTGTCTCACTAACCTCATCAACGATCACGACCATTTTAGAGCCAATTAACATCTGGCGTTTGCCTGCACTGATTTCTGCCTGTACCGCCATGAACTTTTCTAGCCGCTCTTGTTTGATTTCTTCGGGGATTGGATTAGGCAGGGCGTTGGCGGTAGCACCATCGACAGGTGAGTAGGCAAATGCGCCGACGCGGTCGAGTTGTGCCTCATGCATAAAGTCGAGTAGATAATTGAAATCAGATTCGGTCTCACCGGGAAAGCCAACCACAAAGGTGCTGCGCAATGCGATATCTGGGCAGATTGAGCGCCATTTTCGGATTCTTTCCAGTGTATTTTCAGTGTGGGCCGGGCGTTTCATTGCCTTGAGAATGGATGGGCTAGCATGTTGGAATGGGATATCGAGATAAGGGAGAATTTTGCCTTCGGCCATCAATGGAATCACATTGTCGACATGCGGGTAGGGGTAGACGTAGTGCAGGCGTACCCAGACGTCGAGTTTTGCCAGTGCTTCGACGAGAGGCAGAAATTGAGTCTTTATCGGGGTGCCGTTCCAAAAATCGAGTTTATAGCGGGTATCGACGCCGTAGGCACTGGTGTCTTGGGAGATCACTAATAGCTCCCGTACACCGGCGTTAACGAGGTTTTCTGCCTCTTGCATCACTTCGCCGACTGGGCGACTGAGCAGATCACCGCGCAGTGAAGGAATGATGCAGAAGGTGCAACGATGATTGCAGCCCTCTGAAATCTTCAAATAGGCGTAGTGTTTTGGCGTTAGTTTGATCCCCTGCGGTGGCACCAGGCTGGTATAGGGGTGGTGCAGTGGTGGTAGGTGGGCGTGAACGGCCTCCATCACCTCGTGTGCTGCATGTGGGCCGGTAACGGCGAGCACCTCAGGAAACTGTTCTTGAATGGTATTGCCCTGAGCACCCAGACAGCCCGTCACAATCACTTTGCCATTTTCATTGAGCGCTTCGCCAATCGCATCGAGCGACTCTTCGATGGCAGCATCGATAAAGCCACAAGTATTTACAACGACCATGTCGGCATTGTCGTAGCTTGGGCTTATTTCGTATCCTTCAGCGCGAAGGCGGGTGATGATCTGTTCTGAATCGACCAGTGCTTTGGGGCAGCCGAGGCTAACAAAACCAATTTTTGCAGGGGTTTGGCTCATAAAGGTTACTTTTACCAATTTTTTAACATGTTGAAGTTGTTGAAGTTGTTGAGGTAAATCTTGTTTTTAGTGTGCTTTCTAACCCTCTATTTTAACCCATGAACGAGTGTCGGCGCTGTTTTTTTTATTTAGTTTATGATCTTCTTTAATAAATTAATAACGGCGCTTTAAAGAGTCGGGAATGTCGGTCGATAATATTGCTGTCGTAGATGTAAATGGATGTAAAAACGCCCAAGTTAGCGTACTTCAGGATGATGCGGCGGGGTTGGTGGAGACTAACCGCAGAAGGATTTAGCCAAATGGATGGGCGTCAATGGAATGATGGTGATGGAGTGAGATGGATGCCAATCATTGATGCAGGATCGCATCGGCAAATGGAGTTGAAGCGATCAGGTTATCCCCCTAACCTGATCGCGCAAGGAGGAATGTTGCAGCAAGGACGCTGTAAAATAGATCAAATACACCGTTATGGGCGCCTATAGGCGCTTTTTCTTTGCCTGAATTTAGCACACTTACCTTGTTCGAAAGGAGTGCTGATATTAGAATGAACCTCTTCTGGTGTTAATGGTTTGAAAACGTGATGAGTAGATACTGCAATGAATTGTGCTGTGTATAAGAGTGAAAAGAAGTCTGATTATTATGTATACCTCAAGCGAGTGGATGATGAGGCGGTGGATTTTTCCTGTATTCCTGATGTGCTTGACAAGATGTTGGGGAACCTTGAATTTGTGATGGATTTAGAGTTATCCGAGGCGCGCAAGCTTGCCCGGGCGGATGTAAAAGAAGTGATTGCCTCTTTGCGAGGAGATGGCTTCTACCTGCAAACACCACCTAAACTTGAAGTTATAAATTTCATAGAAAATAGCAAGTTGTGAACGCTGTTTTAGGTTTTTCAAAATACTGCCGATAGACGCCCAAGGGAGTAATCCTAAATTGATATGGATACTTTACGCTTGAGCGCAACTCTTTTTAGAGGGGAATGATTGTGACAGAATCGACGACGTTAGTAGATGGCGACGCGCCAAAGTGGGATATTGCTTTGGAAGGATTAGTTAATGATACTTACCGTATGAAGGGTGCTGATTTAAATATAGATGATTTCCAAAAACTCGCTGTTGATAACCGAATTCGATTTGATGACATTATGGTGACCATGTTTGAACTCTGTATTTACTCTGAATGGCAATATAAAAATGACCAGGGAGTGGTCAATATCACACGCAAAACATTAGATGAGCTATTTGTGAATGGTCGACTGCAGGAAAAGGATATGCACGATTTTTCAGGAAACTGGGTGCCGCTCGCGTAAAGAGGCATTGAGCAATGGTCAATATTACAGGAGTGATTGAGTATGAAGCGTCATGGACCGCTTTCGCTAAAACCGTTTTTGACATCGTTATTACATGAAGCCTATGATGATAAACAGGCGAACCTGCAGATGGCTGATTTGAGAGCTTTGGCTGCAGAATATTCAATGCGCCTGGATGATGTGGTTAGTACTCTGATTGATCTAGTTAACGAGGGGGGCTGGCATTATCACCATGAAAATGGAGAGCCCACACCGCTTAGTCAGGAGTTATCTGAGGGCGAGGCTCGTCTGAGTGCTAGCGAGCTGAATAAAATGACTGGCAGTTGGTCGCCAGTCATTACCGACGAAGGCTAGCTTAGCTCTGTTGTAAAGATATTTTGGTGTGCAGAGTCATTGATTGCAATCACACCAGGGTGTTTTAGTTTGCGCTCTGGTGAGATCGCATAAAATTCCTCATGAATTTTATCGGTAGAGCCGATTGCGATCACGTTATGTTGTCGTTCTATATCCCGGGTGATCACGGTTGGTGCCGCGAATACCCCGACACCCGCCTGGCCAAACGTTTTAATCAATGCGCTATCGTCAAACTCACCGACGATAATGGGGCGAATATCCAGGCTATCGAACCATTGCATGATCTCACGTCTGATCGCATTTCCAGCGACAGGCAGCAGCATTGGCGCTTGATCAAGCGAGTGTGGGAATTTAGCCTGGTATTTCTCGGCCAGCACGGGCGCTGCAAAAAAAGAGATGCCACAGGAACCTAAGTGGTGATTGAATGCGCGCACATTCATTGATGGCCTGATGGGGCGATCTGAAATGACCACATCAAGCTTATGTGCTGCGATATCAGTGAGTAGATTATCAAGGCTATCTTCATGGCAGATGATACGGACAGGTTCGTCGAGCTGTAAAGCGGGTTCTATCAAGCGGTGTGCAATCAGTTTCGGGATCACATCGGTGATACCAATGGATAAGCGCAGTGGACTGCCTTCAACTGCACGGTTTGAAAGCACGCTTTGCAGCTCAGCCCCCAGCAGGAAAATATCATCCGCATACTCAAGGGCGGTGCGCCCCGCTTCTGTTAGCACTAAGTTTCGGCCAGATCGGGAAAAGAGCTTTTTACCCACTGACTTTTCTAGCAGGCTTAGTTGGCCGCTGATCGTCTGTGGTGTCAGGTGTAGTTGTTCGCTGGCACGTGCAATGCTGCCTTCTTTTGCCACTACCCAGAAGTAGTGAAGATGTTTGTAATTAATGCTATTCATTTTACGGCACCTCGGATCGAATTAATCGACGATTGGCGTGATATTAATCGATTTTTTCAAAATCAAAAACCATTTATAATACCTTTTTGAAATTATTGCCAGTAAAAACTGATTCTATCCGCAGTTATTTTATGCGGTTATCGGTTATGACGCAATTTATTGTCGAGTTGCTGGCCTTATGGGTGTGATATTCGTACTATCCGGGCATCATCTGGCTGGGCTTGAATAGTTGAGCTTTATCATTGATTTCCTACTTTAAATTGAGTGAAATATAATTATGACCGGCGCGATCATATTTGCATCTGCTACTTGCTTTTTGCAGTTCGCAGCATTTTACTTTGCTCACATTCGTTCATTTCATGTGAGCGTGATGGTCTCGTTATTGATCATCGATATTTGCTTTCCTGTTTATCTATTTATGACGCGAGATTGGTATAATCAGTTAATTGTTCAAGGGGATATTCTTACCTTTGGGGTTTGGATCCACTTTATGTTAGTGATCACACTGTTTGTGTTGTATATCGTACAGGTCCAGGTCACCAGAACGATAGTCGCCAGAAAAGAGGGCGCTGAACGCATCATCGAACTTAAAGCAGAACATCGAGCACAAGGGCTGGGTATTTTGGTGACACGGCCGATGATGATCTTTACGGGTGCTTTGCTAGCACCAGAAGTGGTCACGGCAGTCGTGGGGAGTTAGCCTTCGTGGCTTAATTCGTTTGCACAATCGGGATATATTTTCCAAATCTACTTGAAAAAAAGAATCATTTGCGGCCAGGGCAATCGCATATAAATCTGTGATTTTCTTAATATTGCGGTTGGGAAACAGGAAGCCTTGTATATGCGGCCATGTGTGGGATAATATTTCCCGTGTCTGATTCAAGGGGTCTTGCTCCTGACCTCTGAAAACTAGGAAATTCTCTGCTTTTGGGGGTTTGCAAGAAGCCCTAAGCCCTTACATTTATCACCGTAAATGCGTATATTACGCAAAAATGCGCTGTCCTCGGGAATTGTTTGCTTGAGCGTTGTCTCATCATAGCGAAGCATGGCCTGTTCAGTGCTTTTAAGCTGTTTAACAAAAAAACATAGACCGACTACCAGATGACCCTTTTACTGATTGTTCTGATCCCTCTATTGGGTGCCTTGCTGGTGCCTGTGGCTGGTGCCCGTGGCCGCATGGGCGCAGCATGGATGGCGGGGGCATTGACGGCCATCGCACTGGGTCTACTGTTAAGTCTTGCACCGCAGGTGTTTGCTGGCGAGATTCTGGTGAGGAGTTGGGCCTGGATGGCCGATCTTGGCCTCTATTTCTCTTTTCGCCTTGATGGGCTGGGGCTGCTATTTGCGCTGCTGATTCTCGGCATTGGCCTGTTGGTGATTATCTACGCCACCTACTATCTGTCGCCAAAAGACTCCATGTCGAAGTTTTTTGCCTACATGATGCTCTTCATGGGGTCGATGCTGGGCGTGGTGTTATCCGAAAATATGATTCTGCTGCTAGTCTTCTGGGAGTTGACCAGTATTACCTCATTTTTGTTGGTTAGTTTCTGGCGTCACCGTAGCGATGCCCGACAGGGCGCGCGGATGGCGTTGGCGTTGACCGGTGGCGGTGGTCTCTGCCTGTTGGCGGGTATTCTGCTGCTGGGTGAGATTGTGGGTAGTTATGAGCTGTCGGTGGTGCTGGCCTCGGCTGAGTTGATTCAGGGCCACGCTCTGTATACACCCGCACTGATTTTGATCCTGCTGGGGGCGTTTACCAAATCGGCGCAGTTTCCCTTTCACTTCTGGTTGCCACATGCGATGGCGGCGCCGACTCCGGTCAGCGCTTATCTGCACTCGGCAACCATGGTCAAAGCGGGCGTCTTTCTGTTGGCACGTATGCACCCGGCGCTCTCCGGTGGTGATTTATGGTTCTATCTAGTGACCACCGCAGGATTGGTCACGCTGGTATTTGCCGCCTATGTTGCGCTGTTTCGGCACGACCTTAAGGGGCTGCTGGCCTATTCGACCATCAGCCATCTGGGCTTGATCACCTTGTTATTCGGTTTTGGTACACCGCTGGCAGCGGTTGCAGGGGTGTTCCATATTATCAATCACGCCATTTTCAAGGCTTCGCTGTTTATGGCGGCGGGAATTATTGACCATGAGGCCGGTACGCGGGATATGCGCCGCTTGAATGGACTGTTCAAATATATGCCCTACACCGCCGTGCTGGCGATGGTGGCAGCGGCGGCGATGGCCGGTGTGCCGTTGCTGAATGGTTTTCTCAGCAAAGAGATGTTCTTTGTTGAGGCCTTGGCATTGCAGCGTCTTGATGACTGGGCGTGGCTGATTCCTGCGCTGGCGACCCTGGCGGGTGTCTTTGCAGTGGCCTATTCGCTGCGTTTTATTCACGATGTCTTTTTCAATGGCGAGCCGAAAAACCTGCCCAAAGTGCCCCATGAGCCACCCCGCTGGATGAAAATTCCGGTTGAGGTGTTGGTAACGCTCTGTCTATTGGTGGGGGTATTCCCTGCCTTTACCGTCGGCCCACTGCTAGCGACAGCGGCCAGTGGGGTGTTGCAGGCACCACTGCCGGAGTACAGTCTGGCCATCTGGCACGGTTTTAATGCGGCGATTGTAATGAGCCTTATCGCCTTGGTGGGTGGCAGTTTGTTTTATCTATTGCGTCACCGTCTGTTTGCCTTGCACGCCCGCCTATTACCCCGTGAATTTGGTGCCAAGCAGGTTTTTGATGGCCTGATTCGTGGATTGCTGAATGTCTCCCGCTGGATGACTCATCTGTTGGAAAATGGCTCTCTGCAGCGCTATATGGCGCTATTAGTAGGGGCGGCGATAACAGTAGGTCTCTATGCGGCGATGCAACACGGCGCCGTTAACTTTTCGATGTCAGGTGCTTCGATTCCATTCAACGGGGTGGCGATTGCGATCTTGATTGGTCTGGTATTGGCCGGATTGGGCACCGTGATTCTTCATCGCCACCGTCTGTCGGCACTGGTGATGCTTGGCGTGGTGGGCTTGTGTGTGTCGTTACTGTTTGTCTACTTCTCTGCACCGGATTTGGCGTTGACTCAGCTTTCGGTGGAGGTGGTGACCATTATTCTATTATTGCTGGCGCTGCACTTTATGCCTCAGGAGGCGCAGGCCGACTCCGGCAGTGGCCGACGCTGGCGCGATGCGCTGCTGGCCGGCAGCGCGGGTGTAGGTGTTGCCGGTCTGACCTGGGCGGTTCTGACCTCACCGTTTGAGACGCTCTCTGGTTTCTATCTGGAGCAGAGTGTGCCCGGTGGCGGCGGTAGCAACGTGGTGAATGTCATTCTGGTTGATTTTCGTGGCTTCGATACCTTTGGCGAAATCACCGTGTTGGCGATTGCGGCAATTGGTATTCATGCGTTGTTGCAAAACCTGGTGATCAAGCCCAATGAACCCGGGCGTTACGGCTGGGCAGCCGCTAAACCACCGTTGTTGCTGGCGGTGATTTCACGACCACTGTTGCCGCTGGCGCTGATGGTGGCGGTCTATCTGATGTTGCGTGGACACAATGAACCGGGTGGTGGCTTTATTGCCGGGTTGGTGGTGGGCATCGCACTGGTGATGCAATATCTGGCCAGCGGTGTCGAGTGGACGCAGGCGCGATTGCGGGTCGACTATTTCAAGGTGATTGCTGTGGGGCTGATTTTGTCGCTGCTGACCGGCGTAGCCAGCTGGATATGGGGTTATCCATTCATGACCACCACCTTTACCTACCTCCACTGGCCAGTGGTGGGTAAATTCGAAGTGGCGAGCGCGATGGTCTTTGATCTGGGCGTATTCCTGACGGTGGTGGGCATTACCATGGTGATTCTAGCGGAGCTGGGTAAGCTAAGCGGGCCGTTAGC
This sequence comes from Thiotrichaceae bacterium, assembly GCA_002401765.2. Classification (GTDB taxonomy): domain Bacteria; phylum Pseudomonadota; class Gammaproteobacteria; order SZUA-140; family SZUA-140; genus SZUA-76. The sequence goes on from NVTY02000032.1 coordinate 37,402, forward strand.
GCCACTGCCAGTACCACCACCCGTACCGAGTAAAGAGGATAACCGCTGATGGAAATTTTGATTTCAACCGCCATCGGTTTTCTGGTCGCTTGTGGTATTTACCTCATGTTGCGTGCGCGCACCATGGATGTGGTGATCGGTCTGACCTTGTTGTCCTATGCAGTGAATCTGTTTCTATTCGCCTCGGGACGATTGACCAGCAATGCAGCCGCGTTGATCTCGCCTGATGCGGCGGCCTATGCCGACCCGTTACCCCAAGCACTGGTATTGACTGCAATTGTGATTGGTTTCGGTATGACCGCCTTTCTGGTGGTGCTGGCGATTCGCGCCTTCGGTGACCTTGGTAATGATCATGTGGACGGGGAGGCAGGCAAATGATGGGTCACTGGTTGATTGTGCCGATATTGCTGCCGATGGTCGCGGCGATTCTGATGTTGCTGACCACTCGCATGGGGCGGACGGTGGAACGGAGTATCAGTCTGCTGGCGATGCTGGGGCTGGTAGCGGTTTCTGCTGTTTTGCTGAATGCCAGCCTGTCGGGTGATTATCAAGTCTATGCACTGGGGAACTGGGTGGCACCGTTTGGTATTGTGCTGGTGCTGGACCGGCTGAGTGCGTTGATGGTGCTGCTCACCTCGGTACTGGCGCTGTTCAGCTTGTTGTATGCCTGCAATGGGCAGGACCGGGAGGGGCGCCATTTTCATGTGCTGTTCCACATGCAGTTGATGGGACTGAATGGCGCGTTTCTTACCGGGGACCTGTTTAATCTGTTTGTCTTTTTCGAAATTCTGCTGATCGCCTCATACGGTCTGTTGTTACATGGTGGTGGGCCGCTGCGCAGCCGTGCCGGGTTGCATTACGTTATTCTTAACCTTGCCGGTTCAGCGCTGTTTTTGATTGGCGTTGGTACCATTTACGGTATGCTTGGCACCCTGAATATGGCGGATCTAGCGGTCAAGGTGGCTCAGGCTGGCCCTGAGCAGTTACGCTTGATACATATTTCGGCGCTGTTGCTGATGGTGGTGTTCGGGCTGAAGGCGGCGCTGTTGCCGCTCTACTTCTGGCTGCCGGGTGCTTACAGTGCCGCATCGGCACCGGTGGCGGCGCTGTTTGCGATTATGACCAAGATGGGTGTCTACTCAATTATTCGTATCTTCATGCTGGTGTTTGGCATTGAGGCTGGCGTGCTGAGTAACCTGGCACAACCCTGGCTGTTGCCGCTGGGGCTGGTGACATTGACGTTAGGTATTTTCGGGGTGCTGGCCTCCCGTTGTCTGCGCAAGCAGGTAGCCTATCTGGTGGTGGTCTCGGTTGGCACCTTGATTGCTGGTGTGGGGCTGCTGACGGTGGAGTCGATGGCGGCATCACTCTACTATTTAATGCACTCTACCCTGATCACTGGCGGACTGTTTCTGCTGGCGGATCTTATCGCCCGTCAACGGGGTAACGTGGGCAGTGAACTGCGTGTCGGCCCTACCGTGACCCAACCACTGCTGCTGTCGACGATGTTTTTCATCGCCGCGATGGCGGTGGTGGGCCTGCCACCGTTGAGTGGTTTTATCGGCAAGTTGCTCCTGTTACAGGCGGCAGTACAGCAGCCGAGCATGGTGTGGTTCTGGTCGGTTATATTGATTGCCAGTTTCTTTGCGCTGATCGCCCTGAGCCGAACCGGCAGTGCGCTGTTTTTAAAGACTGATGATACGGCGACAACCGGGGTACGTACGGGGCGGGTATCACTGCTGGCGGTAACGGCGCTGCTACTGAGTAGTCCGCTGTTGGCTGTTTATGGGGATGTGGTCAGTGACTTTACCACCGCAACCGCAGAGCAGCTGATGCAGCCGATGCAATATATCGAAGGTGTTCTAGGGCCGCAACCGAGCTCAATGGTGAACAGTATGGGAGGTGAGCAATGAGTATTATCAAACGGCTGCTGCCCCACCCGATCTTTAGCCTGGTGTTACTGCTGGTGTGGCTGTTGCTAAATAACACCCTCTCCGCAGGACATATTCTGCTGGCTTCAATTCTTGCGCTGGTATTGCCCTGGGCGACCGCCGGTTTCTGGGCCGACCGGCTCCACCTGCATAAACCGGGACTGGCGCTACGCTTTCTGCTGCTGGTGTTGTGGGATATTACCGTGGCCAATATTCATGTGGCAAAGCTGATCTTGGGTCCGCGCCGCAAACTACGTCCGGCTTTTGTTGACTACCCGCTGGCGTTGGACAACGATTTTGCCATCACGGTACTGGCCGCCACTATCTCCCTGACACCGGGCACGGTCTCCATTGATGTGAGCAGTGATCACCGTACACTGCTGGTGCATGGCCTGGATGTGGATGATGAGGAGGCGCTGATTGCCGAGATCAAGTCGCGCTACGAAGCGCCCATCAAGGAGATTTTTGGATGTTAGCCAACGCTATTTTGATTGCCCTGTCGATGATCATTCTGGCGCTGGTTTTGAACATCTGGCGAGTCGTGATCGGCCCTGATATTACCGACCGTATTCTGGCGCTGGATACCTTGTACATTAACGCCATTGCGCTGCTGGTGCTGTTGGGTATTCACATGGCCAGTTCCGTTTATTTTGAAGCGGCACTGCTGATTGCGATGATCGGCTTCATCGGCACCACTGCATTGTGCAAATATCTGTTGCGCGGCGATATTATCGAATAGGCGGAGAGTAACGTGCTAGATATTATTATTTCGATTTTCCTGATTTTGGGTGCCGGCTTTGCGCTAGTGGGTTCTATTGGTCTATTACGGTTGCCCGACTTTTACACCCGACTGCACGGCCCCACCAAGGCAACCACCCTGGGGTTGGGTGGCTTGCTAATCGCCTCAATGATCTACTTCAGCAGTCGAGGTGATGTGAGCCTGCATGAACTGCTGGTGACTCTATTTCTATTCATGACCGCCCCGGTCAGCGCTCATCTTTTGGCCAAGGCCGCGCTGCATCTGAGAGTGCGCTCTGAAATTGACCTGCCCAGGGATGAGCAGAGCAAACCATAACTGTGCTGTGGAACTGGGTTTCGTCAATCAGCCAGAACGCCTATTAATGGCAAAACGGGTGTCTTGGTCGGCTCTTTCATTGCGGGTATTACGGGTTATATGTGGGTTAGCTTGCACTACAACACCAGCTGAAAAAGCCTAAAAAGTGGCATAAACAGTCCTTTAAGGACTGTTTATGTCGTTTTTTCTCTGCTTTGTTAATCAATCTTCGAATTAGGCCGAATAAATGGCTATAAGGGGATGCCCCTGCAGGTTTTGTGGGCCGTTTATCTAATTATTGCGATTCCCCATGACTGGTTACGGAGTGGGCAATGATGCAGACAGTGCTGGTGATTAATTCGAAAGGTGGTAGTGGCAAAACGACCATCGCATCGAACCTAGCAAGCCTCTTTGCGGCGTCACATTTAAAGACTGTATTGATGGATTATGATCCTCAGGGCTCTAGCCTCTATTGGAACAGTATCCGCCAGCAAGGCAATTGTCCTGCGATACATTTAGTCGATGCGAGTCATTTAAAGGTGGGTTTAACCAGAACCTTTCAGCTGCGTATTCCCGATGATATTGAACGGGTTGTGATCGATGCTCCTGCGGGAATGTGTCGTAAGATGTTGGCTGAAATGGTTTCGAAGGCCGATGTGATTGTGGTGCCGGTATTGCCATCTCCCATTGATATTCATGCCTCATCTGAATTTATTTATGAATTGAAGTTGATTATTAATACATGTCGTTATTGTGATACGGCATTGGGAATTATTGCGAATCGAGCGCGTAGCGATAACGGCCTGTATGAACCTTTAAAATGCTTTTTAGAGGAACTTGATATCCCTTTTATTACCACATTAAGCGATACTGACAATTACATTAGTGCGGTTGAGAAAGGGATGGGGATTCATGAATTGAAACCGCAAACAGTTAAACTCGAATTATCGCAATGGCTACCACTTGTTAAGTGGTTGGCTGATACGAGAAGCGTAACAACGACGCTACTGTCAACAGGGGCAGTAAATCACAATTAATTACAATTGGTTAGTATATGATTGGGCACCCTCTTCTAATAATTTACTTATAGTAAAGTTACGATTTAAATTACCGATATGATTCAATATATTAACGACTAAAAAGAACCTGAGGCCGAGCCTGTTCATGAGCGATGTGGAAAAGCCAATTTCTCTTAATAGTAATGCATCTGAGGTGTTGCCTGACGCACTTGCTAGATCGCTAGTTAAGCAATGTCGTGCACACGCTGAACATTATGTAAAAACATTGTTTGAACCGCTGGCTAAGCAGCTAGATGACGATCTGTTTAAGTTGGCAGAAAAAACCCAGGAGATTGAAAAGGCACAGCTTTACAATGACGCAATGTTAAAACTGCGGAGTGATCGAGCGATATTAGCAACGAAATTTTCAGTCACATACTCTCAATCCCTCAATCAGGCACTGGACCCGGATGGACTTGGTATAGATACTAGTGGTGGCGATGAAGGGCTCTCGTTAGTGGGTGATGCTCAGCTTGAAGAATCGTTAGTCATTAATCAGATCACATTCAAGGTTTTTGAAGAATATAGCGATGAACTTTACGCGCTAGAACAACGGCTGAGTTTGATATTGCCTAATTTGAAAATGGATGAAGGTCAGGTGCCCTTTAGCTCTGGTCCCATCTGTAACGCCTTTGAGGCACTATTGCGTCCATTAGATTTTGATATCAAAGTGAAACTGGCGATTTACCGCTCTCTTGAACGTACCTTATTGGCATCGATTGGCGGCGTGTTTGATGAGTTGAACGAGGTGTTACGTCAAGCGGGCGTATTGCCAGAAATAAAAAGAAAGGCGAAGAAAAGTGAATCCATCGAGCGTGTTACGAAGTCGCTTGTTGACACGGCCACAAGCGAGAATAGCGGGACGGGTGGTGGTGCTAGTGATGATACTCGAATGGTACCTGAGTTCCATAGTATCCAACAACTGGCTGGGTTATTTTCTGAGGTATTGTCAGATGATCCGGAAAAACAGCAGGCACTGCTGACGGCCCAGGTAACCCCCCAGCTAGTTGAGGCGCTCTCTGGCCTACAAATCTCTAATGACTTACTAGAGGCTGGCGCTGAGCTTTCGGGGGAAGAACTTAAGGCGCGCATTAAAGCGCAGTTAAGCGAGCGCGAAGGGGCACCTGCCGCAGGCATTAGCCAATTAGATGATGAAACGATTGATGTGATCAGTATGATTTTCGATGATTTGATGGGCGATGATAGTCTTCCTGATGCCATCAAAGCGTTGGTTTTTCGTTTGCAGATCCCGGTTTTAAAAGCGGCCATTATTGATCGTGTTTTTTTCGCTGAAAAAGAGCATCCTGCAAGGGTACTCTTAAATGAGTTGACACTGGCTGGCCAGCTTGCTAGTGCAGATGACGATGATGTTATCTACCAAAAGATAGAGTCCGTTGTGATCTGTTTAACGAGTGAGTTTCAAGGTAACCTTGAGATATTTGAAACTTGTCGGCTAGATTTGTGCAATTTCATGAGGGAGCAAGAAACTGGTTTCCAGCAGGCACAGCTGAAAATTGGTGAAGCGGCCCAGCAACATAGCTTTGAAGCAAAAACCAGAAAAAATATTGCCGAAGAGATTGCCGCCCATCTTTTGAATCGTAATGCGCCTGATGATGTAAGGGCATTTCTAATGGACACCTGGCGGCAGGTGTTATCACATATTATGCTGAATGAGGGCGAGGAGAGTGAAGCGCTAAAGCGTGCAGAGCAAGTCAGCAAGGATCTTATCTGGAGTGTTGAACCGCTAGAAAATGCCGAAGCGAGGAAGAAGTTATTATTGGTGGTGCCGCTTATTCTGGATGCGTTGCAAGAGGGTTTGGCGCTGATCGGTTATACGGCAGCTCAGATTCAGGCGGTTCATGAGATGATTGAATGCTACCATATTGCTAATATAACGGGCGCAAGTGTACCGTCATCTAGCGGGCAAGCAACGGATGTTAGCAAAACGGAGCCTGTTGATGAAATAGATCAGCTACTGCAGGATTTAGAGAATGATCTTGGCTTGCCGGCGGGTGATCGCTTGGGCCAAATGAGAGTATCGCTTTCACCATCGAAAGGTTCTGATGATGATTTTGATCAAATGATGAAAGAGATGGGGTTTGATGATGGCATGGCAGATGATGATGCTCCGCGTATCAATGATCGCTATACTATACTGGTGGCAGGTCTGGAAGACGGTGCCTGGGTTGAGCTGGCGGATGATAGCAAAGTAGTGCGGCGTGTAAAACTAGCCTGGAAGGGGGATGCGTTTACCAAATACGCCTTTGTGAATTGGCGCTACAAGGTGGTGGCTGAAAAGTCGTATTATGCACTTGCAGATGAATTTCGGCAGGGCAATGCCACCATTGTTGAAGAGTTACCGCTGTTTGATAGGGCTTTTGATCGTGTTTTCACCAAGCTCATGCAGCTTGCTGGGTAGTAATTGTTTTTGATTAAGGAATGATAATAATGAAGCAAGGTTTGAGATGGCTGCTCGCAGCTGTTTTTTTTGTCTCTCTCTCGGGGTGTTTTGGAGAAGAGAAAGTGAATACTTCATGGCTGCTAGGGACATGGGAGCTAACACATAACCCGGAAAAGGATGATCAAGACAAATTGGTTTTCGATGCTGATGATAGTGTGACGGTGTTGGCTGAAAAAGGAGGCGAACTTCAGGGTAGTTACCAATATGTTGATGGTAAACTAAAAATCTCGTTACCGGTACAACGAAAGACGATTGAGGTTGAATTTGAAGTATCATCAGATCACAGCAAACTGATTTATCAATCAGGTGCTTATTACACAAAGAAATAGTGGCTTTACACTGCGTCCATCAATAAGATGTATGAAGTTCATTAACGAGGAAGAGTCACTTGTTGGTTTTAATTTGGAGGAAGTATGGCTGAAACAATAGACGAGATTACGATTGACTACTCAGAAGATGGCATTGAGTTGGTTAAGCAGCTTGATAAAGAGGTGCTAACAAAAGGTGCGTGGTCAACGATTATCTATAAATACCAGGAATGGGATAAACGCAAAGAAGAATATAGCCAAATTAAGTACACTATTCGTCGTTACCAGAAGCGTAATGGTGAATACATGCAGAAATCCAAGTTTAATATCTCAAGCAAAGAGCAAGCTGGAAAAATCATCGGTGCGTTACAGAAGTGGACCGCTGAAGAAGATTAGTGCTGTTCTGGTTTTTTGAAATAAAAATAACGACAAACTCAGAAGACTATAGAAATTCTAATGTTTACCGACACTATTTAATGTAGTGTCTTAATAATAGACAGAATTTGCATTGATAGGTGGATCATGGACGGGCGTTCCAACAATAAATCACTGGACGAGCTGTGGGAAAGTTCCTACCTTGCGGGCGGGAATGCAGCTTATCTGGAACAGCTTTACGAAAGTTTTTTAGAAGACCCTAACTCAATTGATGATACGTGGCGAGAGCGTTTTGAGACATTGCCGAGTGTTAATGGCAACGCTAAAGAGGTGTCGCATGAGGCAATCAAAGAGTCTTTTCGCCAGTTAGCGAGGCAGCGGCCCATCCGTGTTGCTGCTGGCACCTCTGCGATGGGTGCTGGAATTGGTTCTGGGCAAGGTGTAAAGCAGGCACAGATCCTCCAGTTTATCGATTCATACCGTTTTTTAGGTCACCTTCAATCAAACCTTGATCCGCTGGGTATGAGCGAGCAGACCGAGGTGGTTGAACTGCGTCTGGTGCACTATGGCCTAGCCGAGCAAGATCTCGACACCACCTTTCAAACGGGCACGTTGTCAATCGACGGCCAAAACAGTGCGCCGCTACAAAAAATTGTTGATCATCTCAAACGGCTCTATTGTGGCAATGTGGGTGTGGAATACATGCACATTGCAGAGGCGGCTGAGCGCAACTGGATTATGCAGCGTATTGAAGCGGGGTATGGCTCCGGTACTTTTTCAGACGAGGCGAAAAAGCAGCTGCTTGATCGCATCACCGCCGCAGAAGGGCTCGAGCGTTACCTGCATACCAAATATACCGGACAAAAACGATTCTCGCTGGAAGGGGCTGAGTCGCTGATTCCCATGTTGGATAAAATTGTGAAACGCGGTGGTAGCCATGGGGTAAAAGAGATCATTGTGGGCATGGCGCATCGCGGCCGCCTGAATGTGTTGATTAACATTATGGGTAAAAATCCGGCTGACCTGTTTCTTGAGTTTGAAGGCAAGGCGCGTAATAACATTGACGGCACGGGTGATGTGAAATACCACCTCGGTTTTTCATCCAACATTAACACCCCCGGTGGGCCGGTGCATATGGCGCTGGCATTTAACCCATCACACCTGGAAATTGTTGGCCCGGTGGTCGAAGGCTCGGTGCGCGCACGCCAGGAAGGGCGCAACGATTATGAGGGTGATCAAGTGATACCGATTGTCATTCACGGTGATGCGGCATTTGCTGGACAGGGCGTGGTGATGGAGACCTTTAATATGTCTCAATCACGCGGCTACGCCACAAAAGGCACCATCCATATTGTGATCAACAATCAGGTTGGCTTTACCACCAGCAACCAAAAAGATTCACGCTCAACCATGTACTGTACCGACGTCGCGAAGATGGTCAATGCACCGATCTTCCATGTGAATAGCGATGACCCGGAAGCGGTCTTGTTTGTGACCCAGGTGGCGCTTGATTATCGCATGGCCTTTCATAAGGATGTGGTGATTGACCTGGTCTGTTATCGCCGCCACGGCCATAGTGAGGCGGATGAACCTTCTGCTACACAACCGCTGATGTACCAACATATTAAGAAGATGAAAACCACGCGCGCGCTTTATGCCGATGCGCTGGTGAGAGAAGGTGTGATTGATGAGGCGGAAGCGAAGGCATTTATGAACCGCTTCCGCGATGCGCTGGATGCGGGTGATGGCGTGGTGCCTGAGTTTATTCGTGAAGAAGAGATTGAAATCCCCTATACCTTTGACTGGAAACCTTATCTGAATGGTGATATTACAGCGCCAGTGGATACCCGTATTAAACTGACTAAGTTGCGCCAATACGCGGAAACAATGCACAAATTGCCGGACGGTTTTGTGTTGCATTCCAATGTGAACAAAATTTTCACCAGCCGTCATAAGATGGCTGCGGGTGCGCTGCCGGTTGACTGGGGGTTTGCCGAAAACATGGCCTATGCAACCTTGCTGAAAGACGGTTTTAGTGTTCGGCTCTCAGGTCAGGATTCTGGCCGCGGTACTTTTTTTCATCGCCATGCGGTGCTTTATAACCAGCAAGACGGTGAGACCCATGTGCCACTGCGTTATCTGGCGGATGAAAGCAAAGAAAAGCCGGTCAATTTTCTGGTGATCAACTCGTTACTATCGGAAGAGGCGGTGCTGGCATTTGAGTATGGCTATTCCACCACTGATCCCAATACATTGACCATCTGGGAGGCGCAGTTTGGTGATTTTGCCAATAACGCACAGGTGGTGATCGACCAATTTATCAGTGCCGGCGAGCAAAAATGGGGCCGCTTGAGTGGCCTGGTGATGTTGCTGCCACATGGCTATGAAGGGCAGGGGCCAGAGCATTCATCGGCTCGTCTGGAGCGTTACATGCAGCTCTGCGCGCAGCATAATATGCAGGTCTGTATGCCAACAACACCCGCGCAGATGTTTCATCTACTGCGCCGTCAGATGTTAATGAATTGCCGCAAGCCACTGATTGTGATGACACCGAAAAGTCTATTGCGCCATCGTCGCGCCGTGAACTCGCTTGAAGACCTCTGTGATGGTCGCTTTCAAACCGTGATTCCAGAGGTCAAAGCGCTCAATGATGAGGAAGTGAAACGCGTCGTTATCTGTAGTGGTAAGGTCTATTATGACATTTTTGATAAACGCGAAAAGGATGAGCGCAAAGACGTCGCGGTGCTGCGTATTGAGCAGCTCTACCCGTTCCCTAAAGAGGCATTGAAAGCAGAGTTAGAGCGCTACCCCAATGCGACGAAATTTATCTGGTGCCAGGAAGAACCGATGAATCAGGGGGCGTGGTTTTCGAGCCAGCATCACATGCGCACGGTACTGGGCAAAGAATTTTATCTTGAGTATGCAGGGCGACCTTTTTCAGCAGCACCGGCAGTGGGCTATATGCCACTTCATATTCAACAACTGCAGGATCTGTTAGCGGACGCACTGGGCGAAAACCCTGCTGCAGCCCAATGATCAGATGCTGAATCAATTTTAAAAAGGAAGACTGATGGCAATTGACGTAAACGTACCTAGCTTTCCTGAATCGGTAGCCGATGGCTCTGTGATCGCATGGCATAAACAACCCGGCGACCCGGTAAGCCGCGATGAAGTGTTGGCAGAGATCGAGACCGACAAGGTGGTTTTTGAAGTCCCCGCACCGGAAGATGGTGTGCTGCTGGAGATCCTCGAAAACGAAGGGGCCACGGTGTTGTCACAGCAGTTGCTAGCGCGGATTGATGCCGGTGCAGTGGCATCCAAACCGGCCGCCTCTGAAGCGCCAGTTCCTGCGGTAGAAGATAAAGCAGCGACTGCTGCGGATGTTGCGATTGCCCCGGCAGCGCGTAAACTGATGGCTGAACAAGGACTCGATGCGGCTCAGGTAAGCGGCAGTGGTAAGGGGGGGCGTATCCTTAAAGAAGATGTGCTTAAGGTGATTGACAGTGCGCCAGCCACAAAATCAGCCGCACCCGCTAAAGCAGCACTGGCTACACCTGTCGTAACAGATAACCTTGAAGGTCGCCCAGAAAAACGGGTGCCGATGAGTCGCCTACGTGCCCGCGTCGCCGAGCGTTTGTTAGAAGCGCAGCATAACGCCGCGATGCTCACTACCTTTAATGAAGTGAATATGAAGCCGGTGATGGAGCTACGTGCCCGTCACCGTGATGCCTTTGAAAAGGCGCATGATGTACGACTTGGCTTTATGTCCTTTTTTGTCAAGGCAGCCGTTGAGGCCTTGAAACAGATTCCCGCTATCAATGCCTCGATTGAAGGCACTGATGTGATCTATCACGGCTTCTATGATATTGGCATCGCGGTCAGTTCACCGCGCGGTTTGGTGGTGCCTGTACTGCGCGATGTCGATCAGATGAGCATGGCAGAGATCGAAGCGAAAATCAGAGAGCTCGCACAAAAGGCGCAGAACAAATCCCTCTCGATTGAAGACATCTCGGGTGGCACCTTTACCATTACCAACGGCGGCGTGTTTGGCTCAATGCTTTCGACGCCCATTATTAATCCACCACAGAGTGGTATTTTGGGGATGCACAATATTCAGGATCGTGCGATGGTTGTTAATGGTGAAGTGGTCGTACTACCAATGATGTACCTTGCGCACTCATATGACCACCGGCTGATTGATGGCAAAGAGGCGGTGCAGTTCCTGGTCAAGATCAAGCAGATGCTGGAAGATCCGGCGCGCATACTGCTGGAAGTGTAATCATCTTTTGTAACAGCTTTAATCAGGGAGAGGGCTGCTAAAAAATGTCCAAACAATATGATGTCGTGATTGTTGGTGCGGGGCCAGCTGGGTATGTTGCCGCGATTCGTTGTGCACAACTGGGTTTAAAGACCGCCTGTGTTGATAAATGGGTGGGTGCGGATGACCAACCTGCACTGGGTGGCACCTGTCTTAATGTCGGCTGTATTCCATCCAAGGCGCTGCTCGAATCCTCTAGTCGGTATGAAGATATCAGCCATACCTATGCTGACCACGGCATTACTGCCAGCGGGGTAAAGCTCGACTTGGCAAAGATGATGGCACGTAAAGATAAAGTGGTGAGTGATCTTACTCAGGGCATCGCCGGGCTGTTTAAAGCCAATGGTATTAAGTGGTTTCAGGGCAGTGGGCAATTACAGCCCAATCAGCAGGTGAAGGTGACGGCGCATGATGGCGCTGAAAGCGTGCTTGATGCAATCCACGTAATCCTCGCACCAGGTTCCAGCTCGGTTGAAATTGCTGCCGCACCGTTAAAGGATGATGTGATTGTTGATTCCTCCGGTGCACTCGAATTTAAAGAAGTACCCAAACGGCTTGGGGTGATTGGTGCCGGAGTCATTGGCCTTGAGCTAGGCAGCGTGTGGCGTCGCCTCGGTTCTGAGGTGGTCATGCTGGAGGCACAAGAGAGCTTTTTACCGGTAGCCGATGAACAGATTGCAAAAGAGGCACTGCGTCAATTCAAACGCCAGGGGCTTGATATTCGCCTCGGTGCCCGCGTGGTCTCATGCGAAGCGGGTAACAAGGGTGTCGCTGTTCAATATCAGGATAGTAAAGGCGAGCACACCGAAACCGTTGATAAACTCATTGTTGCCGTTGGCAGGCGTCCTAGCACCAATGGGCTGGCGGCGGATGAAGCGGGGCTATTGCTAGACGAATGGGGCTTTGTTCATGTCGACGAGCATTGCCGTACCAATCTGCCGTCGGTCTATGCGATTGGCGATGCGGTACGTGGTCCGATGTTGGCGCACAAAGGGTCAGAAGAGGGCATGATGGTGGCCGAAGTGATTGCCGGTCAAAAGGCCGAAATGAATTACGACAGCATTCCATCGGTGATCTATACCCACCCAGAGATTGCATGGGCGGGGGTAACTGAGCAGGCGTTAAAGGCCGCAGGTACTGAATATAATGTGGGGTCATTTCCGTTTGCCGCGAGTGGTCGCGCACATGCTGCCGGTGATAGTACCGGCATGGTGAAGGTGATCGCCGATGCAAAGACTGATCGCGTATTGGGGGTTCACATCATCGGTGCGCACTGTTCTGAGTTGATTGCACAGGCAGTGATTGCGATGGAGATGAGGGCCAGTAGTGAAGACCTAGCGATGACCGTCTTTGCCCATCCAACACTTTCCGAAGCCATTCATGAAGCCGCATTGGCAGTGGATGGGCGTGCGATTCATATAGCACCGCCGCGTAAACGTAAATAGAATTTGAACAGGAGTTCCTGGTTAAGTAACACCTTGTCATCGCGAGCGAAGCGCGGCGACCTCGTTGTTAGATAACGTGAGATTGCCGCGTCATTTTACCCCAAGGGCACTTCCTTCGGGCGCACTCCTCGCAATGACAGTTAATCAGGGGCCAGTAATTAACAAAGGGATCAACCGACATGAATCTACATGAATACCAGGCGAAAGCACTGTTTGCAGAATACGGCATCGCCGTGCCAAACAATCGAGTGGTTAAGGATGCTGCGCAAGTGGATGAAGCGCTGACGGCATTGGGTGGTAGCCGCTGGGTGGTGAAGGCGCAGGTACATGCGGGTGGTCGAGGCAAGGCGGGTGGCGTCAAGATTACCGATAGCAAGGCTGAAGTGATTGATACGATTAAGTCGATGCTCGGCACCCACCTCGTCACCTTTCAGACCGATGCCAAAGGACAACCGGTTAAGCAGATGATGATTGAGACACCCTGCGATATTGAGCGTGAGCTCTATCTCGGCATGGTGATTGATCGCTCACTGAAATGCATTACCGTCATGGCCTCAACCGAAGGTGGCATGGAAATCGAAAAGGTCGCGGAAGAGACGCCGGAAAAGATTCTTAAAATCCCCATCGAGCCGATGGGCGATGTGATTCCTTATCAGGGGCGCAAGCTCGCCTTTGGTCTGGGGCTTGAAGGCAAACAGGTCGGCCAGTTTGTGAAGATGCTAACCGCACTGGTACGTCTGTTTAAAGAGAAAGATCTTAGCTTGATGGAGATCAATCCATTGGTTGTCACTCAAACAGGAGACATCGTCTGTCTCGATGGAAAAATTAATATTGATGACAACGCACTATATCGCCATAAAGAACTGCAGGTGTTACGTGATGCCTCTCAGGAAGATGCACGCGAAGCCCATGCGAGTGAATGGGACCTCAATTATATTGCACTCGATGGTAACATCGGCTGTATGGTGAATGGTGCCGGTCTTGCCATGGCAACGATGGATCTGATTAAACTACAAGGTGGCGAGCCAGCCAACTTTCTAGATGTGGGTGGTACGGCAGATAAAGAGCGCGTCGCAGAAGCGTTTAAAATTATTTTGTCGGACGATAAAGTGAAAGGAGTGCTGGTCAATATCTTTGGTGGCATCGTGCGTTGCGACATGATTGCCGAAGGGGTGATCGGTGCGATCAAAGAGGTGGGTATTAAAGTACCAGTCGTGGTTCATCTCGAAGGCAACAACGCTGCATGTGGATTGGCACTGCTGGAAGAAAGTGGCCTTGATATTATCGCCGCCAAAGGGTTGAAAGAGTCAGCGACTAAAATCGTTGAAGCGGTTGCCGCTACCCCTTAGTTCAATGACAGGGGGCAGAGTCAGCGGACTCTGACCCTCAGCAGTTCGTCGGGATCACGACAAAGAGTAATCGTAGTTTTAATCATGGCTGACATCCTCCCTTTTAAAAAGAAAAACCCTGCGGCTAAGGCAAAAGGTGTCACCTTATGTCGTAGCGGATTTCACAAGTGGCTGATCGAAAGCAATAAACAGTTTGATGTCAAGCAGGGTAAACTTGTGACAGCCTATAAATGTAGTCGTTGTGGCAAGACCAAGAGCAAAGCAATTTGAATTTAAGAAGCAAATCCGATAGAGCGTTTTGATCGTATCGATGCCCTGCATCAGTTATGTTTGAATGCACGTTAGCCAGTATCGCGTAAGATGCGGGAAGAGAAGGTGGAAGGCAATCGATAGCGACTATTTTAACGAAGACGAATAACACGCGAAGTCCCAAAGCAATCCTCGGTAGTGAGTGCAAAAAATGCACTTACTGGAATTAAGCAAGCCGAATGCCATTAATCTCTCAGAAGTGTTAGTGAGTTTTATGCTGAAGGCTATGCTGTCTTTAATAGTGGTGGTCTGAGTGATGCAAAGCAAAAAATGCGTAATCTAGCACCGGGGTTATATGCGTATTTTCACCGAGAAGCGGTCCGGTATCGTTTGCCCACACCCTGAAGAGAGCGCGTAATCAGCCGTATTAATAGGGCAGCCCTAGTACACTTCTAACGAATATTCTAATGCCGAGCTATTCGTATAACCCTCTATGGCGCTCGCTAAATGAACGTGGATATAAGCCCCCACAGGACAAACCGCCATTATTGAATGACTCCAATGCTCCTGTTTTTATTTACCACCATACAAAAACTCCTCATGTGACGCTAACCACAACGGAAATTTAGCCATGACCTTGGTGAAAAGGGGGGCTTGCAAATGGCCATTAAGCCAACGCCTAAGATTGGGGTAGGGGGATTGTAAATACCAATGGCGATCGACGCGGGCAAACTGGCGGATAAATGGTAATAAAGCGTAATCAGCTAAGCTGGGTGTTTCTCCCATGAAATAGGTTTGCCGACTTAGGGTTGATTCAAATTGCGTGACAAAGACTTCACATTGTCTTCGATAATAGATTTCTGATTTTTCATGTTTGCGTTTAGCGAATTTATATTTTTCTAGGCAAGGCTTGAATTGTTTGTCGTTTAGCGTAATTAACGTGAGCATAGTGGAGAGCGCAGGGCTATCGTGCCCGTATAATAAATTTTGAGGGTCACTTTTGTTTAATGCCCATAACATAATCTTTAGGCTTTCATCGATTACCGTGCCGTCGTCCAATACTAAAACAGGCACCGTGCCCTTAGGGGAGGCTGCTAACATTTCGGGTGGTTTGTTTTTTGTGACCACTGCACGCAACATCACCGATTGACCGGCAAGCCAGATTCCCATTCTGGCGCGCATGGCATAAGGGCAGTGTTGTAGCGAATACAGTACGGGCAGTGCCTCTCTATTAACCATCCAATTTAGCTCTATTACAGACCCTGTACATACTGAGAGTGCGTCGAAATCGTTACCATCTTGTGAAGTTGGCTGGCTGCATCGTGCGCACCCTTTAGTGCATTTTTAAAGTGATTGAGTAATTGTGCTTTATCTAGTTCAGCCTTTGAGCCTGCACCAATATCGGTCAGGTCAATAAAAAACTCATCAAATAGCTGTGATAACTCGTTAATAATATCAAGATTTAAAAATTGCTCGTGATTATAAATGCTCGGGTAACCACCCTTTTGTTTGTCTATTGCAAAAGAAATCCCTCTTGCATTGGTGATTGTGGTTTTCTTTTTGCAGGTGAGCATGCAGTTATCATCGATGCTGGGTTTGTTGCAGCCAACGGTTTGTTGAAAAAAACACTGACGGCTAGTCATCATCAAAATAGGATGATAAATGCTGTATAACAATTTAAAATTTTCAGGACGGGCGATATTTCTTATTTGCTGATGATTAATTTCATTGGAAATAAAGGCGCCTTTGCAATTGAGTGTTTCTTTCAGCGTTAACAACGCATAGGAATTAGTGGTGTTTAAAAAAGGCCCTGCTATCCAGTCGATATTCAATTCGCATGCTTTATGGGCAATGCCTGTATTATTACTCACTATGTGCTTAGCTTTAACCTCTTCAAGTACTCTAACCGCTTCTAAATAATCTTTACCAATTAAAACAGCGGGAAACCAAGGGATAAGCCGCGGATTATTTAAGAATAGTTCAATGATTTTGTTGCAGCCTTTTTTAAAGCTTTCAGGCAGTTTGAAATAGATATCGCAATCAGTCAGATCACACAGATGTAAATCATTTTCATTAGCGATTAAAATGGACAATCTGGGTGTCACGTCTGGATCTGTTTTAGCATGATTTTGAAGCTTTGGAACATCTATCAGCGGAATAATCTCGATTGAATCATTCAGTAATAAAGCTACTTTTTTCCTGATATTACTGAGCTCTTTAAACGGAATACTTAAGTTAGATTCAAGCTGAGAGAAGATAAAACCTTCGATCGAAAATTTAGCATTATTAAAACTTTTAAAGCGCTTTTTAATCGCATCTTGATCAATAGATGATTTTTCCGCCGCAATCAGCGGTACATCTGATTTAACCACAAAGGTATCGTGGTGCTTAGTTTGAGTTTCGACGCTATGAGCAGCCTCAATCACCACGGTGACGGTCAAGGGTCCATTAAGTTTCCCTGAGAATTTAAACGTTAAATGACGTTTAGTGATGTCCAGGTGTTGTATTTTTTCAGAGACCCGTATGCCAATGTCATTTTTATCGACCTTCAGATCTTGCTGTACTTTGTTAATCTGAATCACTGAGGTCGCATTGCCAATTTCATTGGCGTGGGTAAAACTATGATCTCTTGGGTTATCGATAAACATCGATTTGTTCATGTCACCTTGTAAAAACAGGTTTGTGAAGTCACGATTAAATACTTTATAAAGGTTTGAATTGTCGTCCAGTAATTTTCCGCTTTCAACAAAACGATCTATCTGTTTTCGCCAACTGTCTACGACGGTATGCACGTAATTCGCGCCCTTGATGCGACCCTCTATTTTTAACGAGTCAACGCCTGCATCCACTAATTCGGGTAAATCAAAGTAGGCGGAGTTGTCTTTTAAGTTAAGGGGATATTTGTTGCCCATAGCAGTGGGTTCGTATTCATCACGACAGGCTTGGCTGCAACGACCACGGTTGCCTGAATTACCGACACTTACTGAGCTGGAATAACATTGCCCCGAAAATGCGATGCATAACGCACCATGCACAAACACTTCGGTTAAAACATCGACATCGTGGGCACACGATGTGAGGGTTTTTATTTCACTGAGATTCAACTCACGCGATAAGTTAAGACGGGACGCGCCTATTTTAGCGAGGAATAACACCTGACCTTCATTATGGGTCGTCAGTTGGGTCGATGCATGAATACTCAGGCTGGGGAAATATTTTTTGACCAGATTGAAAATCCCCAAGTCCTGAACAATAATGCCATCAATGCCTGTATTGACAAGTTGATTAAAGAGCTTAATCAAACTGGGTAATTCACGTTCTAAAATCACTACATTCAACGTTAAAAAGACTTCACAATTGTAATTGTGCGCCAGTCTAATCACACCGTTGAGTTCATCAAAGGAAAGGTTAGAGGCACGATTTCGCGCATTAAAGACATCTAAACCACAGTAAATTGCATTTGCGCCTGCCACAATGGCCGCTTTAATCGCGTTCACATCACCACCGGGCGCTAATAATTCAATCTTTCTAGTCATATAATAACGCAACGTTTTTGATAGCTTTAAAATAGGGAGTGGATTTTATCTGGATCGATCAACGGGGGCCGCAATCGTTGATTACTTATCTTGAGACCTTTGCACGAGTCTATTTTCCGCTCCAGCTGCGTTATAAATGACCTCAAAAAAGTCATTTACTACGTGTAAACTCCGTTTTTTCGGTCATTTATGCCTTGCTGGAACGAAAACTAGTTCTCGTGCAAAGGTCTCATCTTAATCGAAAAACCATACTAGTCTCAGGATATGGCAACACAGGGCGTGTGTTCATGGCCCGGCTCAAAAGGTTATATTTCCCAGGCGCCTCACATCACATTATCCAGCGGGGTAATGATCGTCAGGCGTGCTTTTATGATAAAAGCGATTATACGGTTTATTTAGATAAGTTAAAGGATGCCAGTAAGAAATATCATGTAAAGGCTCATGCGCATGTTTTGATGACAAATCATGTTCATATACTGGCTACGCCAAGTGCCGAGATGGCGGATTAACGACTCTGAGCCGAATGGCACTAACTTAAGCACGTTTTGCACAATATTTTCCTCTATGTGGAAGCGCTTTCATTTCACGCCTTGGCAACATCATTATCGCGGTATAATCCCCCGGCCTTAAGCAACCGACCCAAACCCAGTGAAACTAACCCTCGCGCCGATGGAAGGCGTTATTGATTACCATATGCGCTATCTGCTGACGCGCATTGGCGGATATGACCATTGCGTGACTGAATTTGTACGCATCTCAGATCAACTGCTGCCACCGGTGGTGTTTCACCGTATTTGCCCGGAACTTGCGCATGGGAGTCAAACGAAATCCGGCACGCCGGTCACGCTTCAATTGCTTGGTGGGGCACCTAATGTGATGGCGGAAAATGCATAGCGCGCGGTTGAACTGGGTGCTGCTGCAATCGATATCAATTTTGGTTGCCCTTCACGTTTTACCAATAGTAAAGCGGGCGGGGCCATTTTATTAAAAGAACCCGACCGTATTTATCGCATTACCGCTGCGGTTCGGCGTGCGGTGGCTGATGAGATCTCTGTTTCTGCCAAGAGACAGCTTGGCTATGAGACCACCGATTTGGCGATGGAAAATGCGCGGGCGGTTGAGGCGGCCAATGCCAGTTTTATCACCGTGCATGCCCGTACTAAGGTCGATGGCTACCATTATCCTGCGCGCTGGGAATGGCTGGGAAAGATCAATGATGTACTCACCATTCCGTTGGTGGCTAATGGGGATATTCATAGTGTTGATGAGTTTTTACGTTGCCGTGAAATGAGTCACTGCGAGAATTTTATGTGGGGGCGAGATGCGGTCATTCAACCAGACCTTGCGCGGCAAATCAGTGCGGTTCAATCCGGTAAGGTGGTTGAGCCGATGCTGTGGCATGAGGTTGTTACTGTGATTATCGAAATGACTGGGCTAATGCGGGCACAACCTACGATGCAGGATAAAAAAGTGCTAGGGCGGATTAAGCAGTGGCTCGCTTATTTGAAGCGGCATTACCCAGAGGCTGCGCTGTTATTTAGTGAGATTCGCGGCATGAAGCAGCTACAAAAAGCGGATGATTTGTTGTGGCTGAATTCGACAATAGGCAAAGAATTAACGGGATATAAATAGACATATGTGGTTTCCACGTTTTACGTGATGCTGTCACTCTCTTTATTCACCACAGGCACTAGCTGAGGCGAAATATCTTTATCCTCCTTTCTGCTTGGTATTGCCTGTTTATCGGCGGTTCTTTTTATTGGATGCGGGTTGTCCTTTAAGATAAGCGGTGGGAGTGGTCTATTTTTAGTTGTTTTCTCGGCTGGTTTAAGCGAGTTGACGATCCGATCTAGCAGTGAAAATAGCAGGTCGATGCTATAGCCACCAATAAAACCAAGTGCTGCTTCGGTGATTTTAATGTCGGCTGCTGAACCGCCACTGCTATATAGCAGTACGATGACGCCACCGCTAAGGGTGCCAAGCACGAGGCGGTTTCGGTATTCGGGTAGTCTTCTGGGGTCGAAGGTGCGTTCTCGTAGCTGTTCTTCTGCCTGGCGTAATATGAAAATACAGGCACCAAAGGCACCGTACATAAATGGGGTCAGGTGGGTGATAAAGGTGTAGATATAATTGGCGGTATTAAATGTGCTGGCATCTACCTGCGCCAGGTTGGGGCTACCCATTTCAAACGTATATTGGTAGATGTTGATGCTGACGATGATTGCCAGAATGGAAAACGACCAAATCCACAGATTCCGCACATGCCTGCCGGCATCGGTATGCATGTGGTTAAGGCCGCTGTTTTCCTGTTTTTTTTCAGTGGCGCGCAGGCTAACGGCTGTGGTAGGTGCTAATTGAGTACTGAGTATCTGATAGCAGTGTCGCAGGTAGGCAATATCGTCATTGGTGAGCATCTCCTTTTTGGCTATCTTGATATCCCACATGCGATACAACTCATCCATCTGAATATCTTCTGAGAGCTGCCCGCTTTCAGCGGCAAAAACAGCAAGGCGCATCACATCTTTTAAAAAACCACTGAGGCTAGTGATGCGCTGTGATTCAGCTTGCTGAGTGGTTTTTCCATGGGTATCTTCTCGTTGTCCATAAACTTGATTAAGGTCTTTGCACGATTGTTCTTGTTCTTGGCCATAGAACAAAATCACTGCTGGTGCCAAGGCACTCTATTTTAGTTTAATGGTAAAGGTGCGGTCAAAATCTTTTACGGGTAGCATTTTGGGGCCTCGGGTATCACGAATTCTCCACGCATCGGCGCGCAGGTCGATGGTGCCGGAGGCGGTGTTACGGCTAAAGCTGATCGTCATGAAATGCTCGCGTGTTCTTGTTTTTGGGTAGGCAGAAAAAATGTTCCCTTTTTTAGTACTCACCTGATAGAGCTTATTGTATGTGACTTTTACGGGTTTCCAGTTGTTTAGCTTGCACACTTCGGGCGCTGGGAATTTGACAGGTTTTGATTTGGGTTTGTCTGCCGCGATGCCATTTAAGTAAGTGAGGTTTGACATCGGGGAGGCGATGATCTCGATCAGGCGCGGCCCTTTGGCTCCGTTACCTAGTGGGGTAGTGGCAATCCGGCCGAAGTGAACATCACCACTCATTAACACAATGTCGTGCCCACTGACTGAGAATGCTTGTAAAAGCTCGGCATACTGCTGTGTATAGCTGAGCAGGTTTTTCTCGGACTCTTCTTCGACTATGAGTGGTTGTGGGGCAACAAACACGCCTGGTGAACGTAGCTCATGTGCCCACTTTTTAATTTTGTTAAGCACGGCGGTGCTGGTAAAGCCGTTTTCATCTCTCAATGAGCGTAAGTCGGCGATGCAGATTGAGAGGTCTTTGCCAATACTGAAGGTTTCAAAGGGGACGCTGCGTTGAACATTTTTCACGCCATCGGTCGCGGCTGCATCCCATGCTTTGCGTACATGGCGCAGGCGTAGTGCCTGGAGCTGTGGAATGGCTGATTTGTAAAAGGGGTAGTCGTTCCAGAACTCATGATCATCTGGCAGCATCCAGGTGCCACCATTGCATAGAATGCTGCCCATCGCCTGCCAGTGGAGTGCATAATCATCGGCAACACGCTGGCGAATTTCACTGGGAATCAGTGATAATGAGTCGAAGCCAATATCGAGATAGACCTGGTCACCGGTTAAGAAGGTGATGTCTGGTTTTACATTATCTGCGCCGCGTTGATACAGTGCTTTGTAAGCCGCCGCCGCTCGCCCGCCATCACGGTGGTTGTAAAAACAGCTGCCAAGCGCAATGGTAAACGGTTTTTTACCTTTGAGTGGGATTCTATTGGGCAGGGTGGAAAAGGCACCGCTGCGCAGGTGCTGCCATGACTGCGGGATGACGCTTCCATTGGCCTCAATACGTCGAACAAAATTTACTTGATAGCTTTTTCCTGGCGTGAGCTGGGTGAATTTTATCACTTTGTAAAAACGTTGGTTCAGTTTGTCGAATGGACGTAGCCACTGCTCTTTTGTGATGCGCTTGGTCTGTTTGCTACCATCAGGGAGGGTCAACTCAACGCGCGCGATATCGGGTTTTTTAAGGGTAGGGAAAAGAGACCCTACCCAAACCTCAACACTGCTTGACGTGACACGCTGTACGACAAGTGACCATTGACTCGTGTTGGTATTCTCATTGCTCACAAATTTTCTCCCTGAAATTTTATACGCTTCATGACGGCTGCTTAATGACCGTTACAGCGTCGCTTCTAGTTGCTTAAGAATATGCGGATAGACATCCTTGTGCGCATTCTTTCCATGTATACAGTCGATGTGGCCGTAGTCTGGGATTTTATGAAAACCGTAGAGCGATGCACCATTTCTATCGCTCAGCTCTTGATAGGTTTTTTCGAGGCTTTCAGGCAGAAAACATTCATTTTCTTCACCGACGATAAAGGTGATCGGCAGTGCCATGCGCTCAAGGTGAGGCAGGTAGCGGTTATTACCATCTGCATCGGTGATATTCCCTTTGCGTGTCATGGTGGCTAAATGTTCTAGCGAGCGCATGTTGGCAACGCCATATAGCTCATGCAGATTATCATGCGTGAGGCCATTGAGCTGGTCGTGTTCATACAGCTGACCATAGAGGAAGGTGACGCGGCGACAGACAGGGTTTTTGCACTGCTCTTCTTTCTGAATAGGGTAGAGCTTGAGCGCTTTGTCGAGTAGCTTGTCTTGCCAGCTAGACTCTTTCGCGGTGTAAGTGGTAAGCGAATCAATCCCCAGCTTGTCTAACAGCTCGGGTACATAAAGGCCCGTTTTGATTTTGCTCAGCAGCGGCACCTTAATATGCGTTGAGATCTGTGAGACGACGGCTGAACGCACGTTTTTAAGATGCCCGCCTAACATCGACATGGTCCAGGTGGTGGCACCGTAACAATGGACAACCATCTGTACCGATTCTTTGCCCGTGACTTCGATCACCTTGGCAACGGCTGCTGGGTAGTCATATTGTGCAATTTCATCTGCCGTTGAGGCGGTTTGTGATGCCGCTAGTTCGATACTCACGCGGTAATCGAGCAGCCATACGTCATAGTCGTGGGCGACCAGGTATTCAACCAGGTTGGTGTTGATTGTGTCGGTAGAAAATATTTTACTGGAGACGCCAAGGCCATGAGAAAGCATCACCGGCCCTTTGTCGCCGCCCTGATAACGGGTGAGGCGAATCGACACATCGTCATCAGTCACTACGTGATGGAGCGATGGTACGGGTGCTGCCAATGGACGACGTTTGCGTGGCTGGTTTTTCTCAGTGAAGTAGTTGAGGCCGGTGGCAACGCCACCAAAGATGTCAAACACCTCGCCTGCAAAGAAGGCACCGAAACGCGCGATGTATTTGAGTCTGTCGGTATTGCTTTCAACATTGGGCACTTTAATGGTGGTGAGCTGTTTGGCAAAGTTAATCGGGGTGATTTCAAGTATGCCTCGGCCGATCACGGTTGCGGGATCACCCTTAGCGCTGGTGATGGTGGCAAAAAGCGTGGTGGTATCCTTCCACATATCAAAGCCGGGGTCATCATGGATGGTTTTGTGGCCCTCCATATAAAACACATCCCCATTTTGAGCGGTCATGGTCAGATTGTAATCCATGCGACGGGTATCAACGATTTCGGGGTCTTTAACAAACAGGTTAAACACGCCATCGGTGACCGTTAGCGGCGTGGGTGATAACATCGGTGCTTTCACGGTGCCGTAAATAGCCGCCTGATGGTTGCTGTCTTCCAGCATTGCATTAAGATCTTGCGAGACCACTGTGAGGGTGAATTCGAATGGGGTGTTGTTGTGCTTACCCTGATCAAATCCCTGTTCATAATTTACATTGGGGTCTAATGTGACAAAGCCTGTCATGGTTTCAGTAAACTGGATGCCGGGTTTGGCTGGCGCGATCATTGCGTCGTTGGCTGGGCGCGAGGGTAGCTCTGTATCGAAACTCCATTCGCGTTCGCTGGCCATGAGTTTGGCATTACGTTCGGCAATCGCGCTGATGGTGAGCAGTGGGTTGGTACCGATGGCAGTGGGGATGATGGCACCATCTGCGATATAAAGGTCTGCATAAACAGCGTTGCCACTATTGGATGAATAGACCTGGCCTTTGTGGTTGACCACGCCACTGCTGGCATCTTCACCCATGCAGCAACCACCGAGTGGATGAACGGTCACTTGATCATTGCCCATTAGCTCGTGGCTGATGGGGTTTTTGATGAAAGTACCGCCAAGGGTTTTACTCATTGATTCGAGTCGGCCATTGACCTCGCCAAAGATCGCTTCATCACCGATGCCGGGCCATTCGATGTTGAGGCTATCGCCTTTTAACCGTATGCGGCCGGATGCACTATCGTGGCTCATCACCAAATTAGTGAGGGTGTTGTCTAGTGCGCCGTGATATGCGCCGCGCAGTAGGCTTTCGATGCTACGTTTTTTTTCTGCGAGAAAATCCATTACACCACTGTCGCCATCTTTACCAGAGATCGCGGCGAGCTTTGAAAAGGCACCGGGTAACAGCGGTGCACTTGCACCTGACAGAACCCCCTCTTCGATAGTCATGCCATCTTTATAATTATCGGCGCTGGAGCGGGTATCAATCACTGATGTGATACAGGGGCCGACTGGGTTGGCGGCATCCAGTTCGCGGGTACCGCGTCCAATGCCGTTAATCTCCTGGTCGCAGTTATAGGTGAAGCCAAGCACATCGCCATTACCTGAAAAATGTTCGCCAACCTGGTCTGATGTTGCCAGGCCGCGTTCCTTTGAACGCAGCATGATCTCTGTTGAGCCGAGTGTGCCTGCGGCGAGCACCACAATGTCGGCATGTACAAATTGATCCGGCGCATCAAAGGCATCGCTGCCGTTATTACTGACGGCGTAGTGAACCACCCAGTGGTCATCCTTACGTGAGAGGTGGCTGACTTTGCTCTGAGTAAAAATTTCAGCGCCGTGGTTTTTCGCATCAGGCAGGTAGGTCATCTGGGTGGTGTTTTTGGCGGTGAAATTACAGCCAGTAATGCAGTCACCACAAAGGTTGCAAGGGTCTTGTGCGATACCGACATGGTTGACGCCATTTTCATGTGTTTCAAAGTTAACGGCTAGTGGCGTTAATTTGGTTTCAATGCCCATTGCTTTACCACACTGACGCATCGCCTCAGTCTTTTTAAGAATGGGGAATCCATTGTTGCCATCGGGATAAGTCGCGCTACCTAGCATGGTACGTGCCTTTTGGTAGCCGCATTTTAGTGCGGTATCCACATCGCTGACAAAGTCACGTGGCCACGCAGGGTCATTAAAGATACGCGGGTCTGATTCAATTAAGACGCTGGCATTAATCAATGAGGTGCCGCCTAGACCGCAGCCAGTCAATACGTTGATGTCATCATTGATTTGCAGATTGTAAAGGCCGGTTTCACTGCCAAGGTGGATTTCACCCGCATCTACCTGCAGTTCAGCACCTGCCTCAGCTAAGGTGTCAGGGAACTCACCGGGTAAAAATTCTTTGCCGCGCTCCAGTACGCAGACGGATTGCCCTGCGCGCGCCATGCGTGATGCAGAGATGCCACCGCCGTAACCAGAGCCAATCACGACCACGGTGTAGTGTTGTTTAATCTGTTCGATATGAGACGATAGCTTGTTCAATGTTAGCCCCCTTAAGATTCATTTGTTATACCGCTTAAATCCCGATATCAGATTTCATTAAAGCACTTTTAATATACGGAAATCCTTATGAAATTCAAGTTAACTACTTGATCAGTGCCTGTCAAGAACGAGGGCGCTAAATAAGTAAGGGCTTATTCAGTTTAATGGTGATGGCCAGATGTTTCATCGATAATGCCGCTTGTTTCAAACGGTGCGGTTTCATTATTGGGCAGTAGTGCATGGCCGCCTTTAATGACAACATGTTCTTTTGCTGTGACACCGGATAAGAGCGTGACCATGCCATGGTGTGTTTGCCCGGTGGTGATTTTTCTTTGTTCAAAAAACTCACCACCTTTTAAAATATGGATGAAATTTTCATTATTATGTTGATATATCGCTGAAGCAGGCAGGGTGAGTTGGTGCTGCTTATTGATGGTGGGTATCTGGACGGCTAAACCCGCTTGCCATTGCGCCTCTTTTTCAAGATAGACCGCGTTCTCTGGAATAGTACGTACGGTACTATTTTTTGAACTAGCGTAATCTGGATAGACAGTAACCCTGCCGAGGTGGTATATGACGGCCATCGAGGGTGTCTCCAATCGAATGGATAGCTGGCGCTCACCGGCGTATTGTGGCAATGCTATTTCGATGTGAATGCCATCGCGTACTGCGCGTTTGCCGCTGAAGGTCTCATTAGGAAATCCACCGCCTGAAAGGGTGATGGTGATAAAACCACCAGGAATAGGGGTGTAGGTGGTGAGATCCGTGAGGTGTGCGAGGAAGACCGAGTCACGTTTAGCGACTAATATTTCGTATTGTAGAAAGAGTTCATAGTTGTCGTTGAAGTGGACGATATGTAATGAGCGATCGACATGCTCATCATCACCGCTATGATCATGCTCTATGTCATCGCCATGGTCATGTGCGCTAGATTCATGATTGTTATGGTCAGTGTTGCCACAGCCTGTTAGTGCTAGCAGCAGCAGAAGGGCGGTGATTAAGTGTATCTGCATGGTGTTTTACTTAGCGTTTGTGAGAGAAACCACCATATTATAGTGGCGGAGGTGTTGTTTCAATTGTGTCACTGTTGAGTACCTGCGGTTCGTCAAATGCATCCATTTTATGAGGATAAACCTGATGATTTGCTCTGTGATGGGCGCATGTGCTGTTAAACGTGGAAAAGTATAGGGCAGCACCTTGAACGCTGACAACTTCGCCCATACATCGTATCATTCGAAGCCATTAAATTTAATGTCAATTTATACTGAAAACCGGAGTTTTGCATGAAGCGTATATTTCTTTTCTTGATGACTAACATAGCCATCATGTTGATCCTGAGCATTGCGCTGAGCCTGTTTGGCTTCGAGGGCTATATGGATGCGGAGGGAATCAACCTGGATATCCCTGCGCTGCTGGTTTTCTGCGCGGTATTTGGCATGGGTGGTTCGTTTATTTCTCTGGCGATCTCTAAATGGATGGCGAAGCGTTCTACCGGTGCAAAAGTGATTGATGAGCCTGCCAATGATACTGAGCGCTGGCTGGTATCAACCGTTCAGCGTCAGGCAGAGCAGGCGGGTATCGGCATGCCGGAAGTGGCGATATTTCCATCGCCATCACCGAATGCCTTCGCCACGGGGATGAACCGTAACAAGGCACTTGTCGCCGTCAGCTCAGGACTGCTTGATAACATGAGTCGTGATGAAGTTGAAGCGGTGCTGGGTCATGAGATCGCACATGTTGCCAATGGTGACATGATTACGCTGGCGTTGATCCAGGGTGTATTGAACGCCTTTGTGATGTTCCTGTCGCGTGTGATTGGCCATTTTGTGGATCGAGTGATCCTAAAGAATAACCAGGGGCATGGTATTGGTTTTTACGTCACGATGTTTATCGCACAAATGGTGCTGGGTGTGCTCGCCTCCATCATTGTGATGTGGTTTAGCCGTAAACGGGAATTCCGAGCGGATGAGGGTGGCGCGACGCTTTCTGATCGTTCTAAAATGATCTCTGCTCTGGAAGCGTTACAGCGTTCCAGTGGCGCGGCAGAAGATCTACCCGATCAACTGGCGGCTTTTGGCTTCGCCGGTGGCATTGGTGGCGGCATTAAAAAAATGTTTATGAGCCACCCACCACTTGAAGAGCGTATTGCGGCACTGAAAGCGAATCGGTAACTGTTTACTGTGATGGGTGCAACAGGGAGTCCCACTGAAGGGCTCCCTTTTTTATGCTAGTGTCAGTACTATCGGTAGAGCGATGCAAATAGAGAATGGGCTCGTGATTGAGTGGTGCTACTCAGTTAGCAGCCTTTCGACTACAGGTTGTAGTTTGGTCAGCCCCCACTGCTGACCTATTGCAATGCCCTCATCTACCGATGCACCCTCAAGCCAGACGGCTTTTAATGCCATTACCGCGCCGACCCGATTACTACTAGAGCAATGGAGTAATGCAGACTCATCGCCGATTTCACGCAATACCTTGTCGACTAGCATGATATTGGCACGCGTCAGGTCATCACTACCGCTAATGGGTATGTTGTAATATGCCATGCCAGCCTCGGTTACAATAGCGGCTTCATTGAAATCGGGGGTTTCAGCTGGGGGGCGTAAATTAATGACGTGTTTTATACCTGCCTTTGCGATGGTTGAAAACGCTGTTGCTTCTGGTTGCCCGGCGCCATAGCGGTTTGCTTGTGGCTGACTGATGTACTTTATTTCTTGTAGATCATGAGTGTTCTCACTGGCGTGGCTATTAAGCCCCACGCCCATCAATATCAATAAAGGCAGGATGATGCGAATGATGGTGGTTTTCATATAATGGTTCTCACTATGCATTGTGATGTTGCGTAAGGTGTAAGTATCAGGGCTTATCTATTTGATAGATGTTAATGCTAAATAGTGCGTATGGCGGGCACTATTTTATCATTGAAGTGATAATGAACATTAGAGCAATCGCCCACCAGCATTTTGGAAGTATACGGCAGCCCCAACTACAGGGCAGCTCTATTAATGCATCAACGCAGCGCTTAAACCCCCAATCCGCTACATCAGCGCTGCCCATTTTGGCAATAGCCCGCTACGATGTGCCCCTTGGGTATTACCGGCTATTGACGCCTTGAGGTAACGCATTTGGCATTCAATCTGCCTCGCTCAGAATTAATAGAGCGGCCCTACAGCAATACGAATTTCTCTGTCAATTCTACCAATGTTTTTTTTCATGATAAAGCTCCTGTTTTTATTGATGGGTTAATTCAAAGTGAAGATAGCCATCAGGTCACCATCTGTATGTGACTAAAGCCCCCTTCTATAATAAAAAAGTTGAGCGGGGCGAGAGCCACTAGGTAATGATCGGTACTGGCTCTGGTAGATTAATTTTCTTCAGTGAAATCGTAGTCCATTGTACCGTCGGGGCGTTGTAAAAAATACCCTTGAATATAATCCATGTCACATGACCAGAGTGCGCTAAGTGTCGCCGCATCTTGCACAAACTCGGCGATGGTTTTCAGTTCTTTTTTATGTGCGCTAGTCACTAGCAGCTTCACTTTTTGCTGGATCTTTGGCTCTGTGTTAATGCGTTGAATGAGGCTGCGGTCAATCTTGAGAAAGTCGAGCGGCAGTCGTTCCAGGCGTTTAAGGGATGCCTCGTTATCGCCAAAGTGATCGAGCGTGCAGCGGCAGCGCAGGATCTTTAATTGCTGCATAAACTGGGCGACCAGTGCGGGGGCTTTAAGGTCAGAGCGTTCGCTGATTTCAAATACGAGTGCATCACCGGGCATTTTGTTTTCACGTAACTGCTCGCTGAGCCAGGTGTGAAAGCCACCATCACTCAGCGTGGCATGGTCGAGCTTAACAAAAAAACTGGTGCCCTTGCCATTACGTCGACGCTTGCTCAGTTCAATCAATGCATTGTGTGTCACCCAGCGGTCGATGGTAGGCATGAGTCCCGCTTGTGCTGCTATTGGCATGAATTCAGCAGGCAGTATCTCTTCGTGATTTTCATCTAACATACGCAATAGCAACTCGTAATTTTCGGCAGTGTTAGATTTCAGGCTGACGATGGGTTGGTAGAGTAGTTTAAAACGGTTTGCTTTAAGTGCCGCTCGAATTTGTTTTTCCATCTGTTGTTCAATGGCAAGGCCATACTGCTCATCATGCTGTGGCTTGAACAGGTGAGATTGATTGCCGCCTGTGGCAGATGCTGCTTTGGATGCCATCAGTGCCTTGATGATGAGTTGTGGGGCGGTGAGGGTGTCATTGTCGGTAAGCGAAATACCGATGCTGCAGGTTACTTTGGGGGTCTTAGCACCGGCAACATCGATAGTATATTCAGCAATTTTTTTACAGGTGGCGTTGGCGGTAGACTCTATTTTTTTGAGGGTGGTTTGCTGAATTAAGACTGCAAAGCGATGGTCATCAAAGCGAGCGATTGGATAGTTGGCAGGGATGTAGTTACGCACGCAGTTGGCTATTTCCGCGATGATGGTATCAGCAGCGGCTAGGCTTATTTGCTGGCGAATGGTATCAATTTTATCCAGGCTGATCATGAGTACGCCGTGTTGTGTATTGCAATTTGGTGGCATTTTTTTGAATATTTTTTCTGAGCCAGCAGTGAAAAATTGCTGTGTATAGAGATTAGTCAGCAGGTCTTTTTTGTGACCATCAGGGCTGATCAATGGTGTGTTGAGAGATGCTTTGTCGATTTGTAGTTTAGTCAGTTGGCGGTGATGTGCTAATTCTTTGATTTCCCGCCGCAAGGTTAGCTGGAAGTGCTCGTGGTGTTGTAGCGATATCGTGCTAGATGCGCCATCGCGCAGGCCCCGTAGCGCAATATCACCGGCAAGTTCATTGACGAGTATCAAAGGGGTGGCATCGATTGCTTGTTCTGCCATCAATGCCAGTACCTGTGTGGTGTCGAGTGTTTCCAGTGGTGGGCAGATGAGGACTAAATCCCAACTCTCGCTGAAAGCGTCTATCAATGTTGTCTGGGTGGTTGCCCTTTCAAGGCTAAAGGCTGTGTCAATGCCTCGAAGCAGTGGTTTGCACTGTATGGTGGTCTCATCTGAGCCGCCGATTAAAAGCAGTTTTAATGGTAGCGTAGCGCTATTTGTTGCTGGATCGCTATTGCTCATTACTTATCCTTGTTAATGAGGCCAAAGGTTTTAAATAGTATCGTTTATATTTTCATTTTCTTTATGGGAGGGGGTGATGGTAATCAATGTCTTTCCCTGGGCACCGGCTTCTTCATGGGCGAGACGCGGCACGAGATATCCTGGTAATTTTGCGTGTATGCCATTCAATAGCTTAACGGCCTGTGTGATTGGAACATCAAAATGGGCGGTACCCTGTGCTTTGTCGAGCAGGTGCAAGTAGTACGGTAGTACGCCACTGGCAAATAGCGCTTCGCTGAGTGCGATCAGTGCTTCGTGATTATCGTTGATACCGCGCAGCAGCACGCTTTGGTTTAACAGGGTAATGTTGGGGATGGCTTGCAGTCTTTTGAGTGCTGTGTGCAATTCGTTGTTGATTTCGTTGGCATGATTGGCGTGGATAACAATGACGGGGGTCAGTCTACAGTTAGCAATCATGGCGATGAGTGCATCCGTGATGCGCGACGGGATCACAACCGGTAGGCGGGTGTGGATGCGCAGGCGAGTGAGATGTGGAATTTGGGTCAGTTGTTCGAGCAGTGTGGCGAGGCGTTGGTCGCTGAGCGCAAGAGGGTCGCCACCACTGAGGATCACTTCATTGATGGATTTGTCCTGATTTAGGTGGCTAAGCGCTGCATCCCATTCATTGGCCGCGGCATTCTGTTGGTGATAGGGGAAGTGACGCCTGAAACAGTAGCGACAATGGATGGCGCATGCGCCAGTGGTGATCATCAATGCGCGACCATGGTATTTGTGTAGCAGCCCAGGGGCCTCGCTGGCGGCAAGGTCGCCGACTGGATCACTGAGGTATCCACGGGTGAAATTGTTTTCTTCATCGAGTGGCAGCACCTGGCGTAGCAGCGGGTCGTTAGGGTCTCCCTTTTTCATTCTTGAGACAAAACTGTGTGGCACCCGCAATGGAAATTTGTCGCCGCCGTTGAAGATTGGGGGCAGTTGCTCGGTACTTAACTCGAGTGCAGCGAGTAATGTCTCGGGGCTGCGGATAGCATTCGCGAGTGCTTGTTGCCACGGTTGAGCTGAATGGGAGTGGTTTTGTGCTGAAATGGTGAATATTGGGTTCATTTTATAAGTTTAGAGCAGTTACGTTTTATTGGTAAAGGATTGTTGTATACAATAGTGCGCTAATGTTTATTTAAGAGACTGGATTTAATATGGCGACATATAGCACCAATGAGTTCAGGGGAGGCCTGAAATTGATGATCGATGGCGATCCCTGTTCGATTATCGAAAACGAATTTGTTAAGCCGGGTAAGGGGCAAGCCTTTTGCCGTGTTAAACTGCGCAATTTGAAGAGTGGTAAGGTCTATGAGCGTACCTATAAGTCGGGTGAGTCTGTAGAGGCGGCTGACGTGATGGACACCGAAATGCAATTTCTCTATTCTGATGGCGAGCAGTGGCATTTTATGGAGCCAACGAGTTTTGAGCAGCACGCGGTGAGCGAAACGGCAATGGCTGATACCGTCAAGTGGCTTAAGGGGCAAGAAGAGTGTCTGGTGACCTTATGGGATGGTGTGCCACTTTCTGTGTCCGCTCCCAATTTCGTTGAGCTGGCGGTCAGTGATACTGATCCCGGGGTACGTGGTGACACCTCCGGTGGGGGCGGTAAGCCTGCAACGCTTGAAACGGGGGCGGTAGTTCGTGTGCCGCTGTTTGTGAATATCGAAGATGTATTGAAGGTGGATACCCGCACTGGAGAGTACGTCTCCCGCGTCAAAAAATAATGCGGTGTGATGATTGGCGGCCAACAGCCCCGATCGACAATATTCGTTTGCGCGCAGCACTGCTGGCGAAGACTCGGCAGTTTTTTGCTGCGCGCGATGTGCTAGAAGTTGAAACACCGCTACTCTCGGTGGCAACGGTCAGTGACCCTCATCTGCAAAGTTTTGTGACTCGTTATAGCGGCCCAGCACTGCCCGCTGATACCCCACTTTATCTGCAAACCTCACCAGAGGCGGCAATGAAGCGCCTTTTGGCATCAGGTAGTGGGTCGATTTACCAAATCTGCAAGGCCTTTCGCGATGGTGAGTGTGGTGCGCGCCATAATCCAGAATTCACCCTGTTGGAGTGGTACCGCGTTGGCTTTGATCACTTTACGTTAATGGCGGAGGTCGAGGCGCTGGTTAAAGCGTTGCTTGACCTGGATTGTGAATTTGAGCGGATGAGTTACCAGGCAATCTTTGCGCATTATCTGGGGCTGGACCCTCACCGTGCTTCGCTTGATGATTTGATACGCTGTGCGAAGGACCGCGGGATTTCTACTGGTCTCAAGGACATCGAGATGCGGCGTGATGACTGGCTTAATCTATTAATGAGCCACTTAATAGAGCCGCACCTTGGCCAGACTGTCCCCCTCTTTATTTATGATTACCCCGCCTCACAAGCGGCACTGGCAAAAGTAAGGCCTGGAGAAGTGGCGCTAGCAGAGCGTTTTGAGCTCTATATCACAGGCATTGAACTTGCGAATGGTTATCATGAACTGTGTGACGACGATGAGTTTTTGCGGCGCTTTGAGCAAGATACTCTACCGCGAAAGAACGACGGGCATCTTGCTCCGGGTGTTAATCACCGGTTGAGCGCCGCACTTGAGGCGGGATTGCCTGAATCCGCGGGGGTTGCGCTTGGTTTTGACCGTTTGTTAATGTTGGCCGCTGGGTGTGATTCAATTAGTGAAGTGGTGATTTTTACAGTTGCCAATGCATAGCGGGCTGGATTATAACTATGTACTTGGTTTTGTTGTCAGTTTTTTTTACAGGCACCTTGTAATATAGTGCTATTGGGTGTTGTATTTAAAGTGAAAAAGCTGTTAACTGGTTGTTATATATGGTTAGCTTGAGCGTGGCGTCATTAATGGCGTGGATTTTGCTTTGTATTTCTTTGGTGCGCTGGTGTTTTTATGACACATATAATTTAAAAACTGGGGGAGTGGAATGGAACAAAGATGGAGCCCGCGAACGCGAGCCGACTTAGATGTCGATCTTTCCTTTCATGGGGAAATAGTCTCTGGATGTAAAGTGAGAGATATTGGTATGGGTGGCTTGTTTATCGAAATCGAAAAAGCATTCCCGCGAGACACGGTGCTTGAGTTGAAGTTTAAGATTCGAGCGGCGGGTTGGGATACAAAACACCGAATTCGCGCCACCGTTGCACGTGCATGTGATGGTGGTCTTGGGATGATGTTTTGTGACTTCGATGCTGGAACATTTCGCTCGCTACAGGAAGTGCTGCATTATGTGCAGGGCCACATACCCGCTAGTGTCGAGAGAAGTCATTCAGTTACGCACACTCACTAGCAAGCGCTAGCGAGTGGAGGCAAGATGTTGCCCCATCTGGACGGGGCACTCTGCTGAAATTGCCTCGTTCCATTTAACTCGATTATGAGCGTATAGCAGCACGACGGTAGAGCCCATATTAAAACGCCCCATCTCTTCCCCATGCGAGAGTTCAATCGCTTTTTCGGTGGCATGATCTCGATAGTCCCATTTCTTTATTTCCCAGTTCACTTTGTCTGGAATATTACCTGCCCAGACGGTTTCCATGCCTGCCACATTGAGTGCTCCGACCATAATCATCGCCATTGGGCCTGCTTCTGTTTCAAATAGATTGAGCAGGCGTTCGTTGCGCGCAAATAGGCGCGGGACATGTTCGCTGGCGAATTTACTGACGCTAAAGAGGCGCCCGGGGATATACACCATCTCCTGTAGCTTTCCCTGAAGAGGCATGTGGATGCGGTGATAATCTTTTGGTGACAGGTAAATCGTGGCAAAAGAGCCGTTTTTGAAGAGTGCAGCCATCTCTTTCGAACCGCCGAGCAGCTCTTCAAGCGAATAGTCGTGGCCTTTGGCCTGAAAGATGCGGCCCTCACTGGTGATCTCACCCAGTTGGCTAATGGCGCCATCCACCGGGCAGGCAACCTCACCGGGTGCGCAGCTGAGCGGGCGGGCATCGGGTTTGAGTGGGCGAGTAAAGAAGCTATTAAAATCAGGATAGGCACTCGGGTTTTCTTCCTGCGCGATGCTCATGTCTACGTTGAAGGCGCGAATAAAAAGCTTGATAGCGCTGTTCTTAAAGGGTGCAAAGCGAATGCGAGTGATGCCGCGGATGCACCCGGTCAGAAAGTGATGTGGCAAGATATATTGCAATAGGATTGAGATGTGATTTAAATAGCGCACGATTATTCTTCTTTTTGTTTTTAATGACAGATTGAAGGTGAAGTGGAGAGGTCGGCGTAAGGATACGCGATGCCAAAAGCGGCAGGCAAGCATTTTACTGTGATGGTGCATTTAAAGGGGGTGGTGAGTTGAATGATGAGATAGTGCCGGTAGTTGCGCAAATCGCGGATGAATTGTTAACACGTCAATGGATGCTGGTGGTGGCTGAGTCCTGTACGGGCGGCGGGGTGGCGCAGGCCTTAACATCGTTGCCGGGAAGCGCTAACTGGTTTGAGCGCGGTTTTGTGACGTATAGTAATCTTTCCAAAAAAGAAATGCTGGGTGTCGATGGTGACCTTATTTCTCAGCACGGTGCGGTTTCATTAGCGGTGGTCGCGGCGATGGCGCAGGGTGCGTTGGTTCATAGCGTGGCCAATATCTCCTTGGCAATTAGTGGTATCGCGGGGCCGGGTGGGGGGGCATTGGACAAACCTGTTGGCACGATATGCTTTTCATGGGCTCTAAATAGCATTAATTATTCTTCCGAGTTGATTGTTTTTAAAGGAAATCGTAACTCTATTCGTCAGCAGGCAGTGCTATATGGATTGCGCGGAATGTTGTCTGTTTTAGAAGAAATTGAAGCGTAAAGAGATCGTCAGGGCTCGCTAGTTTTTGGTGGTCAAACAGGGCTGCTTTTATTTTTTGGCGTTATAACATGCGCAAAAACAGCGCTAGGACGGGGCTGGTATCTATGTGATAATTTGCGCCAATATTCACTGATGGCTGGGTTGAAGATCAGTGAAGTAACTAAGTTAAGTATTTTGTAACTACTCAGCGAGTAGTCAAAATTGCTCGTAACTGCTCAGGTTGCCGCTGAAATTCGTCAGTTCAAGGTGAAAAATATGCGTTTACAAGTGTAAATGATCATTTTTTAACGCGGAAATGGCGAATTTCAGGAGTAAGCTGAAGTAGTTACAGTATTTTCTGATATAGATTTATGTAGAGGGGCGCAATACGATGGATGCAAACAAGCAAAAGGCACTGGACGCGGCGTTAAGCCAGATCGAACGACAATTTGGCAAAGGTTCAGTGATGCGCATGGGGGACGAAGGTGTCTCACGTGGTATTGATGTTATTTCTACCGGTTCTTTGGGGCTTGATATTGCGCTCGGCATTGGTGGCCTACCCAAAGGCCGCGTGGTCGAAATTTATGGGCCTGAGTCTTCAGGCAAAACAACGCTGGCGCTGCAGGTGGTGGCTGAAGCGCAAAAGGCGGGCGGTACCGCTGCATTTGTTGATGCCGAGCATGCGCTTGACCCCCTCTACGCAGCTAAATTGGGTGTTGATATTGATAATTTGCTGGTCTCGCAGCCGGACACCGGTGAGCAGGCGCTGGAGATCACCGACATGCTGGTACGTTCAAGCGCGGTTGATGTGATCGTAATCGATTCGGTCGCAGCACTGACACCAAAAGCGGAGATCGAAGGCGATATGGGCGACTCTCATATGGGCTTACAAGCGCGTTTGATGTCTCAGGCACTGCGTAAACTGACCGGTAACATCAAACGCTCCAATACGTTGGTGATCTTTATTAACCAGATTCGGATGAAGATCGGAGTGATGTTTGGTAACCCAGAGACCACTACGGGTGGTAATGCGCTCAAGTTCTACGCCTCTGTGCGCTTGGATATCCGCCGTATCGGTGCAATCAAACGGGGTGATGAGGTGGTTGGTAATGAGACTCGCGTCAAGGTCGTTAAAAATAAAGTCGCACCGCCCTTTAAACAGGTTGAATTTGAAATCCTTTATGGCGAGGGTGTCTCGCGTGAAGGTGAGATTATCTCGCTGGGCGTGAAAGAAGGGTTGGTTGATAAGGCGGGCGCTTGGTACAGCTACAATGGTGACCGAGTGGGTCAGGGGAAAGAAAATGTGCGTAATTACTTGAAAGAGCATCCCGAAACGGCGGACGAGATTGAAAATGCCATTCGTGCACGTCTGCTGCCTGTGACTGGTGAGGCTGTTGAGGGTGCAGAGGGCGGCGAGCCTGCTGATGCGAAAGCGAAGGCGAAGGGCTAATTCAACAGCGAAACTCGCGCGATAACGCACAGGACGAAGCCAATAATAACGTCCTGGGCGTGCGCAAGCGTGCGATGGATCTACTGTCTCGGCGTGAACATGCGGTGGCAGAATTAAGTCGAAAGTTGATCGGCAAGGGCTTTGATAAGGCCTTTGTTGATGACGCGCTGGTGCAGTTGGTCGCTGATGGCTTACTGAGCGATGCGCGTTACGCCGAGAGTTATGTACGCTTTCGGATGAATAAAGGCTTTGGCCCGGTGAGGATACGTGAAGAGTTGCGTCAGCGTGGCGTGGCGAATTCACTGATTAGTGATTATGTTGATTTCCAGGATCGATGTTGGGTTGAAACAGCTCGGCAGGCGTGGCAGAAGCGGTTTGGCGGCGAATTTCCTAGCGATATGAAAACTTGTGCAAAGCAGTTGCAGTTCCTGCAATATCGCGGTTTTACCTCAGATCAGACAAAACATATATTTAAAGACTTTAATTAGGTTTATACTCTTACCGGAAAGTATGTTAAAAAACCTGATAAGAAAGTACAAAAACACGGAATAACAATAATCAACTTAAGAATGGATCGGGCTGCTGAATTAAAATCTCGCTCGTGAGCCATAATTTTTAAAGTGTAATTATCCTGATGATATCAACAGCCGCGTTAAGACAAAAATTTATCGACTATTTTGCCCGACAGGGACATGAAGTTGTGGCGAGTAGCCCGCTTGTGCCCGGTAATGATCCAACATTGCTTTTTACCAATGCTGGCATGGTGCCGTTTAAAGAGACCTTTCTCGGGCAAGAGCGCCGTTCTTATGTACGTGCGACGAGCTCGCAGCGCTGTGTGCGGGCGGGTGGCAAGCATAACGATCTTGAGAATGTGGGTTATACCGCACGCCATCACACCTTTTTTGAGATGCTGGGTAATTTCAGTTTTGGTGACTATTTCAAGCATGATGCGATTCGTTTTGCATGGGAATTTTTGACCGAGGATCTAGGGCTGCCTAAAGAACGCCTGTGGGTCACGGTCTACGATGACGATGATGAAGCGGCCAAAATATGGCTTGAAGAGATCGGCGTGCCTGCTGCGCAGCTAGTACGTATTGGCGACAAACCGGGTGGAAAGCGCTACGAAAGCGATAATTTTTGGTCGATGGGCGATACCGGACCGTGCGGCCCCTGTACCGAGATATTTTATGATCATGGCGCCGATGTTGCCGGCGGCCCGCCGGGTAGCCCGGATGAAGATGGTGATCGCTATATCGAGATCTGGAACCTGGTTTTTATGCAGTACAACCGCAGCGCCGATGGCGTGATGGCAAAGCTGCCAAAGCCATCCGTTGACACTGGCATGGGGCTGGAACGCCTTGCTGCCGTGATGCAGGGTGTGCATAGTAACTATGAGATTGATCTGTTTGCCAATCTGATTAAGGCGATTGCTAAGGTCACCCATACTGACGATCTCGAAAATAATTCATTACGAGTGATCGCCGATCATATCCGCGCCTGTTCATTTTTAATTGTCGATGGGGTGATGCCAGCGAACGAGGGGCGTGGTTATGTGTTGCGCCGGGTGATCCGCCGTGCTATTCGCCATGGCTATCAATTAGGGGTTAACGAGACCTTCTATTTCAAACTAGTCGCGCCATTAGTGGCAGAGATGGGCAAAGCCTATCCCGAGTTAGCCAAGGCACAGGCGCAGATTGAAAAGGTGTTAACGCTAGAAGAAGAGCGCTTTGCTGAGACCCTGGATCAGGGGATGAAAATTCTTGAAGCTGCGATTGGCGACTTAAAAGGAAAAGAGATTGCGGGTGCTACCGTCTTTAAACTTTATGACACTTACGGTTTTCCGGCTGATCTTACCGCAGATATTGCACGTGAACGTGGTCTGATGATTGATGATGCCGGCTTTGAGCGTGAGATGGCGGCGCAACGTGAACGCGCCCGCTCTGCCAGTCAGTTTGGCCTTGATTACTCTGCATCTGTTGAAGTGAATGTGGTGTCAGCGTTTACCGGTTATGAACATCTTGATGGCGAGGCCAATGTGGTTGCCTTGATTCGTGGTGAATCGCAGGTCGATAGTTTGAGTGTGGGTGAGGAGGGGATGGTGATCCTCGATAAGACACCCTTTTATGCTGAGTCAGGCGGACAGGCGGGTGACCGTGGTGCTTTGTCAGCAAATGGCATGGAATTTACGGTTTCCGATACGCGTAAGCTGAGTGGCGTGAATGGCCTTGTTGGTAAAGTGACGATTGGTGAAATCAACGTTGGGATGACGCTGGCTGCAGATGTCGATCAACCACGCCGCCAGTCGATTATTTTGAATCACTCTGCGACCCATCTATTGCACGCAGCACTGCGTCAAGTATTGGGTGAGCATGTGACGCAGAAGGGGTCGTTAGTTGAAGCCACTCGCCTACGTTTTGATTTTTCACACGTTGAGTCAGTGACTAAAAATCAGATAAGCGAGATTGAACGACTTGTTAATGGCGAGATTCGCGCCAATTGCGCAGTACAAACCCGATTGATGAGCTACGACGATGCGGTTGAAGCGGGGGCGATGGCGCTGTTTGGTGAAAAGTACACTGAAGAAGTTCGGGTGCTTAGTATCGGTGAGTTTTCAACTGAGCTCTGTGGTGGTATTCATGCCGAGCGTGCGGGTGACATCGGACTGTTTAAAATTATATTTGAAAGCGGTACTGCGGCAGGCGTTAGGCGTATTGAGGCGGTGACGGGTGAGCATGCGGTGGTTTGGCTGGAACAGCTAGAGTCTAATTTTGCATCTGTTTCTGAGTTGGTTAAAGGTGGGCGAAACGATACGCTGGATAAGGTTAAGCAGCTGGTCGATAAGAGCCGCAAGCTAGAAAAAGAGTTGGAGCAACTTAAAGGTAGGCTCGCCAGTAATCAGGGCTCTGAACTGGCAGAGCAGGCGATTGAGGTGAATGGGATTAAGTTATTGGCGGCGAAGCTCGAAGGGGCAGATGCAAAGACGTTGCGTGATACCGTTGACCAGTTAAAAAATAAACTCGGTTCGGCCGTGATTGTACTGGGTGCTGTGGTAGGTGAGAAAGTATCGCTCACCGCAGGTGTGACGAGTGACCTGACTAAGCGGGTAAAGGCGGGGGAAGTGGTGAACTACGTTGCCCAGCAGGTTGGCGGTAAAGGTGGTGGTCGTGCTGATATGGCGCAAGCCGGTGGCACAGAACCCGCTGGGCTTGATGCCGCACTGGCATCGGTAAAAGGCTGGGTTGAAGAGCGTAGCGCATAGCGCGGCTTTGCTAACGGCAACAATATGAGTCTGATTGTACAAAAATATGGTGGTACCTCGGTCGGCACGGTCGAGCGTATTGAAAGTGTTGCTGATAAAGTCATCGGCTGGCGTCAAAAAGGTCACGATATTGTGGTTGTTGTGTCAGCAATGAGTGGCGAAACCAATCGCCTGGTTGAGATGGCTAAAGCGATTCAGGAGCAGCCAGTCCCGCGTGAGCTGGATGTGTTGCTGGCGACCGGTGAGCAGATCACGATTGCGCTGCTGAGTATGGCGCTGGAGAAGCGCGGCTGCACAGCGCGCTCATATACTGGGCATCAGGTTCATATTCGTACCGATAGCGTGCACAACAAGGCGCGTATTGTTGATATCGATGATAAGCGTATTCGCAAAGACCTGGATAAAGGACGGGTGGTCGTGGTCGCCGGCTTCCAGGGGATGGACGAAGAGGGTAACATTACAACATTAGGGCGTGGCGGATCAGATACCTCAGCAGTGGCATTGGCTGCTGCGCTGAAGGCGGATGAGTGTCAGATCTATACGGATGTTGATGGTGTTTACACTACCGATCCTAGAGTTGTCCCTGAAGCACGTCGTCTCGATCATATTACTTATGAAGAGATGTTGGAAATGGCGAGCCTGGGGGCTAAAGTGCTACAAATTCGATCAGTAGAATTTGCCAGCAAATATGGTGTGCGATTGCGAGTGCTCTCTTCATTTGAAGATACAGCAACGGGAACATTGATTTCAGCTGAGGAAACGGAGATGGAACAGGCGTTAATTTCGGGGATTGCGTTTAATCGCGATGAAGCAAAAGTGACGATTCTGGGCGTGCCTGATCAACCGGGTGTTGCCCATAAGATTCTTGGCCCGATTGCAGATAATAATATCGAGCTTGATATGATTATTCAAAATGTT
Source organism: Thiotrichaceae bacterium (assembly GCA_002401765.2). Lineage (GTDB taxonomy): Bacteria > Pseudomonadota > Gammaproteobacteria > SZUA-140 > SZUA-140 > SZUA-76. The sequence continues at coordinate 78,700 of NVTY02000032.1, forward strand.
GCTGAAGACTCGACCACTGATTTCACTTTTACGGTGCATCGCAATGATTTTGATAAAAGTCTTGCGATCATGAAAGAGACCGCCAACAAACTGGGTGCGAGAGAGGTGACGGGAGATTCGAAGATTGTTAAGGTGTCGATTGTTGGTGTAGGGATGCGCTCACACGCAGGTATTGCAAGTACTATGTTTGAGACCTTGGCAAAAGAGGGGGTCAATATTAGAATGATTTCGACATCAGAGATAAAAATTTCAGTGGTAGTGGACGAAAAATATCTGGAATTGAGTGTACGGGCCTTGCATGAGGCCTTTGGGTTAGATCAGCTGGCGTAAATGATGGTTTGCCTCCTTGTTTGATGGTGTGTCGCTTGTTAGCAGTTATAACAAACCAGGAATAAGGAAAAACTCTATAGTTAATGATAGGGTGGTCGATAAGAAATTTATAGGAAGTTGGTTGTTTTTATAAGAAAAATTTAAAAGGTATTTTGGTAAGGAGACAACAATGCTGATTTTGACAAGGCGTGTGGGTGAAACCTTAATGATCGGTGATGAAGTGACTGTGACTGTCCTGGGAGTACGAGGCAATCAGGTTCGAATCGGCGTTAATGCACCTAAAGAGGTTACCGTTCATCGCGAAGAGATTTATGAGCGTATTCAAAAAGAAAAAAATGAAGAGGGTTCTACCTAGCCCAGTTTTTTGGGTTTGGTTATCGTATTGATCACCATAATTTTTCCTGGTGGCGTGTCGATATGTATGTAATCCGTTGAAGATAGAAAAAAAATGAGCTAAATGTTACATTTGGCTCATTTTTTTTTGGCACGAAGGCAAAAACTTGGTACTCTATGCGCACCTTGAAACAACGGTTCAAAGGGCGGTTGGTTAAGGTGCGTAAAGTTCTGTTTATCTAGTAAACTCAACGGAGAGATGGCCGAGCGGCTGAAGGCGCTCCCCTGCTAAGGGAGTATGGGATTTATAGTTCCATCGAGGGTTCGAATCCCTCTCTCTCCGCCATTATGCTATGTAACATATTGATTATTATTGAAATTAATAATGATCGGCATTATTACCCACAAACCTACCCACAAGCTGTTTTGAAAGAATGGCGTCCCCTGCGGCCCAAAACATCTTTCATATCAATAAAGCAGTTATTTTTTAAGTCCTCTTAAGATCCATCGGTTCTATTCTGTCTCGTTATTCACTAGGGCCCCTGCATTTTTCATAATGCTATTTTTTTAAAATCGTTTCGAGGTCACGGATCGATTTTCCCTATGCTTAATGTCTGGTTTTTATATTTTTTGTCGTTATCCGTTTATATGTCCCTATTGGTTAATCTCATAGTAGTTATATTTCCTTGAAGCTAACTAGTTGTTCGGTTAGTCTCCAAGTACTGGGGCGAATAAAAATATTACACGCCCGATAAAACTGGGGATGTAGTTATGGGGGTAGGGCCTGCCGCTGCAGTGAAGATTGCGGCAAGTGAAAGTCTGTCGGCGTTTCATCTTGCAAAGTATCGATTCACGCTCTGTGCCACCACAGAAATCATCTTGCCTGTCTATAAGGGCTCGGCTACGCATGGTGGCTTTGGTCATGCGTTACAACATATCTCGCCTGCCTTTTTTAAAATGCTTTATCAGCCGCCGGGTAAGGATTCACCGCCAAAGCCATTTGTATTAACGCCGCCGTTGGCGTCAAAAACAGATTATCAACCAGGTGAGCAGTTTGAGATTGAGCTGGTGCTCATTGGTAACGCCACGCAGCATCTGCCAGTCTGTTTTGCAGCATTGGATGCACTGGGGCAGCAGTTGGGCTTTGGTACAAACAAAGGTCGTTATCAAATTGAGCGGGTCGATTTCTGTGATGCAAGCGGTGATTACCAACCACTTTTTCAAGGCGGAATATGGCAGTTTGGTCACAACGTTGTTAATGGGCAACAGATCGCAGACCCGTTGCCACCAGTTAAAGAGCGCGTGACGATACAGCTGCAAACGCGGTTACGCCTTAAACATAACGATCATTTATTAAAACAATCCCCTGATTTTAGATTGCTGCTCGATCGCCTGCTGGGGCGCTTGTGTACGCTCGCCAATTTCTATCAACCGCAGCCGCTGTTGTTGCGTGAAACGCGTAATGAGCTACTGGCGGCAGCAGAGGTGGTTTGTATCGTTGATGATCAAGTGGTTTGGGAAGAGTGGTGCCGTTTTTCCGGCAGGCAGAAGGAGTGGATGAAGTTTGGTGGGTTGATTGGAGAGGTTACTTATGAAGGGGATCTTTCGTTATTGATGCCATACCTGAAGCTGGGGGAGTGGGTGCATGTGGGTGGGAAGACGAGTTTTGGGTTGGGGAAGTATAAAATAATTGCTGAATAACTATCAGGGATAACGTTGATGGAAAAGATAGAAGCGACTTTTCGAATTGTGACACCGATGTTTATTGGTGGAGCTAACCAAGATCCATCAGATGGAATAAGACCACCCTCTGTTAAAGGTGTACTTAGGTTTTGGTGGCGGGCATTAAGCTGGGGAGAGGCATATAGACAAGCGAAAGGAAATAAATCAAAAGCATTAAAAATTTTGCACGAAAAAGAAATTCTTCTGTTTGGTGGTGCGGCAGATTCTAATAAGAAATCTGGGCAAGGAATCTTTCTGCTAACAGTTTCCAACGACCCGTTAAATATACTCAGAGAGGGAGTGGTTCATGAAGGTTTTATTCAAGGTTCGAGCTCTAGTGGACTCTCGTCAGCTCGTTATTTAGCTTATGGTTTGATGCGTCCGTTTCCATCTTCAAAGAAAAAGACCCGCGCAGGTGAGCTTATTCGAGGGTGCATAAATCACAATCAAGAATTTAATGTTTCGTTATTGTTCAAGGGTGAGCCAGATGAAAGTATTCTCAGTGCGTTGAAATTACTTGGTCTTGTCGGTGGCTTGGGGGGGCGTAGTCGTAATGGTCTGGGTAGCATTACTCTAGAAAAATTAAGTAGAGATAAAGAAATAATCTGGTCTTGCCCCGAGTCGGTTGAGGATTATAGTCGTGTGCTTAATCAATTGCTGCCATGTATGGGAGATTTTCCTCCGGCAGATTATTCCGCATTTTCCCACCAAACAAGTGTTGATGTTCTCCTCAAGTCAAATGATCCAATTCAGGTGCTAGATAAAATAGGTCAGAAGATGCTCGATTTTCGGAGTTGGGGGCAGTCATCTAGGGATAATAAGTTGCCGAGTGGTAATGCGTCAGAGAGGCGATTTGAAGATGACCATGATTGGTATAGAAATGTGGATTATTTTAAAAGCTCCAATCCTGATTTTCACCCAGCTAGAGTGATTTTCGGTTTGCCACATAACTATTCTGATAAGGAATATGATTGTGTGACATCGTCTCTATATGAACGACGTTCGAGTCCATTATTTTTTCATGTGCAGAAGATTAGTGAAAGGCAATACATAGGTGTCAGTGTTCTTTTGCCAGCACTGTTTTTACCGAAAAAAGATTTAATAGAGGCGGGTAAAAATAACGAGGTTTCTCAAAATATTAATTGGGGAATTTTGAATGAGTTAATTTCCGGGCGTGAGGGAAAGGATTCGTCCGGTGCTTTTCGCTTTCCAGATAGAGTACCAGTAGTAACCCCTTTACGGGAGGAAGCGCAATGACCAAATACTTCCATTTCAACCTAGGCCCAGTACAAGGCTTTGTTGCCCAGGCACGAAGAACTAGAGACTTCTGGGCAGGGTCATTCCTACTCTCTTACTTAACTGCAGTCGCGATTAAGGCCACGAAGAGTCAAGCAACTAGCAATAATATTGTATTGCCTGCAACAGATAACGAGCCAATGCTGGCAAGATTGGATAAAAACAGTGGCGAAGGCCCACAAATAGGTTCGTTACCCAACTGCTTTACTGCCAGCGTGACAGACTCCTTTGATGGCGCAATGGTTGTGTCAGCTGTGCAAAATGCATGGAAGGTAGTTGCCGATTCAGTGTGGAAAGGTGACTATCTGGAAAAGTCAGGTGTAAATGACACGCTCTGGAATACGCAAATAGAAAAGTTTTGGGATATCACCTGGGTGATGTCCGATAGTGAAGATGGTGAAGTAATGGCAATGCGTAAAAATTGGCGCAGCCACTATCCACCAGAACAGTACGGTGACAAATGCAGTGTCATGGGCGAATGGCAGGAGCTGTCGGGGCAGGATCGTCCGAATAGAAAAAATCAAAATGAATTTTGGGGGAAACTGAAATCAACAGCTGGCATCAGTGGGCTGGAATTACGTGATAAAGAACGCCTGTGTGCCATCGCTTATGTAAAACGTCGTTTTGTTAAATACTGGCCAACGATAGAAGATCATCGTGGTTGGAACTTACCCAGCGCCGTGCCCTCAACATCCTCTCTAGCTGCAGCTCATTGGATAGATCAGGTTCAAGAGCATGCTTCAGAAGAACTCACAAAACAGTTTTATGATTTAGCCTGTAAGTTGGTTGAGCATGGCGAGTTAAAAACAAACATACCCATCATCAAAAAAAATGCAGCTAAACATGGGAGATTTTCTAGCCTGGATGGGCGTGTATTCTTCCGTTCAAGCTTAGAAAGTGATCCAGACCTGGATGCTGAAACAGCACGCCAAGCATTAGAAAAGTTAAATGAAATAGCCAAAACTGAAACGTCTCCAAGTAAAATCATCGGTCATCCCTCGCCATTCTATGCACTCCTGATGATGGATGGTGACAATCTAGGGGAGACTAAACAAGCGATGAAAGGGAATGTTGCTGATCTGTCGGTTGCTTTGAATAGCTTCACAGAGTCTGTGCATAGTGTGGTGAGTGACCACAACGGCTTTCTTATCTATGCCGGTGGTGATGATGTGCTCGCGCTATTGCCGTTGGAAGATGCTCTTTCATGCGCACTTAAGCTACGCAAGCAATATATGCAGGTCTTTGAGAACAAAAATCTCGAAGCGGGCACATACAGTATCTCAGCAGGTTTGATCTATGCCCACATGAAACTACCGCTCACTATGATTCTTAAAGATTCGCATAGCTTGCTAGATGATGTAGCCAAAGAGCAAACCGGGCGTGATGCTATCGCAATACGGGTATGGAAGCCCGGCGGGGAAACCAGCACCTGGGCCACTCAATGGGGTAAAGAGAGTGAGCATGTCGAACCATTAGAGAAACTTGCCGAAGAATTCCGAAAGGATGAGAGTGAAGAGCCGGGCCATGCATCCAAACCGCTATATCGTATGCGTGAGCGGCTGATGATGTTAAAGGGCAGCGGATTCGATGCCTGTACCATAGAAAAACTGTTAGTTGCTGAATACGAAACCAGTGGCGTACTCAGCCAATCAAAACGCAAGCAACAAATAGCCCAGAGCAGAGTTAGCCAGTTACTTCCCTTATGTAAATCCCAAACCAGCACAGACTATGATGCCCTGGGGCTAATGCTATTACGCTTTCTGGCTCAAAAAGGAGTGGAAAGATGAGAGTCATTCAATTTGATCCAGTCGATTCGCTATTTTTCCGTGAGGCCAAACCCTTCGGCATAGGTGAAGGTGGTTTTCTTGATTCGCTTTTTCCACCCTCAGCGCAAACATTGAGCGGGGCCATACGCACAGCCATCGGTAATACGGAAAAGATAGACTGGCAGGACAGTGCCAAAGTTAAAGATTTATTGGGTACAGCTGAAGACCCCGGCCCGCTCAGTTTTAAAGGGCCGTATCTATATAAGGATGGGCAACGCTTATATCCCGTACCGAAGAACCTGCTGTATAGCGCAACGGAATCAGCCTGGACGAGATTAGTCCCAAAAAATATCTATCAATCCGATCTCGGGGAGTGCCATTTGCCAAAGGCACAAAACACCTTGAAAAAAGCAAAGAACATAGAGCAAGGTTGGTTGGATGAAGCTGGATTAACCGCCGTGCTAAATGGCCAGCTGCCACAACATTACTATCGTTCAGAACAGCTGTTTAAACATGAGGCACGCGTTGGTATCGGTAGAAACAATCAAACAAGCAGTGTAGAGCCCGGTCAGCTCTTTTTTACCCGCCATATTCGTCTGCACAATGGTATTAGTATGGCGATGGCATTGGATGGTCCGGTCATGATTGAATCAGGAACGATTCGTCTGGGTGGTGAAGGGCGTTTAGCACATATAAGCCAAAGTGATGTATCTCTAAGCGTGCCTAAGCTTACTTCGGATGACTGTCATTCTGGGCAGCTACTTATCACCCTACTTACGCATGCAGACCTTGGTGGCAACACCATGCCAGACTGGTCTCAGTTCAACATACCGCTAGAGTGTGTCAGCGCCTGCATAGGTAAAGCTATTCGCGAAGGAGGTTGGGACTATGCAAATTCAAAACCCAAACCGCTGCGCTCATTGGTGCCTGCAGGGAGCTGTTACTTCATTAAAACCGATCAGCCTCAGGCATTGATCAAAGAACTACAAGGCATGCATCTAGGACACCGCACAAAATTTGGCTATGGCGAAATAGTCGTCGGCCTATGGAAAGAAAACGGAGAATTATAATGGCAAATACCATACTGGGATTACGCGCAGAAACATCCATCCATGCTGGCTCAGGGCAAAACGTCGGCGTCATTGATCTGCCCATACAACGAGAAGCCCACACCGGTTGGCCTTGTGTATATGGTTCTGCTGTAAAAGGGGCACTACGTAGTCATGCAGAAACTAGGGCTAACATGGGGAGCGATGTAAAGGCTATATTCGGCCCATCCTCCAGCGGAAACATAGATCACGCGGGTGCCCTAGCTGTCAGTGATGCCCGTATCCTGCTGCTACCGGTGCGCTCACTCACAGGCTATTTCAAATGGGTCACCTGTCCCGCTGTATTGTCGCGCCTGCAACGCGATCTGGCACTAGCGGGAAAGCCAGCAAGCTTTGCTGTGCCTACTGAGCCTCAACCAGAGCAAGTGATGGCTTGTGAAAACAGTGACACCCTGTTTCTTGAAGAGTATCAGTTCACCCAAGTAAAGGCGGAAGGTGAAGCGCTGGAGCAACTACAAGCAATAATTGAAGTGTTGAGTCAGTTTGGTATGGAGCAGGCCGCGTTACAGCTGCAACTGGTCATTATGAATAATGATGATTTTAGTCACTTCTGTGGTAGCGCCACTGCCATCACTCCCCACATATCAATTGATAACACCAATAAAACGGTAAAAGGCGGTGCCTTATGGTATGAAGAGAGCCTGCCACCAGATACATTGCTCTACACACTGCTATTGGCAAACAATACGCGTAATAAAACGGGCAACACCTATGATGCTCAACAGGTACTCACAAAGACACTCGCGCTATTTCCAGATGATCGCCCCTATGTGCAAATCGGCGGTAACGAAACCGTAGGCATGGGCTGGTGTAAGGTCACGGAGTACAAACCATGAGTAATCAAACCATTGCACAGCAACGTGCCAAGCACGCATTGCAAGTTGTGTGTGGTGCAAAAGAATATAAGGAAAAATCTTTTTGCGAATATAAGAGGGATGAGCAGAAAAAACTAAATAGCTACATAGCCAACTTAGGCCCCATGATCTTAATGAACGGACTGGGCCAAGCAGCGGCGTTTTATCGATCAAACAATAATAAAGAGCATAAAGAGGTCTATGAAGCACTAGCCGATTGGCTGAGCCAACCGGGCCGACCTTATGCCGGTAGTAAAGACCTAATGAATGCAATTACCAGCAGTAGCGCCGCTGAATATCGGCTTGCACAGATGGAAGCCCTGGCCTATCTCGACTGGCTAAAGAAATTTGGTAAAGCCTTTTTGATAAGAGAGGAAGATTCAGCGCCAGAAACCGCAGAAGCCATTGAAGAGGGGGATAAATAAATGCCACAAATTCCTCTATATGATGACTGCAGTGCAAAAAAGCAACTCGATTCCCACAGTGGTCTTTGGTTTAACAAATTCTTTGATAAATACGAACCAAACTGGAAACCGATTGAGGGTGAGGGGGGTAAATCCAGCTGGCTAAAACAATTCAATCATGAACATGGTGGAAAGCAGGTCACTGAATACGCTGCACGTCAACGGGTATTGGTAAGTCTATTGGGCGGCGATACCCTCGCGATGAAAACCCAATGGCACTTTGTAACCGGTATGGGCAATAACCACCCCGTAGAAAACGGTTTTGCCTGGCACCCAACACTGGGCGTGCCCTACTTAACAGGCGCAGCCGTTAAGGGCCTGCTACGCGCATGGTGCGAAGAGTGGGACAAAAAGGATGATGCCACTTTAGCGCTTTGGTTTGGCTCCAAAAATGATAAATCACCATCCGCTGGGGCGTTGATCTTCTTTGATGCAGTCCCCATCAACCCTGTCACGCTTAAAGTAGACGTTATGACACCCCACTATGGGAAATGGTACGAAAAAGGAGATCAGAAGCCCGAAGAAGACGGCTCCAATATTCCAGCGGACTGGCACTCACCCGTGCCGATTCCTTTCTTAGTGGTGGATAAAAACCAGTCGTTTCAGTTTTCAATTTCAAAACGAGAGACTTGTGCAGCCCAAAAAATTGAATTGAGTGTTGTTATGAAAGAGCTTGAGTCTGCGCTGGAGTGTATAGGGGCCGGGGCAAAAACTGCTGCTGGTTATGGCCAGATGAGATCTGAGAAATCTATACACAAGCAGAAAGAGCAAGAAAATGAAATTAAGGCGAAGGGTATTGAAGATCGAGCATTTTCTTGGTTATCAGAAACACTAAAAGACTTAAGAGAAGACAAAGATCTAAGTGCGTTGCCTGAAACAGACTTATGGAAAAAATCATTAGCAACGAGGTGGCAGCTTGCCCCCAAGGAGTTAAAGCCTATTCTGCTCGAAGAGATAAAGAAGAAATGGATAAAGCTTGGGATTAAATGGGGAGCTCCCGAGGGAGGTAGTGCAAGAAATGCCAAAAATATATATAGCCGCGGATAATCGATGTTCAGCACATCTGAAAAGGAATCGGCTGGTTTGCTTAAGCTGCTAGTTGAAAGCGTAGGCAGTAGGGGGAATAAATGAACTGGTTGAAGATGGAAATATTTTACAATGTCTTACTCACAATTATGTTTGCTGTGGGTATGAGCTGATTGTCCGGCGGATTACTATGTTGCTCTGCTTAATGATCTTAATAATGGCCACTGGGGTGATCCGAATCAGCAACGGGAAGTGGCAAAGTTCATAAAAATAGAATTTGAAGATAAAAAGGTGTGGAAGCCAAAAATTTACGAAGGAAATGATCGTAAGAAAAAACGCGCCAGTGAACGGTCACTGGCATTGCTTAAATATTTAGGTTGCCATAGCAATTAATAGGTTTTTAAGGAGCTAAATAATGTCGTTGGTATCAGGAAGATTTAAACCTAAACAGGCTAGAAAAATTGTCCATATAGTACTGGGTTCTGCCTCAAACTGGCAGATTATGCTTGGCGTTATTGCGCTTGTTATATCGCTTGGTTGGTTTACTGATAATCTACAGGATATATTTGAAGGTGATTTTAAATGGGTTAATCTTGGTGCATGGTTTACTTTATTGGTTTTTCCGAGCACTCTTTTTGCTATTTCAATATGGGCTAGAAAAATATCTGATGACCTTTATCTACATATTTCACAAGATGATAATCCACCAAAAATGCAAGCGATGATTGTTTTTTTAAGCCCAGTAGGCCGAGATGAAGAATGGTTAGAAAGGAATGTGACAAATATAGATTGGGGATGTATGACAGAAAAAAGCTACAGGGAAAGGTTTCAGGGGTCTTGGCGCATGACTATTGAAGCTATTGCCTACCATATGGATAGACTTCGAATGGTAATCGTTATTCCATCAGAAGATTCGAGAGTGCGAGAAGATGGTTCATTTAGAAATGTTGACTTGTTTAAAGAAACAGTCAACAAATTATTGCCTGTTGGATGTAGTATTAATATCGATGTTAGAGAGCCTGTTGACTATGAGGATGCTGATGTTCTTGTTGTTAGGCTTCAAAAAGTCTATGCCGATTTATATCAAGAAGGATTTAATGATCGTGACATGATTGTGGATATTACAGGTGGTCAAAAAGTGACAACGGTTGCCGGTGCTGTAATTTCAATTATTGAAGGACGACGTTTTCAATATGTAAGTACTCATGATTATAAAGTCAGGACATATGATATTGCTTATGAGAATGGTTTGTAGGGGCTGGTAATGGTCATTATCGATTTGCTAGTGCTTTATGAAAATACGGCTAAACTTTCTGAACTTGAAACATATAAAGATAAAGCCTTGGCTGCAGCAGGGGAGGGAGAAGAAATTCTTCTAACAGGTGCCGCACCAGTTTGGTTATATTTGACAGTTGCTCATGCATTACATGGCAAAGCAAAACGTCTAATCTATCGCTCGCCTGTTACGGACGATGTAGAGGTTTTTAATCATGATCCCTACTGAAGATGTGAGCATTAAAACTGAATTACCTCATGAGCAGTTCACAAATGAGAGTCGTTTACTAAGTGACCTTACTGTGCATGTTGATGGCTTGCAGACTAAGTTTGATCAAATACAACTCAAGTTGAGTGAACCAGCCTCATTTATGACTGATTATCTTGATCCATTGGGGGTAGTAATAGGTTTACTGGTTGCTATACCTGTTTTTTGGTCATGGCTAATACTGATGGGGAACCGACGTCGGCAAAAGCAGCTAATAAAAAGCATACAAAATTCGCAAGGCGAGAGGCCAATGGCTTTGGTTGTTAATGTTGGACAAGGAGATGCCAGTAACCAAGTAAGAGCCTATCTTGCAAGCAGTGGCGGTGAAATGGAACTTGAGGCATTGCATATTGCAGCGCTAAACATAGATGAAATCGCTGACTTCGTGCAGAAGCTGCGTAGCAAAAGGGCTGAGTTTATGTCAAAGGGCGTAGGTAAAATACACTTGTTCTATTTTGGACCTGTGACAGGCGCACTGCTTGTTGGCGACGTATTTAGTAATGGCTCTGTTACTATCTATTATTACCAACGAGATACAGGGGGGTATGAGCCTTGGGGGCCGTTAACACACCCGATGTGTTTATAAGCTAACTATAAATATTATAAGTACTAATTATACGATAATCGAAAATACAAAGGGTTACATTATTAATCTTGCTGATAATCATTAACAACGGGGTTGAATGCAGTCAACTTCTAGAATGGATCGGGTTATGAGTTTATTATTGTTAAATCAAATAGTTAACTGTAATAGGAGGTGCGGTGTGCCGCAGAAGACTGATTTTAAAGGGGAAATGGCAAATTTATGGGACTGGAAGGCAGTAATAGTGGGTGATCAGTGAATCGCCCCGCAAACGACCGGAAAACCGGTCATGAATCAACTACCTGCAGGGGTAGCGTTGAGGAATGACCGGTTTATGAACGGGATTGAAACTTTTTTTATCATTCTACACTAACCACTCATACAAACTGTTGAGGAATGACCGGTTTATGAACGGGATTGAAACCACTTAAAGCGAAGCTGCTATTAGAATGTAGCAACAAGTTGAGGAATGACCGGTTTATGAACGGGATTGAAACTGTATTGGTGCTAGCGCAGTATCGACAGCTTGATGAGGTTGAGGAATGACCGGTTTATGAACGGGATTGAAACAAGGTCAGCTTTGTAAGCGCATTGATGATATTATTAGGTTGAGGAATGACCGGTTTATGAACGGGATTGAAACCCTTCGAGGAAGCAATTCAAATGGTGTATTACTTCGCGTTGAGGAATGACCGGTTTATGAACGGGATTGAAACATAGTTGTGTCATTTTGAGTGTTTCTGCTAATTCGTTGAGGAATGACCGGTTTATGAACGGGATTGAAACTTTGAGAGATGTGAGATTCATCTTCTTCGAATGGCATGTTGAGGAATGACCGGTTTATGAACGGGATTTATTTTTGACTTCGATCCATTTTCGGAGTCGCTAAACCACATTAGGGAGTCCTCCTGTGCGCCAACCTACGTTGAATGACGTACTCTCAGATCCCAACCTCTTCGCTGCTTGGGCTAAGGTCAAAGACAACCGTGGATGTCCTGGGCATGACGGCATCAGTGTCCCTGTATTCGAGAAAAAACTGCTGGCGAATCTCGCCACATTAAGCAATGAAGTGTGTCACGGTTTTTATAAGCCGCAGTCATTAATGCGGATAGAGATTCCCAAAGATAACGGTGGCACTCGTTCACTATCTATTCCCTCTGTACGAGATCGCCTGTTACAAACCGCTGTAGCGTTGTGCATCACGCCGCTGTTTGAAGCAGAGTTCGAGGAATGCAGTTATGCCTACCGTGCAGGGCGTTCAGTGAAACAGGCGGTGCAGCGAGTTGAACAGCTGCGTGATGATGGCTATCAATGGGTGGTTGATGCAGATATTGAGTCTTTCTTTGACGAAATTGATCACGCTTTATTGATGGAGAAACTTCATTCACTACTGGTAGATAAGGGAATTCTTAAACTGATCCACCAGTGGTTAAAAAGTGATGTGGCCGATGGCGACACCCTCTTTCAATTGACTAAAGGTGTCCCGCAAGGCTCACCGATTTCACCATTGCTATCCAATCTTTATCTCGACCAACTTGATGAAGCCTTTCTCGATAATGATATGGCATTGGTACGTTTTGCGGATGATTTTTTGGTGTTATGCAAGAATAAGGAAAAGGCCGAAGCGGCACTGATTTTGAGCAATGAAATACTCGACGACCTGCGTCTGTCATTAAATGAGGAGAAGACGCGACTGGTCGATTTTAATGCCGGATTTCGATTCCTCGGCGTACAGTTTGTGCGTACATTGGCGATCAAAAGCAAAGTGGTACATAAGCGGATTCGAAGCTTACACGCTGTTGACCACGCCCCTCCACCGGTGGTGGATAGAGTAGAAGAAAAAGAAGAGGAAATTGATAGTACTCCCGATTTGTTACGTTATTTCCAGGGGAATCCGGGCAGTGATGTGATGCGTTCTGCTTTTGCAGAGGCCGACCTAAGTGGTAACCAATTTGTGCCCGCCTCCATGAAAACTGCTGACAGTGTGGCCTCATCCTCCTCACCTGAGGATACCTCTAGTGAGCCCCAGCAGGATTTACCAACCGCTGACGAAGAGGTGCTAGCTTCAACAGGCCATGATCCTCGTTTACGCACGCTCTATTTAACCGAGCATGATTACGAACTAGCAAAGGCTGCAGAGCGTTTGGTGATACAGCGCGGTGATGAGGTACTTAAATCTATCCCTTCTATTAAGGTGGATCAAGTGATGATCTTTGGTAACGCACAGATCACCACGCAGGCAATGCACTATTGTCTGATGGAGCGTATCCCTATCTATTTGTTGTCGGCAAAGGGGCGTTATTACGGGGTGATTGATGCCTTTGATACTGAGCCGGTATTGATGCATCGTGATCAGTTTTTACGTGCGGATGATGATGCCTTCACGCTCAACCTTGCCAAGGGATTTGTGATGGGAAAGCTACACAACAGCCGCCTGCTGTTAAAACGCCAATCTCGTAATCGTGATAGCGCCGCCTTGCAAAAAGCGCTTCAGGCAGTGAATGGCATTCAACCTGAAGCAGCTGAAACACTGGAGCAACTGCGTGGTTATGAAGGTGCTGCTGCGCGTGCCTATTTCGCCGCGATGGTAGCACTAGTGGACGACAAGTGGGGTTTCACCGGCAGGGTAAAACAACCCCCTACTGACCCTATTAACGCGATGCTCTCTTATGGTTACACCATTTTATTTAGTAATGTGCATACGCTGCTACGCGCAAGGGGAATGAACCCTCACGTGGGTTTTCTACATGCAATGCGCCCAGGTCATCCGGCGTTGGCGTCTGATGTAATGGAAGAATTTCGCAGTTTAATCGTAGACGCGGTGGTCTTGAATTTGGTACTTAACCAACGCCTTACGCCCGAAGATTTTCAGCTCCCACGTGCTGAGGGTGAAGCCTGTTGGTTAAGCGCCCAGGCGAGAGTTGTTTTTATCACAGCATTAGAGGCTAAGCTCAATAGCCCGCTTAAACATCCTAATTCTGGTTTACATCTGGATTATCGCCGCTGCATTGAGCAGCAGATTCAGCATCTGGCAGCGGTCGTGTCTGGTCGTCAATCTGAATATAAACCGATGGTATTACGATGAGGCTGAGTCGTCTGTGGATTATTGCTTATGATATTGAGGATGACCGTATTCGACGTCGTATTTACCAGCTGTTAAAGAACCACGGAGAGGCGGTGCAATATAGCGTCTTTGAATGTTGGTTACTTGCTCATCAATTGCTGTTGCTGCGTCGCCAGGTTCAGCAAGAGGTCGGTGTTGATGATAGTGTTCGCTGGTATCCGTTGTGTGTCTGGTGTCGGCGTGATATCGAATCGCAAGGAGTAGGGCGGGAAAGTGATGACCCACCATTTATACTTTTATAACGATGATTCTTATCTGCTTTGATATTCGCGATAAAAAACGCCTTCGCAATGTTGCTAAAACGTTGGAAGGTGTTGGCCAGCGGGTGCAGCATAGCGTGTTTGAATGCCATCTCGATTCAATCGAGCTTGCTGCACTGAAAAGCATGTTAGCAACAATCATCAACCCCGCTGAAGATAACATTCGTTATTACCCACTGTGCCCGAAAGATCGCCCAGAAATTAAAATTGATGGGCCAGGTCGAATAACAGAAGATCCCGATTATCATCTGTTGTAATATTTTACTCTGCTGATAGTTCTGATCGACTGGTCATTGCATCGGTTATTGAGAATAAGAACTATTTTTATCGGGGGCTTTTCATCGTCGCTTAGAAAATAGCTCAAATAAGCGGGAATATTAATTTAATCAAAGGGTTAGGGTTTTTAGGTGTGTTGGTACTCGCAGATGATTGATTTTAATAGTAAAAAAGAGTGTTTGAGGTGTTTCTGGGGTAGTGAGATGAGTTTGAATGTAACCGCCCCGAAAACAGCCTTATTTCACTCCGTGGAACAATGGGTTATAAAGGTACTGTTGGACTGACCGGACTTTATGAACGGGATTGAAACGTGTTCTTCATTAACTGCTTAACTTGAATGCTATAGTGTTGGACTGACCGGACTTTATGAACGGGATTGAAACGTTCTTCATTAACTGCTTAACTTGAATGCTATAAATGTTGGACTGACCGGACTTTATGAACGGGATTGAAACTCAATTTATAATACTAGATCTACCTTAGAGGTGGTCGGTTGGACTGACCGGACTTTATGAACGGGATTGAAACCACCTCCTTGCTTCCACCACCCCCTGGACTGAAACAAGTTGGACTGACCGGACTTTATGAACGGGATTGAAACAGTGTTGATAACCTGAGTGATGCAAGTGAAGGAGTTGGACTGACCGGACTTTATGAACGGGATTGAAACGCCAGGGAATTTCGCTCTCCTACCTTGAGCAGTTGTTGTTGGACTGACCGGACTTTATGAACGGGATTGAAACTAACTACTCAGCGAGTAGTTAAAATTAATTTGTGTTGGACTGACCGGACTTTATGAACGGGATTGAAACCGAAGGCAGGTTTCTCAGTATGATGAATCCCTTGCAAGTTGGACTGACCGGACTTTATGAACGGGATTGAAACCGAAGGCAGGTTTCTCAGTATGATGAATCCCTTGCAAGTTGGACTGACCGGACTTTATGAACGGGATTGAAACGATAGAAGCTGGGCATGGTCACCCGCAATCGCATCAAGTTGGACTGACCGGACTTTATGAACGGGATTGAAACGCAATTCAATTTCACTGTCTTTGCAGTACTTACGGAGTTGGACTGACCGGACTTTATGAACGGGATTGAAACATCACAATCTAACAATTCAATTTCAGGGCTTGCTTGGTTGGACTGACCGGACTTTATGAACGGGATTGAAACCTTGACGACTACTTTGACAGTTCCTCGAAGGAAAGCTTGTTGGACTGACCGGACTTTATGAACGGGATTGAAACGTGCGGCCTGAGTAAACTTTATATCCTCCGATCTCACTTGTTGGACTGACCGGACTTTATGAACGGGATTGAAACACCTCCTTCTTGCTGCTGCTTGATGCGGTCCAGCGGTTGGACTGACCGGACTTTATGAACGGGATTGAAACTATGTGATGCATAACATATGAACAAATTATTAGATCATGTTGGACTGACCGGACTTTATGAACGGGATTGAAACGGAAGGCATTGGTCTCGCGGATATTGGCAAGAAATTGTTGGACTGACCGGACTTTATGAACGGGATTGAAACTCGTCTGTATATGCGTTGGTGTTAGGGTCGGCTATGTCGTTGGACTGACCGGACTTTATGAACGGGATTGAAACCACTCTTCGTACGCATCGTCGCTGTCATAGTCTTCGGTTGGACTGACCGGACTTTATGAACGGGATTGAAACCTTATTTCAGATATATCGTTATCAAGTTTTTCTTCGCGCTGTTGGACTGACCGGACTTTATGAACGGGATTGAAACTATAATTCCGTGATGGAGAGCTAATATAGGATTGCAACGGTTGGACTGACCGGACTTTATGAACGGGATTGAAACTTGCTTTAGATTCGCTCATGCCATTTATTGCATTTTGTTGGACTGACCGGACTTTATGAACGGGATTGAAACGTGCCCTTTAATTCCGTCCCACTCTATCTCACCCCGTTGGACTGACCGGACTTTATGAACGGGATTGAAACAGCAGAGCGTAGTAGTCGGTAGATGTAAAATCGTCGTTGGACTGACCGGACTTTATGAACGGGATTGAAACGAGATGCGAAAAACAGGCCACCCGCACTGACAACGTTGGACTGACCGGACTTTATGAACGGGATTGAAACTGTTATGCAGGTCATTTAGCGTTAAAACTTTGTAAAGTTGGACTGACCGGACTTTATGAACGGGATTGAAACCACCCTATATCCGCGTGACTGGCGATTCTTAGCCGTTGGACTGACCGGACTTTATGAACGGGATTGAAACTCGACTACATCCCGCATTAGCCTATTGCAGCATTCTTGTTGGACTGACCGGACTTTATGAACGGGATTGAAACTCACGTCCTCTGCGATCATGTTCCTCACGTTGATACTTAGGTTGGACTGACCGGACTTTATGAACGGGATTGAAACGTACGCAACTAAACAGCTTGAGGAAGTGAGTTATAACCGTTGGACTGACCGGACTTTATGAACGGGATTGAAACGCGGAACACACATCCGTTAGATATGTAATCTACTCCGTTGGACTGACCGGACTTTATGAACGGGATTGAAACATAATCACAATCAATCACGTAAAACGCACCGTGGACATGTTGGACTGACCGGACTTTATGAACGGGATTGAAACATAATCACAATCAATCACGTAAAACGCACCGTGGACATGTTGGACTGACCGGACTTTATGAACGGGATTGAAACGGCAGTCTCCCAGATAACTTTAGTTTTATTTCTTTTCTAAGTTGGACTGACCGGACTTTATGAACGGGATTGAAACGGTTTTAACGGATAGATTCTGTCTTAACTTCAGTGCCGTTGGACTGACCGGACTTTATGAACGGGATTGAAACAGTTTAGAATAATCTGTTTGCATATTGTGTTTTCTGTTGGACTGACCGGACTTTATGAACGGGATTGAAACGGCATCATGCCTCCCTCTATGGCAGAATTTTGCATGGTTGGACTGACCGGACTTTATGAACGGGATTGAAACAGTGCTGAGTCCGTTGATAATTCCATCACCAAAGTTGGACTGACCGGACTTTATGAACGGGGCTTTTAGTCCTACTGTCTGTAGGCCTTCATCTATTTTAGATGCATCATGTGAGTGCTGTTGGCCGAAATAATGATGGTCTTTAGCATTGGTCGTGGGTATTAGTTTGGGTCAGCAGACTCGATCTTAGTAGGACTGCCCTGTTTCTTTCTTTAGTCGGATGGGGATGCATCATTGCATCACGTGCCATGTCTACTATTGGTAGTTTTATGGCCTCATCTTCCAGTGCCCAACGTGCCGTTGCATCGACTGCTTTGAAGTGAACCCATACTTCATTGATATCTGTTGTGCCACCAGGGAAGTTGTGGCCAACATTTGCATTGTTGATGATGACGTTTAATTCTGCGGTTTCGTTAAGGTAATAATACGCAGGTGCTTCCTGGCGAATAAGGTGAGATCGTTAGGTGCAATTGATGGTTAGTAGTGATCTCTAAGTTGAGCAATATGAATGGAGTCAGATTCAACTTTGTAAATAATTCTGTGTTCTTCATTTGTTCGCCTAGACCAATAACCGGATAAGGCATGCTGTACTAAAGATGAGAGTCGGCCCCTCGGTTTCGCTTACCAGAAGGAGGCACTAAACGCCCTTATGCGGCTGTCATTGCGCAGCGCCGGGATAACGAGGTTGGTCAGGAACTGGCGTAGCGGCAAGCGGTGTGGGGGTGGCATGACTGTGATACAGGCTTTAGTACGTGTCGTTGTGATGTTAAGGGCGTGAGCCAAGCAGTTGGCGCTACAAGGCTTCCCTGTGGCCGGGCAGCTTAGATGGTTAGCTAAGGGACGTGCACGAAACAACTTCCGACTCTTGCATCACAGCTTCAGCCCGTCTTTGCCCGTTCTTCAATCTCAAAACCTCAAAATAGAACCACTATTCCTACGATTTTGCTCAATCAGAACGAACA
>NVTY02000033.1 GCA_002401765.2 Thiotrichaceae bacterium
ATTCGTTACTTGCATCTATAGGAATCCCTACAAATGTGTCAAGCTCTGGTAGCTTGGTGTATTCAATTTCTAGAGCGCCTTTCCCTAACTTAACACCTCCTCCAAAACCATATGCTAAACCACTAGCGTCATCAGATAGCGTTACACCAAATATCTCCATATCAAAGTCTACTTTCGAAAATCCAATTTTTGCCTTTCCATAGAAATCGCCTTCTGATTTGAAAGCTGCAAATAGCCCAATAGAACTAGCAGACAAACTATCACCATCTCCGAGATCTTCTTCACTGACAGTAAACGTATATAACCCCTCTAAGGATAAGTAGTCGTTGATTTTACCACCTACCATTAACCCAGCATTCCCCATATCTGAATCTTCAGATGTTAATGTTCCGTATTGAACACCTACATACGTGTCTGCCGCGGAACACACTAAAGGAAATGCTAGTACAGTTGATAAAACGGTTCCTACAAAAACTTTTTTCATTACTTACCCCTGTTTAAAAAATTACTCTTCCACGAAAAAATATAACGTTAAACCTGAGCTGCATATTTTAGAACGCCAGTGACAAAATATGTCTGCTCTAGGTGCTTGTTGAACGAAGCCGCTCCGCGGCAGAACTCCCCCCAGACTTAAATTAGGTCGATAACCCCTCGCGTACCCAGTCCCGGGTACATTAACTCGCGAGGCGCTATCGATGAAAAAAGCACAGCAAAACAAGTTCGATTCACTGTACCAAAAACATGTTAACGCACTTATACGCCAAGGTAAATCTGAGAAAACGGTTGATGCCTATGCACGTGCCGTGCGGCGTATTGCAAACTATTTTGATCGCTGCCCCGACAAGCTCAGCGTGGATGATTTACAACGCTATTTTGATGATTTACTCAAAACACACTCATGGAGTACCATCAAAATTGACCGCAATGGCTTACAGTTTTTCTATAAACAGATACTGAAGAAGCAGTGGGCCTGGGTTGATATCATCAAACCACCCAGCCGGAAAACGCTACCCGATATCCTCACTCATGAAGAGATCGAGCGGATCATTAATGCGACGCGTGAGGCACGTTACCGAACCTATATTCTTATACTCTACAGCATGGGGTTACGCCTTGGTGAGGCGCTTAACTTATGCATTGGTGACATAGATGCACGTCAACATCGCGTTCATATCCGCATGGGAAAAGGCCATAAAGACCGCTTTGTGACACTCCCTGATCGGGCGCTTGACGCGCTACGGCAATATTGGGCAACACACCGACATACTCAGTTTATCTTTCCAGCCGGTAAAACGGCGACCGACCGCCACCGCGCCAACATCGTCATGGATCGTGGTGGCTTGCAAAAATCGTTCAAAGCCATTGTGCTGAGTTGTAATATCCATAAAAAAGTGACCATCCACAGCCTGCGACACTGCTACGGCACTCACCTCTTAGAAGCGGGGCTAAACCTTCGCGCCATACAGCATGAGATGGGCCATGGCAGCCCTAAGACAACCGCTATTTATACTCAACTAACCAAACAGGTTCAGCAGAATACCTTAGATATCGTCAATACGATGGTCAATCGCCTTTCCATTAACTTAGATCAGGAGGGCTAACCATGGAGTTGAAAAGTATCATTCAGAACTATCAAACACTTTTTATGGCAAAGTATGGCGGTCGTCTTGAGCATAAGCACCACCAGGCGATGGCCGCTACGCAATATTGTCGAACCGAGCGATATGGGGAGATGCGATTGGGCTGCACGCCGTGTGACGAAGAGACCGTGCGCTTTCACTCCTGCGGTCATCGTAGCTGCCCTCGATGCCAGAATCACGATACCACGCTGTGGCTTGAGCGCCAGCAACAAAAGCTGCTGCCTGTCGATTACTTTATGGTGACGTTTACACTCCCCTATGAGTTGCGTGATCTGGTATGGCGAAACCAGAGAAAACTCTATGCGCTGCTGATTCAGTGTGCGATCAGCACGTTGAAGAATTTCGGGGTTAACGAGAAAAAACTTGGTGGCGATCTCGGGTTAACGGCGGTATTGCACACGCACAACAGGCGGCTCGATTATCACCCACACCTGCATGTCATTGTCCCGGGTGGTTGCCTTAATAAAAAACGTAATCAGTGGACAAAATTGAAGGGCGAGTATCTATTCAATGCATTTGCTCTAGCCAAAGTATTCAGAGGCCGCTTCCTTGCCGCAGCACACGCTGCCAGGTTCAGGATTCCCAAAACAGCGACCAAATGGGTGGTGGATTGCCAGCAGGTTGGCCGTGGCTTGCATGCGTTAAAGTATCTATCACGTTACCTCTATCGAGGCGTGATCAGTGAAAAGAACATTCTCTCTGATGATGGTATCAATGTTACTTTTCGGTATCTGGACAGCCAGACCAAAACATACCAGACAAGAACCGTCAAAGGCGAAGCATTTTTGTGGCTGGTTTTTCAGCATGTACTGCCGAAACGGTTTCGTCGGACGCGGGATTTTGGCTTCTTGCATGGCAATGCTAAAAAGATACGCCGCCTGGTTCAACTCATCCTAAAAGTGATCATTACCCAACCGGAAGAGAGAAAACGACCGAGTTATCGTTGCCGATCGTGCGGTGCCCCGATGGTGGTGATCAGCAATACGTTTCGTTCTGGCTGACGAGCAATAACGAGAAAAGGCATCGGTACATCTATTTGAAAAGGAGGTGAGCTAAGGCTATGACAGATCGCTAAATTTTTATCGTCCGTGATGGGCGAGTGTTCTGCTCGCCCATTAAAAAGCGCCATCCCCAATGATGGCGCAATCACAAACAACAATAATCTATATATCTGCTTATATAAGGGAAATCCGGGCTTGTTCAACAACTGGATAGATCGCGGTTCGTTCCTCACGCGATCTATCCTTGTTCGTTAGAAATTCTATTTTTGCGCGACATGTTCAGATGTTCTTTTCTACGATAATATCAATAGTACGAAGGTATAGATTCACTATCTCATCTTTTAATCCATTATTTTTAGCTGAGCTTATAGCCCTTTCTGTGAATATTTCACCATTTAAAGAATAATCTATTCTGCACCAGATACTTCTTAAATCAGTGCCTCGGTTGATAGTGTCAACAATAGGAATGGAAATTATTCCCGCAGAAAAAATACTAGCGTCACCAGTAGGTAAAGAATCTATTTTTCGTTGCAGAGTCGCCTTATCCGAATGCATATGCACGTTGTTTATAGAAGCAGCCAAGGTTATTTTTAAAACTTCAATAGTTACACCATCCGCTGAAGTACCTAGCTTATTTCTAATTCTATCCTTAAAAATAGTCACCAATGAATGATTAAAGCTATCATCACCATAATAATATGAAATATCAGAATCTATAACTTCTCTAAATTTCTTTTCATTTTCTGGTCTAATATCTATGACAACTAGTTCTCCAAACTCGCCATTTGATTGAAGTTGATAGTCAAGTTTTTTTGGCATTGAGCAGGCCGCTAAAAGCAAAAATATGACTGCTAACATGGTTTTTCTCATTCGGCTGGTCATTCTCTAGTATTTCTAACGTTTTTAACTTAGCTGCGGCACACTGAACTGGCAGGAAACAAATGGTGACAAAGCCCGTCTGCTATAGTGTTTTGTTAGGCTTTTTGCTTTCATTTAAATGTGCCATTCATGCCAAGCCCTTCGATTGTTTTTGACTGGTTCCTTCAAAGCAATATAACCCAATTGACTCAATCTAGGAAACCGGGCGGATGGTAAGGATTATACGCCCTTTATTAACGGTTACTTGCAGCGGTGTATCAATGGTGAAGCCTGCCTCATTGAGCCAATAACCTTTGATATTGATCCAGGGAACGGGAATGATGGGGCGATAACGGTCTACGGGCTGAAAATTGCCGAAGTGGTAATAATAATGGCNCGTCCGAACCTTGAGTTGGCGGTAGTAGGGATGTTTTTGTGCTTTTTTGATCGATTTTTCTTTAGTCGAGCGGGTCTCTCGCTTATCATTGCGTTTAGCCATAATTGATATCTCTTGTATCGGTTGTGGTTAGCTGCCTCTGGGTGCTTGTTACACTCAGGGGTAGCGCTTAATTAAATCAATATTTCAATGTTGAAACATACTCCTCTCTTTATGTTTTAACTCAATACCCATCAGACGCCTTTTTTAAGAAAATATCAAACTATTTTTTCAACTGTTTATTGCAACAGTGATGGCTGATTTGGGAGCCTAACGCCACATTCACCGGCGGAGTATGCTGCAATGCCTTATTAGGGTTTTTTCTGATTAACGAATATTGCTTTTAGAATTGGCAATACCTGATTTTATATTTGCTTTATGTGAAGCTTGATTTAATTTAGTAATTAAATCTTTAGGGTTTATTTCACCTTTCATGGGTTTTAGCTGCTTTTCTCTTTCACTTAATACTTGATTATCATTCCTATTCATTAGTTTCATCATCCTCTTTTAAAATTTTATCCATATTCCCGCCAGAAGCAAAATTTTTGGGTTCTTCTAGGTCTTTGGGTACTTTGTCGAGAAACGTTTTAGTTGCAGCTTCCGTTACTGACTCCAGTGAGCGCGGTTTCTTCTTTTGACGTTTGACATTTAAGCTTTCAACTCTTTTGATCATAGTCATAACCTCATATATAAATAGTCGTCTTTGGAAACATAAGTAAGGCCAACTGATTTGTAATAATTCTTAACATCATCATTAATTGGATTCATTACTCGGATTTGTTCTGCCCCAAGTATCTCGGCATATGTAATCATTACAAAAAGTACTGCTGGGATAACTTTTAATTCTTTAGCTTTATCTGGGCTTGCTTCAGTAAAATCTAACCTTAAGGCAGTTCCACTGTACGTTGGCCGACCCATAGTAAGGCTTACAAGTTCATTGCCAGACCAAATAGCCAGCTCAAAACGTTTAGGATACCTAAATTTAAAGGAAGTATAACCGTCAGTCCAATCCCAATCGACTCTTCTGGAAGTTGATTCCATCCATTTTTTTGATTCTCTCAAAGATTCAGCGGTAATTAATTTTAACTTTAATAATGAATATTCAGATTTAGTAGCTAACTTTCTTTGAGATATTTCAAGAACTGCCTTCCGTATCTTGGTATATCTTGCTTCTGCATCTTGATGAGTTGCCAGCATAAAACCTCCTATTGTTTCATATGACTTTAAAGCCTAACGTTTGAGCTTAGCTGCGGCACACTGAACTATCAGGAAACAAACGGTGACAATGCCCGTCTGCTATAGTGATTTGTTAGATGCAGCCCCTGAAACTGTTATTTTCACTGCGCTCAACGCGCGCACCATTTTGTTTTTGTGAACGAACAATTTACTCAACTTTTCGACCACAACCTTTTAACAACGCTTACCGAACCTTCCCAAACACGCTGCGCTTCCCGGTACGATAGCCCTGCGATTCACTTGAAAGAAACCCATTTTATTTAAAGCCTCTCAATTCAGCGAACCGCTACCGAACAACAAACCCACAAATCATGCCGATTCCTTTCTCTTATTTTACCGCTACTACTTAAGAATGAAAGGGATGAGCTTCATTCAAAACCGAAATACTCAACGCCTCAACTTCGCTTTCCAACCCTTTTTAAATTCTTGTGCATCTAACTTTTGAAGTAAGCAGCAGCACACTGCTTTTGCAGGAAACAATCTGAGACAAATACTGTCTGCTTTACTGCATGGTTAGATTGATAAAACCAGCCAAACACTGGTGCGCCACTGAACTTCATAAAATAATATACCACCGCCCATGACTTAACCAGCTGCCAATGAACACCTGTCATTACTCGGACGAATAGCCAGCAAAATGCCACACTGGAGCATTCAAATTCATCACTGCATTTTATTCCCAGATTCAACACGATTTCA
>NVTY02000034.1 GCA_002401765.2 Thiotrichaceae bacterium
ACTGAACGTCCACTCCTGCGATGAACTTTTACTTATTCAGCCATCACTTTTGTTTGGACTGACACTCAAATTTCTTGTTTTACCTTTCACACTAGTGCGAATTATTGCTTTTAATGTTGAGGCTCTAACAATGCTAATCGGCAGAACAGCCTTTCTGCATATTACTGACTATATCCACCCGCTAATTCTGCCTATTATGATATTGGAGGGAAAATGCAGAACAAACTGCGCAATTTAACAACAACCTTCCCTTGCAACTCCCCCTGTAATTAGGGAAAATAGCATATTCATACCTTTCTGCATATTACCAATATCCACTCAATAGGCAGAAAATAAAGAAACAAGGAGGTTTCTATGCCTGGAGGTAAACGCCTTGCGCGTGGCGAATTTACGCCAAAATCATCTCGCCTGATGGATCAGGTTCGCGAGACACTGCGTTATCATCATTACGCACTGCGCACAGAGCAGAGCTATGTTAGCTGGATTCTTCGCTTTATCCGCTTTAATGAGAAACAACACCCAAAGGATATGGGCAAAGAAGAAATAGAACGCTTCCTCTCGCACCTAGCGCTCAATCGTGATGTGGCTGCATCAACTCAAAATCAGGCACTTAATGCCATTATTTTCCTCTACAAGGATGTGCTAGATAAACCCATCGAAGGGGTTTTGCCTGCGCGGGCCAGGAAAAGCCAACATGTGCCGACTGTGATGAGCATCAATGAGGTCGTCACGATTATTAAGGCAATGAAAGGGACGAACAGACTAATGGCTAAATTCATGTATGTGGGTGGTTTGCGGCTGATGGAAGTGGTTCGTGCCCGCATTCATGACTTTGATTTCGACAATCAGAAATTTTTAGTGCGTGATGGTAAAGGCAACAAAAGTCGCACGACTTGTTTTCCAAAACAGATTCACGATGATTTTCATCTGCATTTTGAACAAGTGAAATCATGGTACGAGAAAGATCTGTCGCAAGGCCTTTGTAATACCTACTTGCCACACGCACTGGCACGCAAGTATTCTGGTGCGGCAAAGGCATGGGGGTGGCAATACGCCTTCCCTGCTAGCAGCCAGTCTAAAGACCCGAGGTCAGGTAAGCTTAGACGTCATCATGTGCACCATACCCGGTTGCAAAAAGCCGTTTCCCAGGCTAGAAAGAAAAGTGGCTTTGCGAAAAAAATCTCGTGCCACACATTCCGCCATAGCTTTGCGACACACATGTTAGAAGATGGCGTTAACATTCGAAAGCTACAGGTGTTGCTGGGGCATAACGATGTGAAGACAACCGAGATCTATACCCACGTGATGAATAAAGATATCAGCGAGATCAAAACACCTTTATTGGCATTAGAAGATTGAGATAAGGTCGGTTTGATGAACATGAAGGCATACAAATTTCACTTCCGAGATGACGATTCAATTAAACGCCTGCCGATGGCTCAGTGGAATCGTATTCAACGTCGTGAAGCATGCTTTACCGACTGCAAAAATCAGATTATTTGCCTGGCTTTTGCATACATTGAGCTGCTTGAAAAGAAGGAAAGTAAAAACATGGGATATTTCAGCGGTGGCTATTGATGCTTTTTCAGCGGACCCCACCGTTATTGGGTGCTTTTCTATTCCGAGTCTTGGTTATCTTGTCGGTAGTGTAGGTGGGCTAACTATGTTTTTGTGGATAGCGAATGTGAATAGAGATGTATCATCAATGAATAAAATGAATTAATGCGAAAACCAGGTAACCGTGATAAACAGCAAACCTTCTCGATATCAATTGACCGATGACCTTCTACCCCACGTACTGCGCCAAAAATGCAATCACCTCTGGCTCATGGCATGAGGTGACATTAAAACGCATCCATGACGATGGTTCATGGTGCGGTCTAAACAGGTTGCCGGGTGCGAGCGTGATCCCTTTGGTGGTGGCCTGGTTGGCCATCTCTACCACGTTA
Organism: Thiotrichaceae bacterium; assembly: GCA_002401765.2. GTDB lineage: Bacteria > Pseudomonadota > Gammaproteobacteria > SZUA-140 > SZUA-140 > SZUA-76. The sequence continues at coordinate 1,950 of NVTY02000034.1, forward strand.
ATTTCATCGGGCATTTTTACCCAGATAAACATTCCGCCTTTGGGTGCTACATAGAGTGGCAGGTTAAGGCGTTCAAATGTTGTGATCGCCTGTTCGCGTCCCTGTTGAAGCCTGCGCTGTGTTTTATTGAGGTACTTTCGGTAGTGGCCATCGGTGAGCATTTGATAGATCAGGCGTTCATCGATCTCTGAGGTGGTGAGGCCGGTGAGTACCTTGAGGTCGGTGAGTTGTTGTGCGAGGTCTGGTGAGCAGGCGATGTAACCCACTCGTAGGCTGGCGGAGATCGTTTTCGAATAACTGCTGAGGTAGATTACCCGTTGCAGCTGGTCCAGTGATGCAAGACGAGTTGCCTGGCCTGGGTGAAAGTCGCCATAGATATCATCTTCGATTATCGTCAGGTCATAACGTTCAGCCAGTTGCAAAACACGATAGGCGGTGGCCTGTGTAATGGTGGCCCCGGTCGGGTTATGCAAAATGGTGTTGGTGAAAAAGAGGCGTGGTTGGTGGGCCTTGATCAACGCTTCCATTTTGGCGGTGTCGGGGCCATCTTTATTCCACGGCACGCCGATGATCTGTGCGCCGAGTGATTTAAGTGCGCCGTAGAGTAGAAAGTAACCGGGGTCATCGACCAGTACCACGTCGCCGGGTGAGACCAGGTAGCGGGAGATCAGGTCGATGGCATGTGTTGCGCCGCGGGTGAGGAGGATCTGCGAACTGTCGGTGCTGATACCGATTTCACCCAGGCGATGTTGTAGCCAGTGGCGTAGTGGTGCGTAGCCCGCTGGGTGGCCATAGCTGGTGAGATAACTGCCGCTCTGTTTCGATAGCGTGCGCAGGCTGCGCTGAATCCCGGCGTGATCCATCCAGTCGTTGGGCAGCCAGCCAGCACCGGGAATCAGTTTTTTAGCGGGTTGGGAGAGTGCGTTATGCAGTAGCCATAATGCATCGGTGGCGGCGTCGAGCTTGATTGGTGCGGTTTTCGCCGCAATGACTGGGGTGCGTGAGGTGACATAAAAGCCGGAGCCCTGGCGTGATTGCAGGTAACCCATCGCCACCAGGCGGTCGTAGGCGGTGACGACGGTAAAGCGGCTCACCTGGTGGGTGCTGGCAAAGGCGCGGATCGAGGGCATTTTCATGCCGTCGCGCAGTTGGCGTTCATCAACCTGCTTTTGCAGGCCGTTGACGATCTGGTCGACTAGTGGGTTGGTGCCGTTCGCCGCGAGGGTGAGTAGCTTATGGGGTGTTTTCATTGTGAGACTGTCATGGTTGTACCGCCGGTACAGAGTAAAAATTAACTACTGAACTGTACCTGTATTGTCAGGTCGATGTCCACTATCGTGCTGTTTTAGACGAGGTAGGCCGTTGTGAAGCAGAATAAAATGGGCGGCAGATTATCATCCGATAGCCTGGGATTGATATTGGGCATTTTGGCGGTAGCGGGCTTTAGCGTGACCCTGCCTGCCACGCGGGTAGCCATTATCTATCTCGACCCTATGATTGTCGGATTGGGGCGCGCACTGATTGCGGCGTTTTTCGCCGGGATGTTGCTATGGCTGACACGCCAGCCGTGGCCGACGAGGTCGCAGTTCAAGGGCTTGCTGCTGGTGGCGTTGGGTGTGGTGGTTGGTTTTCCACTTTTTTCTGCATTTGCGCTGCAAGAGCTTTCGGCGGCGCATGGTGCGGTGATTGTGGGCATTGTGCCGATGATGACGGCGGTGGTGGGTGCCATCATGCTGCATCAGCGGCCATCCGTCGGGTTCTGGTTGGTGAGCGCATTTGGTAGTGGGCTGGTGTTGTGGTTCTCTTTTGGTACAGGGGCGGATGGATTGCAACGGGCGGATGGTTATCTGCTATTGGCTTGTCTTGCCGGGGCCGTGGGGTATGCGAAGGGTGGACAGTTGGCGAGTGATATCGGTGGATGGCAGGTGATCTGCTGGGCACTGGTGATTGTTGCACCGTTTTTATTACTGCCGGTGGGTTGGTCGGTGGTTGAGCATGGATTAGAGGCGCCGCTTTCCGGCTGGTTGGCATTTGCTTATGTCAGCCTGGTGAGTCAGTTTTTCGCCTTCTTTCTCTGGTACCACGGCATGGCGTTGGCTGGGGTGGTGCGGGTGAGCCAGATGCAGTTATTGCAGCCTTTTATGACGCTGGTGGTGGCTGCGCTATTGCTGGGTGAAATGATCACGATGGAGATGATCGGTTTTGCGTTGGCGGTGATGATGACTGTCGCGATTGGGCGGCATATGCCGATCAAGCAGCGCTGAAATTGGTGCCCAGTAGGAGGGGGCTGATCGACTGGTGCGCGGTGGAATGATCTGCTTGTTTAACGCTTTGTAATCAAGCCCTTTTCAAGCAGCAACCGATGGAAAGCCTCAGCTTCAATTGGCTTGCTGAAGTAATAGCCCTGCGCAACTTTACACCCCATATTGCTCAGTGGTGTTAACAGCGGTGATGTCTCAACACCTTCAGCAATAATGCCCATGCGCAGGCTTCTGGCCATCGGGACTATCGCTGCTACCAGCTTGGTGTCTTGTTAATCCATTGAATTTATCGGTACACATACCGCACTAATAATTCCAAGCTGGCTGCTTAAACTATTTCCGCTATCTATAAGGCCCGCTGGGATAGTCGAACTATTCTTTTAAATGGGGCTAATAGAACCTGAAAATCAAAATATCCATCGGTACCCGCCAGCGCACGCTGATGACATAGATATGGATTTCGATGTGTGTTTATCTACTGCTGGAGTGCTTGAAATCCCAGTCGAAGCTGAAGAAAAACATGCAGAAAATACTTCGTTTATTACAGCTTAATCTGTTTGAAAAAAATGAGGATTTATAGCTTTACTGTGAAAATTAATGGGACAGCAGTGATCTTGTTTAGCTGATTTAACATAGCCATTCATACTGAATAAAGGAAAAGATGTAGTGATATATCTATTGTCATTTCAATAAATGTATAAGTCCTTAAAATGTCTGTAAAAATATTTTACACAAATAATTTATTATATTTTTAGGGTGAAAATTATTATTCTTATTAGGGAGATGAGGCGCGAGTGGGAAATATCCTACGCTTAATATCGGAAGTTATTATATTCAAGTATAGAGTAAGTATTACAAGGTGAAGAAATATTTTTTCATGAAATTTTACAGTTCTTACGACTGCCAAAGCGATAGTTTTTAATAGGCTGTTGATTTTTGTAGTTAATATATATTATGGTATGTAACTTGCTTGTGTCGTTTGTTGAAAAGTTAAGCATAGCAAGAAAAAAATAAATTCTGATGGGTCGTTGAGAGGCGTACTCGAATTGATTGAGAGTGTTGTAGTGATTCACGCTAACAAATAAGGGTGGGGGAGATGTTGAGAATTATTTTAAATTTGGGGCTGGCTCTGGGGCTTGCCATGAGTTCGGTGGCGCAAGCAACTATCATTTCATATAGCAGTACAAATATTTCAGGTAATACCTGGGAAAATACTTATAGTGTTAGCAATGATACGTTGGCTTCAGATATAGAAGAGTTCTCCATCTATTTTGACCTGGGGCTTTATGACAGTCTTTCATTAGTCACGGCCCCCGCAGACTGGGATCCGATTGTATTTGATCCCGATCCACTTTTACCTGATGACGGTCTGTACGATGTTCTGGCTCTGGTGTCAGGTATTGCATCTGGCGATATGCTAAGTGGCTTTTCCATTCAGTTTGATTTTCTTGGTGCTGGTGCACCAGGCGCACAGTTTTTTGAGGTACTGGATCCGTTCACATTTGCGGTGCTGGATAGTGGCTATACACAATTGGTAGTGGCCTCCGTACCAGAGCCAGGAATCCTCCTCTTAATGAGTGTGGGGCTAATTGGCTTGATTGGCGCACGAAAAGGGCATCGAAAGTGAGCTAAACTGAGTTAAGTTTTTTGTATAGGACGATGTTGGCTGTTTTGGCTATCAGGGGCTATCAGGGGCTACCCTGGGCTCCAATTCAACCATGGTTTTCGTTTTTGACAGAGAAGTGGGTGGTTTTTTTATTCTGGCATAAGGGAATAATCACTGCGAAGTTGATTTGATCCTAAAGATCAAACAGGGAGTATAAGATGAGAAGTTTACGTCGGATAGCACGCACGTTCACGCTAGGCATATTGGTTCTATTTGTTGGTTCAGCATCTGCAGAACTGGTTATTGATCAGAGCTATCAGCTAATCAGTTCTGCAAGGGTTGATCGAACTTCTTATGATTATACATACCAGGTAAGTATTACGAATAATGGAACGGTCGTTCAGAATGTCACTGCGACTGTAACAAGCAGCTCCTCAAATACCACTATAATTGATGGTGGCGTGGGCTTTGGCAACGTTGGTGCAGGTGAAACGGTTGCTGGCACTGATACTTTTACGATTAGACAAAATAGAAGGTATGCTTTTGATCCTTCCGCTTTATCATGGGAAGTTCAATTCCCTGCCCAGATCAATATCGAGACATCGCCTTTCGATATCGCGTTAACTCCAGGTGATGTGGGTAATATATCGACGAATGTCACGTTTATCACAGCAGATTCAGACTTATTTACAATAGATGTCACGCAGCAAGTTGTTACGCTCTCTGGAACGGCTGGGGGAATAAGTATTTTTCCCAACGTCGTGGGTGGGTTTATGTCATCGATAGATAAAACGACCGTTGATAACCAGGAAATTACAGCGCTCTCAGATGGTGTCTATGAGATCACAACAACCGCTGAAATCATAGAGACGGGGGAAATAGTGAGTGCCGTGGCACGCGTTACGGTGGAGAGTATTGCGCAGACCCATTCCCTTGGCGTGCCGGGTTCGGTTCCTGGTGGCCTCGCACCCGACACTTCGACATCCGTTGTATTCACCACTCAGATCCAGGGAGCCGCTACAACGATTCCGGTAGAAGTCGTGCTCGGTGGAGATGTGACAGTCATACTCAATGATCAAGGAGTGGATGGTGATATCGCTGCAAATGATGGTACCTTTTCGGGTACAGCAACTATCAATACGGCTGGATTAGCAGCGGGGACTTGCCTCTCTATCGTTGCAACGTCGACGCAAGGCACCGCTACAGCAATATCGGATGCATACCCGCTCTGTGTTAGCTCTTTACCGTTAGATCTTGCGCTGTCGAATTTGTCAAATACCGTAAATGATCCTGTGAGTGGCGAGCTAGCCGTTGCCGATGAGGCTATAATTGCCGTTGTTTTCGGGACTCCCGATGCCATGATCAATCAGATTGCTGCAAGTGTCGGTGGTGTCGTGGTTGGCTCGATTCCAGGGCTCAATGTTTACCAGATCAAACTCCAGGTACCTGCCTCTAGTAGTTCCGAACTGGCCCAAATCCTTGTAGACCTTGAGAGCTTCGCTGAGGTTACAGGAGCAGAGTCAAATGTTATTGATAAAGCACAGGCGGTCACACCATCGGATTCAAGGTTCTCGTCTCAAAGCGCATTAACGAAGATACGCGCAGATGAGGCATGGACTATTGCCCGAGGTACGGTAACCATTGCAGTCGTTGATTCCGGTGCAGACCTCGACCATCCTGACCTTTCGTCAAAAATAGTGAAGGGAAAAGACTTCGTGGATGGTGACAACATTCCGAACGATGAGAATGGGCACGGTACACATGTTGCTGGGATTGCAGCCGCAGCGACGAATAATTCGCAGGGAATTGCCGGTGTGTCGTGGGGAAGCAAGATATTAGTGGTTCGAATATTTGATTCTACGGGTAGCGGCACAAGTGCTAGAACCGCTGATGGAATCAAGCACGCAGCGGACAAAGGTGCCCGAATCATTAATATCAGTGGTGGCGGGACAGGAGGGGAAGTTGTTAAATGTAATGCAGTTTCCTATGCTATAGGCAAAGGGTCTATGGTGCTGGCTGCCGCCGGTAACAATGGCAATTCGACAATGTTCTACCCGGCAGCATGTCCCGGGACTATTGCCGTAGGCAACACAACGCTCTTGGATTCCCGGGCCTCCACTAGTAACTTTGGCTCGTGGGTAGATCTCGCAGCACCAGGTACCAATATTCTCTCGACTGTGCCTGTGGGTGGAACCTGTGAGCACTGCAATTCTACCGGGTACAAACCGCTATCGGGGACTTCGATGGCTGCGCCTATGGTTTCCGGCTCGGCCGCTGTCGTACTCTCCCGGCAACCAGCTCTCACCAACGCTCAGGTAGAAACGCGGCTCAAGCGGACTGCCGTCGAACTGCCTTCGGCGAATCTTGGTGCGGGACGCATTGATCTCTTCGAGGCGGTCTTCAACGGGAGTTTCGAAGAAGGGAACCTCGCGCTTTGGACGAGGCTGGGAACAGCCAGTTCAAAGACCTCGCTAGGTAGTATCGTGCCTCAGGATCGAAAACGCATGGGTTCGGTCAGTACTGGGCCGGCAGGCGCACAAACAACGGGTACCCTCTTGCAGGGATTTATGATCCAGCCAGGTGTGACAAGTTTTCCGCTCAGCTTCAAGTATGCCTTCGTCACTGAAGAGTATCCCGAATTCGTTGGATCAGTCTTTGATGACTCCTTGAAGATCTCTCTAGTGACGCCTGCGGGTGCCGAAATCGTACTCGCGGAAGAATCGGTCAACGCATCGTCGTTCATGGCGATTGGAGGGATCGATTTCCCGGGTGGGGATACGACCGTTGGGTGGACTGGGTGGCAGTCTGTCAGTACGACAATTCCGGTGACAGGCGGCTCAGGTGTCTATCGGATTTTCTTGCAGGATGCCGGAGACTCCGTCTACGATACCGAGACTCTCATCGACGAGATCAAGTTCAAGTGAATCATAAAGAATCTGGGTTAGAACGCTCCTTTAATGATCGAACGCTGGAGGCCATGGGAGGCGAAGCGAAGGCCGCAATCAAAAGGATCAGAGTCGTTGATTTGATCACGTCGGGGAGGCACTGAAATACCGGCATTCATTAACTGCGAGTGCAGTGGACTCAGGATTCCGGCAGCACGGGGGTTTCCTTCGCTCACCTGCAGCGGAATGACGGGCGCTGGGGTTAGGGGTAAAATTAACGACTGCTCCTAGCCCATGCACTAAGCATGGTACCTCTCCAAAGGAACTTATCTTTTGATGGCCAATCCACAGATTTGGAGCTGGCCTAGTTGTTACAGTTTTTCAATCAACCCCTTTTCAATCAGTAACCGATGAAAATCCTCAGCCTCAATTGGCTTGCTGAAATAATAACCTTGTGCGACTTTGCAACCCATGTTGCGTAGTAGTGTTAACTGCTGCGGTGTTTCAACACCTTCAACAATAATCTCCATGCGCAGGCTTCTGGCCATCGATACTATTGCTTCTACCAACGTGGTGCTGTCTTGTTCTGTCTGCATGTCGTGGACAAAGGTACGGTCGATTTTAAGGGTGGTGATGGGCAGTCGTTTCAGATAACTGAGCGATGAGTAGCCAGTGCCGAAGTCATCGATTGAAAGTGCGAAGCCCATCTCGCTGATGCTATCTAGTAGTGAAATAGTATCATCGTTAGTTTCAAGCAGCAGGCTTTCTGTGATTTCAAGATCCAGGTCGGATGCATTGATGTGATATTTTTCGATACAGTTTTTCAGTGTCTTGATAAGTTCATTACCGTGAAACTGGCGGCTTGAGATGTTGATTGACATACGGAAGTTATCTGCCCCCCTATTTTGCCATTCGCTTAGCTGTTTACATGCCGTATTGAGTACCCACTCGCCAACCGGGACAATGAGGCCCGTCTCTTCAAGAATGGGGATGAAATCTAGTGGTGATACGGAATGGCGACTCCCCTCTGGCTGCCAGCGAATCAACGCTTCTGCGCCAATGGGCTGGCCACTGTTGATATCGACTAGCGGTTGATAGAGGAGGTGATATTCATCGTTTTCTAGCGCGTGTCGAAGTTTTGTTTCCATTGCCCTGCGATTGTCTGCGCTATCGCTCATTTCGAAGGCATAAAAATCAAAGGTGTTACGGCCGTGTTCTTTGGCGTGGTTGACGGCTGTGCCTGCATTTCTTAGCAGTAATTTGGAGTCGCTGCCATCACGAGGGTAGATGGTAATCCCGATGCTGGCACTTAAAAATAGTTCATGCCCGCCTACCAAGAGTGGCGAATCAAATGTATCAAGAATTTCTTGTGTGGTGTGGGCGACCTCATTTTCGTTCTTAATATTTTTAAGGACGATGGCAAATTCATCGCCGCCGAAGCGCGCGATGATGTCGTCTTCTTTCAGGTTTCTGGTCAGTAATTTTGCCACTTGCTGTAAGGAGCTATCGCCAATGTCATGGCCGAGTGTTTCATTAATAGTTTTGAAGCGGTCAATGTCAAGAAAAAGAACCGCTAACGAGGTGTTCTCTTTTTTTGCGGTATCGATTGCCTGGCCTAGTTTAGCGGTTAATTCAGTGCGGTTTGGTAATTGAGTCAAGACGTCGTGATGGGCGAGGAAGTCCAAGTGTTCCTGTATCTTCATGCGTCCAGAAATGTCTCTGGCGGTGGAGATAAAGTGTGTTATCTCTCCGCTTGAGTTATGCAGTGGGGTAATTGATTTTTCTTCATAATAAAGTGTGCCATCTTTTTTCTGATTCAGGAATACATTGCTAAATACCTCGCCAGTGCTGATGGTATCCCATAAGGATTTATAAAACCCTCTGCTCTGGTTTCCAGAGTTTAAAATGCGAGGGGTCTTACCTATAATTTCATCCTCCTGGTAGCCGGTGGTAAGTTCAAATGATTTGTTGACGTACTCGATGATGCCTGCCTTGTTGGTGATCATCACTGCATCAGTCGTTTGTGCAAGCGCGGTCGATAATTTGAGCATCTTGGTTTCGGCCTGTTTGCGATAGGTGATATCAGTCATGCTGCCACGAATTAACGGTTTTTCTTGTGAGGGCAGTCGGACCAGGCATACTTCACATAGCATGGGTTTGTCATTGTCAGAGAGGAACTCCCATTCGAAGGTGGGGGTTGCGCCATTAATGGTGTCGTTGATGAGCGTTTTGATTGCTTGTTTAGAGCTGCTGCCATCCGATTGGTTTTCTGGGCTTAGCGTAATGAAACTGCTTGTCAGTAAGGTGGCGCGTGTCTTGTTAAAAATTTTTATTGCATTTTTATTGGCATTGATAACAAGGCCGCTATCGACATCGACAACAAAAATAGCTTCTGGTGCATGTTCTAGCAGTGTTCTAAAGCGTTCTTCACTCTCGAGAAGATTGCGCAGGCTGGTGAGCGTCGTGAGTGAATCTTCGATACGCCGGGCAATCTCTTCGAGTAGGTCTTTTTCATGCGCTGAGTATTCAGCTTGTTGGTTGTGGTGATGTATGCCAAGTAACCATGGTTTATCACGCTTGGGGAAAATGGGCTGGATGAGTTGAGACTGAATATTGAATTCGACAAAGAGCGGGTCGTCAAAGCAGTCGCTATTATCCCTGCTGTTGAATGCAGTGGGGTGATTGGATGTCAGTGCTGTGCGAAAAATTTGACGCACCCCATCGCTCATCTCTACTTCAGTACCCGTGGGTGGGCCGCGCCATTGAGTGCGATGTTGTGACATCGGTACATGCCAGGATGCGGCGTCAGGGTCGCATGGGTATAGTAACCAGGCTCGCTCACAGCCAAAGATATCAAGTACTTCAGTCAGCACCTTTTTTAGCATGATATCGATGGAGTTGGTCGATGACGTAATGCGGCTGATACGTTCAATTGCATTCAGAAAATTCATGTGTAATCGAGCCGCTTGATCAGCCTCTTGAATGGCAGTGACATCTGTCATGGTGGTGATTACCTGTTGCTCATCTTTTCTGCTCGACGGTAATGGGGCGGTGTTAACCATTATCCAGCGATAGCGTTTCTCTCTATGATGGTAAATCCCCATCAGGGTTTCTTGTGATGCGCTACCTGTGACAAGTGTTTTATGTGCAGGGTGCTCTGCTGGTGTAAAGCGGGAGCCATCTTTATGGATGGGGTTCCCCCAGAAGCCTGGCGTGGTAGACGCTTCAATCTCTGCCTTTGTTAATCCTAAAATAGTTTGCACCGCGCGGTTAACCTCCAGCACCTTTCCAGTTCTGTTTTGAACCAGAACCCCTTGGGTCATTGCCTCGACCAGCAGGCGATAGCGGTCCTCGCTACGGTTTAAGTTAGACATGATGTGGCTAGTGCTAATGGCTGCTTCAATACGATGGGCAACTTCAGTAAAAAGTTGGATATCCAGCGTTGAAAGCTCACGTGGCTTGCCACAGTAGTGTAACCCCAGTAGCCAGGGCTGCTCTTTTATGGGGTTTAGTGCGATGCTCATTTGCGTACGTACTGAAAATTTCTGGAGTAAATTTGATGAGTGGCTCTCATCGTTATTGCTGAGATCAAGCACCTGAGGTGTATCGGTGGTTAAACAGTTGCGTAGTAGCTGTTTGATGGTTTCGTCACTGCGTAGCGGCAGCCCCTGTTCGCTTTCTATGGGCCAATCCGGGTGAGTCGCCTCTGATTTCACCGTGAAAAATGCTATTTCAGGATCGCATGAATGGATAATCCATACGCGATCTGCTGAAAAAATAGTGAGGATTTCCTGCATTGAATGATGCAGCATGGAATCAAGATCGTTTGTGTTGTGGCTGATATCACCCATACGACGCAGCGCCTTGATGATGCGTGGTTCATATAGGGCGTTTTTATGGTTTGTTTTTTTAATATCTGATATTCGCATTGAGCTCTGCCATGGTCGTTATCGAAGGTGTATTTGGCAACACTATTTCATTGTCTTCTAGGTGGCTTATCGACATAAAAGCGACTTATCTTTAAACGGAGCGCATGGTTAACATAATGATAGTAAAGACGAATATATTTTATTATTGATAACTGAGTGATTTGCTCTGTTTTGTCGGTTATTACTTACAGTTTGTTTTGCCATTTTGCTAGGTGTTGGTATTAAAGTGCTCTATTTGGTTTAAAATTGACTTAAAAAACTATATCAATATTGAATGTCCTGTTTTTATATGTGGGAGCTGGCGTTAGAATGGGCCATCTTTGAGACAAGCAGTAGGAATGAGGTTGAATAAATAATGGATGTTATGGATCGAATCAAGCAGCAGGTTGAAGGCGCATCGATTGTGCTTTACATGAAAGGAACCCCGCAATTTCCACAATGTGGTTTTTCAAGCAATGTGGTGCAGGCATTGAAGGCCTGTGATGCTGAGTTCTCAGATATCAATATTTTGGCTGACCCTGAGATCCGTCAGAACCTGCCAAATTATGCTAACTGGCCGACCTTTCCACAGCTCTATATTGGCGGTGAGTTAGTGGGAGGTTGTGACATCGTGATGGAACTGTACCAGCGCGGCGAGTTAAAGACGATGGTTGAGGCGGCAGGAAAAGCGTAAGCCTTATCTGTTAGTACTAAAAAGGCGCGGTGTCCGATGGATACCGCGCCTTTTTTATTGCCTGGAAACTGAGCTTTAGCTAATGACCTGGTCGCGCCCAGCTTCCTTGTTGTCTGTGGGGGTTGCGGCTGAGATACCGATGTTGTTATCCCATTGGTTGACGATGCCGCAAAAGAGCTCTGCGGTACGCTCTGCATCGTAGATGGCCGAGTGTGCCTCTTTGCCATCCCATTCAATGCCAGATGCGATTGCGGCACGGGCCAGTACCGTTTGACCATAGGCGAGGGCGCTGAGTGACACGGTATCGAGGGTGCTAAAGGGGTGGAATGGATTGCGTTTGATGTTGGTGCGTGCGACAGCCGCGTTCATGAAATTAAGGTCGAAGGCGGCGTTATGGCCTACCAAAATGGCACGGGTACAGCCGTTTTCTTTGATGGCAGTCCGTATCGGTTTGAAGATCGATTGCAGCGCTTCTTTCTCTTCTAGCGCCAGGCGGAAGGGGTGATAAGGGTCGATGCCGTTAAACTCCAGCGCTGCCGCTTCGAGGTTGGCCCCTTCGAACGGCGTGATGTGGTGGGCGATGGTCGCGTCGGGTTCAAGTTTGCCATCAGGCGTAACCTTGAGGAGTACTGCCGCGACCTCTAGCAGGGCGTCGGTCTGTGCATTAAAACCAGCGGTTTCAACATCGATAATAACCGGCAGGTAGCCTCTAAAGCGGGTAGCCAGTGGTGGGGATTGATCATTCTGCATGAAGGTGGGTTAACTCTCGTCGAACTAATATTGATCGGTTTAGCGTTTATTGAATAGTACGATGCAGGTTAGCATACAGGGTCCAGTCTAGGGCCTCGCCTGCGCGGAGTGGGCGTACTGTCCCTTCTTCACCGAATTGATAGCCTTCAGGGCTGATCCAGGGGCGTTTGACCAGGCTGATGGTCTCTTTATTACGCGGTAGCCCGTAAAAGTCTGGGCCATGGAAACTGGCGAAGCCTTCAAGTTTGTCGAGTGCACCAGCCGCTTCAAAGACCTCGGTATAGAGTTCCAGTGCGGCATGGGCAGAGTAGATGCCCGCGCAGCCACAGCCGCTCTCTTTGCTGGCAGTATCGTGTGGCGCGCTATCTGTACCGAGGAAGAAGCGTGGATGGCCACTGGTGGCGGCTTTAACCAATGCTTGGCGGTGCCGTTCGCGCTTGAGCACTGGCAAGCAGTAGTGATGTGGGTGTATGCCGCCGGCCAGCATGGCATTACGATTAAGCAATAAGTGATGGGGAGTGATGGTTGCGGCTAGGGTGCTGCTGCCTTCTTCGACGTACTCGACTGCTTCTTGGGTGGTGATATGTTCTAACACAATTTTTAGTTCTGGATAGCGGCGCGTGAGGGGTTCTAGGTATTGCTCGATAAAGACCTTTTCACGATCAAAGACATCAATACTTGGATCGGTTACTTCCCCATGGATTAGCAGCGGCATATCAAATTCAATCATCTCTTCCAGTGTCGAATAGGTGCATTCGATGTCAGTAACGCCCGATGATGAGTTGGTAGTCGCGCCTGCGGGATAAAGTTTAAGGGCGACGATGTGCTTGCTGTTACCGGCGCGTTTGATTACCTCAATAGAGGTGTCATCCGTTAGATAAAGGGTCATCAGTGGGCTAAAGGCGAGGCCGTCAGGAATTGCCGCAAGGATGCGATCACGATAGGCCATCGCTAACTCGGTGGTGATGATCGGCTTCTTTAAGTTTGGCATGATGATGGCGCGTGCAAACTGTTTTGCACTATGAGCAACGGTGGTTGTGAGTATGGGGCCGTCTCTTAGGTGAAGATGCCAGTCATCGGGGCGGATTATCGTTAGTGGCTGCGACATGCTGTTTCCTCGATTACACGGTATTTGGCGAATGGTGATTTAATCGTGTGTCTGATTATGTCACGGTTTCTGTGGCGGCTGATTATTTTGGCTGTCCGCAGGTAACTCGGCATCTCTATCCATTAGCTTGTTAAGGGCGGCGATGCCAAAAAGGCTGAAACCGCGCAAGGCTTCAGGTGGATGACCCGCAACACAGATAATGGGTGTATCACCCGCCTTACCCATAATCAGTGGGCGGCCTGAGCGCATTGGCACGCCGTCAATAATCAGTTCGCCCACTTCTTTTAGCAGGTCTGAGATAAAATCGCGTCCACCGACGGCCGTGCCGCCTGAGATCACGATCATATCGGCGTTCTCAATGGCTGTTTTAACCGCCGTGACAAACTTATCGAAATTATCATCCATAATCCCTGCAATGACAGGAATGCCACCCGCGGCTGTGACTGCCGAGGCGAGCATGATGCTGTTGCTGTCACGGATGCTGCCGGGTTTGAGTGTGTCGGTATAGGGAATCACTTCATCGCCGGAAGCAAACAGTGTTACCTTGGGTGCGCTTGCTACGGCAATCTCATCGATGCCAAGACTGGCGATGGTACCGATCTCTGCTGCGCCGATTACCGTGCCAGCAGCAACGGCAGTGGTTCCTTGCTTGAGGTCATACCCCTGCTCTTCAATAAAAAAGCGCGGCGGAAAGGGGCGCGTGATCGAAACGATATTGCCCTCTTCTTTGCCTTCCCATGGACGGATAATCGCGACTGGGCCATCGGCAACGATGCTGCCAGTGGCAACACGCAGCGCCTCACCGGCACCTGGCATTGGGCAGCTTTCATCACCGGGGATGATGTTACCGCTAATGTTAAAATTGACCGGCGAGTCTTCGCCAGCACCTTTGGTGTCAGCGCTATTGACTAGCCACCCTTCAACGATGGCGCGATGATACGGCGGCATGTCTGTTGGCGCCTGCACATCGCCTGTTAGGGTGCGCCCGAGTGCCGCACTTAGGCGGCAGATTTCGGCGTTGGTGGTCTTGCTGCTAAGGGCATCGACGAACTGTTGTTGTGCGTCTACCAGTGGAGAGCCGTCATTCATGCGGAGCGTCCTTATTTTATGGTGGTCAATCTATTCGCTTAAGAGTAGCGGGGTGAGGTGGGGGTGTCAAAACAACGCTCTTCTAAACCTTTTTAATAGTGCGGTGGTGGTGTCTCTTGCGACGGGTCTGCGATGTTTGAATCGGCCATTGATCTCATCCGTTCATTGACCTGAGAGACCGCATGTGTCAATTGATCGATCGACTTTTGCTGCTGGATGATCACCTGGTTAAGTTCTTCCAGCGTTGCTTCCTGGTGGGTCAGTCTAATTTGTAGGTCTGTTATCTCATTTTCCATCTTTGTTTTACCTGTAAGTAGCCCGGGCTGAGCTTCCAGCGAAACCCGGGGATTCGTGGCGTTGTTCCCCCGGGTTTCGCATAAGCTCAGCCCGGGCTACATTGACGTTTTTAACTATTTAATTTTTGTGAGTACGTCATTATCGAATAGTAATTGGGTGGTGAAGCTAACCCCAAAACCGGTGATGTCGGTTGGAATGTGCGCCAACCCGCCTTTGCTATTGCCGGAGGAGAGATCAAGATGCAGCCAGGGGGTGTCATCCACAAAGCGCTGTAAAAAGCGGCTGGCGAGAATATGGTCCGCCTCTCCAGTTAGGGTGCACTGTTTGACGTCAGCAACCTTGCTCTTCAGTTCGTCATCAAAATCTTTATCGATCGGGAATGGCCAGACGCGTTCACCGCTGTTGCGCCCGGCGGAGATCACTTCATCAATCAACACCTCGCGATTGGTAAAACCGCCGCTATAGCGTGCGCTGAGTGAGTAGTGGCAGGCACCGGTTAGCGTGGCGTAGTCGATGATCAATGCGGGTTTGAGTTTGGCCGCCTGTACCAGCGTATCCGCCAGTACCATGCGCCCTTCGGCGTCGGTATGCATCACCTCAATCGTTACGCCGTTACTGGCAGTTACTACGTCGTTCTGTTTATAGGCATTTGGCCCGATATGATTTTGCGCCAGCGCCAGCCAGCAATCGACCACATACGGCACCTTGAGTTGCGACAGTGCCAGGAAGGTGCCGAGTGCGACCGCGCTGCCCTGCATATCTTCATGCATGCCATGCATATACTGGGCGGGCTTAAGGTTGGTACCGCCGGTGTCGAAGCAGATCCCCTTGCCCACCAGTGCCAGTGGTGTCTGTTGCTTGCGCGCTATTTTAGGGGTGTAGCGTAGGTGGACGATACCGGCATCCTTTTCAGTGCTGCCCTGAGATACGGCGAGAAACGCCCCGGCCTTTTTACGTTTGAGCGCGGCCTGATCCAGGAAACCCATCTTCCAGTCATGTGCTTTGGCAAGCTTGGCGATGCGTTTGCGATAGATCGCAGGTGTGAGCTCATTGGGCGGTAACGTGGTTAATTGGCGCGCGAGATTATTGCCATCTGCTTCAGCGATGGTGCGGCTGAAGTCGATGCGTTTGTTAGCGCCGAGTACCTGAATGGTGCGCAGCTTTGAGGGCTTGTCAGCCTTGCTTTTGAACGACGGCATATCGCAGCTTGCGGCGAGTAGTGCGGCAACCATTGCCTTGATTAGCGGCTCAGCCTCTTCATCTGTAAATCCAACGGCGGTGATTGAGACGGTGGTCGGGTTTTGTGCCAGGTGCGGTACGGCCAGTTTACGTGCCAGTGTCAGCAGTTCAAATCGCGCCATCTCTTTTTTGATGCCTGAGAGGGTGACTCGGGTGCTGGCCTTATTGGGTAGGTCGGTGGTGAGTAACGCTGCTTCATCGCCGCCACGTTTGAGGCGCTGTTTGAGTACCCCTTGGTGAGGGAGTGCGGGCCATCCTTGGCTGGATTTAGCCTTGAGGCAATCTTGTGGCAGCAGAATAATCAGATGCGAGAGGGTATTAACGCTGCGCTCAGTCAGGCTGCTTTTCTGTTGTGTTAGCTCGGTTTTCATTCAATATCCCCTGTTATTTGGATGGCCTTTTCTTGACCTGATGCGGGAAAAAAACGATCATATCGGGCCAGAGAGATGGTGCATCAATGCTTGTCCGCCAAAGATAACAAAATAGTGTGGGCAGAGCTGCTAAAATCTTAATAGAAACAAGCATGTTACTATACAATGGTTGTTTAACGTATGTGCCATTGAAATGGGATGCGGTGGTTAGTAACACATAAATAAAGGAAATATAGGCCGATTTTATGGCGGTAGCGAAAAAAAATAGCCCCCGTTCTATGTGCCTGTGCTGTCCGAGGCCTTTTGGCCCTCCCTTGCCCTGTATTTGCCAATAATTTTTTACTCGGCCTTTGCCACTTGTCAAAGGTCCGGCCCTTAGCTTTTAGATTTCATTTTCACGATTTACCCATAAATTTAACGGCGCGCTCCCCATGAGGGTGCCGGAATTCAATAAAGAGGTTGGATGAATGTCCCAGCAATCGCAGTTACCTGATATCGATACCATTGAAACCCAGGAGTGGGTCGATGCCCTGGAATCGGTGATCGAAAACGAAGGGGTTGAGCGTGCTCATTTCCTGTTAGAACAGATGATCGACAAGGCCCGCCGTAGCGGTGCTAATCTGCCTTACTCGGCTAATACCGCCTATGTGAATACCATCCCGACCCACCTGGAGGCAACAAGCCCCGGGGATCATGCGATTGAGAATCGCATTCGCAGTTATATTCGTTGGAACGCGATGGCAATGGTGGTAAAGGCTAACCGTAAAAGTTCTGAGCTGGGCGGCCACATCGCCAGCTTTGCCTCGGCCGCGACCCTTTATGATGTGGGCTATAACCATTTCTGGAAGGCGGCGACTGACGAGTGTCGTGGAGATCTAATTTTTTCACAGGGCCACGCGTCACCTGGTACCTATGCTCGCGCCTTTCTTGAAGGGCGCTTGAGTGCGGATCAGCTCGATAAGTTTCGTCAGGAAGTCGATGGTGGTGGTCTCTCCTCTTATCCGCATCCGCACTTGATGCCTGATTTTTGGCAGTTCCCGACGGTATCGATGGGCCTGGGTCCGATCATGTCGATCTATCAGGCGCGTTTCATGAAATACCTGCAACACCGTAATCTTTCGACCACCGAAGGGCGTAAGGTGTGGGCATTTATCGGTGATGGTGAAACGGATGAGCCAGAGACACTGGGCGCGATCTCACTCGCATCACGTGAAAAGCTGGATAATTTAGTGTGGGTGGTGAACTGCAATCTGCAGCGCCTTGATGGGCCAGTGCGTGGCAATGGCAAGATCGTGCAGGAGCTGGAAGCAAACTTCCGCGGTACCGGCTGGAATGTGATCAAAGTGTTGTGGGGCAGCTACTGGGACCCATTGCTGGCCAAAGATAAAGATGGTCTGTTGCAGAAGCGCATGATGGAAGCGGTCGACGGAGATTTTCAGAATTACAAATCGAAAGATGGCGCGTATGTGCGTGAACACTTCTTTGGCAAATACCCTGAATTAAAGGCGATGGTGTCGAAGATGTCGGATGACGATATCTGGCGTCTCAACCGTGGCGGGCATGACCCTCATAAGGTCTACGCAGCCTATCATGCAGCGGTTAATCAGAACGGTCAGCCAACCGTGATCCTTGCGCACACCGTTAAGGGTTACGGCATGGGTTCTGCCGGTGAAGGGCAGATGCGTACCCATTCACAAAAGAAACTGGCTAACGATGACATGATCGCTTTCCGTGATCGTTTCAACATCCCGTTGAATGATGAAGATGCCGCGGCCGGTAAATACTATGTGCCTGAAGCGGATTCAGAAGAGATGCAGTACATGCATGCACGTCGCAAAGAATTGGGCGGTTACCTGCCAACCCGTAGCGATAAAGTGGCTGCGTTAGAGATTCCACCACTGTCGGCTTTTGAACCGCTGCTAGTGGGCACGGGTGACAAAGAGATCTCGACCACCATGGCGTGGGTGCGAATGTTAACGCTGCTATGCCGTGATAAAAAGATTGGCAAACATGTTGTGCCGATCGTACCGGATGAGGCGCGTACCTTCGGTATGGAAGGGATGTTCCGTCAGTTGGGTATCTACTCGTCGGTGGGGCAGCTTTATACCCCGCAAGACAAAGACGAGATCATGTTCTATAAAGAGGACAAGAGCGGGCAGATCCTGGAAGAGGGGATCAACGAAGCGGGCGCGATGTGCTCGTGGATTGCGGCGGCGACCTCTTACAGTTCGCATGGTGTCAGCACCATCCCGTTCTATATCTACTACTCAATGTTTGGTTTTCAGCGCATCGGTGATCTCGCATGGGCGGCGGGTGATATGCAGGCGCGTGGCTTTATGATTGGTGGTACTGCTGGGCGTACCACGCTTGCCGGTGAGGGGCTACAGCATCAGGATGGTCACAGTCTGATTATGTCGGGCACGATTCCTAACTGCGTTAGTTATGACCCGACCTTTAACTACGAGATGGCGGTGATCATCCATGATGGCATGCGCCGTATGTTTGTCGAACAGGAAAACGTTTTTTATTACGTCACCGCGATGAATGAAACCTATACCCACCCTGCGATGCCGGAAGGTAGTGAGGAAGGGATCATCAAAGGGATGTATTTGTTTAAAGAAGGCGGTGGAGATGATTCTGATCGCGTGCAGTTGATGGGCTCCGGTACCATCCTGCGTGAAGTGATTGCCGCGAGTGAATTGCTACAGAGCGACTGGGGCATTGCCTCTGATATCTGGAGTGCGACCAGTTTTACGGAGCTATCACGTGAAGCGCAACGTGTGGATCGCTGGAATCGTCTGCATCCAGATGCCGATGCAAAGGTCTCTTATGTGGCTGAAGCACTGGCAGGTCGTGACGGGCCATTTATCGCCGCAACCGATTATATTCAGAGTTATGCGGAGCAGATTCGTAAGTGGGTACCGGGCAACTATGAAGTGCTGGGTACCGACGGCTTTGGCCGCAGTGATACCCGCGCGCAGTTGCGTAAACATTTTGAAGTGAACAGTGTTCATGTTGTTGTCGCTGCACTGAAGGCATTGGCGGATGAAGGGAAGATTCCAGCGACGAAGGTGGTTGAGGCGATTGCCAAATATGGCATCGAGCCAGAAAAACCAACCCCGGCTTCTGCCTGATCGATTAGGAGAATATTGAAATGGCAATAGAGATATTAGTTCCGGACATTGGTGACTTCGATGCAGTCGAAGTGATTGAAGTATTGGTGGCGGTCGGTGATAGCGTGCAGACCGAAGATTCACTGATTTCAGTCGAGTCTGACAAAGCGGCAATGGAGATTCCAGCACCGCAGGCAGGCGTGATCATTGAGCTTAAGGTTGCGCTGGGTGACCAGGTGGCAGAAGGCACGCTGATTATGATGTTAGAACCTTCTGGCGATGCACCCGTTGCAGATGTGCCTGCTGAAACAACTGCGGCTCCTGCTGCTGCTGCACCAAAAGCAGCGGCACCTCAGGCGGCAGCGCAACAGACACCACGTCGTGCAGCGCTAATGGCGCCAGCCAAGATCGATGAAATGAGTTTTGCTAAGGCATACGCCAGTCCATCGGTACGTAAGTTTGCACGTGAGCTTGGGGTTAACCTGGGTAGTGTTGCTGGTGGTGGCCGTAAAGGTCGTATCACGTTGGAAGATGTGAAGGCGTTTGTTAAAAACGTCATGATCCATGGTAGCCCTGCTACCAGTGGTGGCCTTGAAGTCGCGCCGATGCCTGCGGTCGATTTTGGCAAGTGGGGCGAGGTTGAGAGTAAGAAGCTTACCAAGATCAATAAACTCACCGGCAAGTTCCTGCATCGCAACTGGGTTACCATTCCGCATGTGACACAGTTTGATGATTCCGATATCACCGCACTGGAAGCGTTCCGAAAAGCGATGGTGCCAGAATACAAAGAGAAAGGGATTCGCATTACCATGCTCGCGTTCCTGGTTAAGGCGGTGGTTGCTGGTCTGAAAGAGTTTCCACGTTTTAATTCCTCACTCGATGCGAGTGGTGAAAACCTAATCTATAAAAAATATTACAACATCGGCATCGCCGTTGATACGCCGGATGGCCTGGTGGTGCCGGTGATCCGTGATGCAGACAAAAAGAGCCTGGTTGATATCGCCATCGAGATGGGTGAGATCAGCATCAAGGCGCGTGACAAAAAATTGAAACCGGCGGATATGCAGGGCGGTTGTCTCACCATCTCAAGTTTGGGCGGCATCGGCGGCACTAAATTTACCCCGATCGTGAATGCGCCCGAGGTTGCGATCCTCGGTGTATCACGTTCAAAAATGCAGCCGGTATGGAGCGGCGAAGGCTTCGAGCCGAAGCTGATGTTGCCGCTAGCACTCTCATACGATCACCGCGTGATTGATGGTGCGGACGGCGCACGTTTTACCACCTTTCTCAGTCGTGTGCTTGCGGGCGCGCCTGAAGAATTGCTGTAACAGGAGGCGATGACGATGAGTCAGATTATAAGTGTTCCTGTCCCTGATATTGGTGACTTTGACGAAGTTGAAGTGATTGAAGTGTTGGTTGCGGTGGGCGATACCATCGAAGCGGAAGATTCAATGATCTCGGTTGAATCAGACAAAGCAGCGATGGAGATTCCAGCGCCACGGGGTGGTGTGGTTAAAGAGGTACTGGTTGCGATGGGTGATCAAGTCTCTGAAGGCAGTCTGGTGATTAAACTGGAAGTGACTGAAACGGCCGCGAGTGATGCACCTGCTGAGTCTGCGCCAGCGGCTGCATCTATAGCGGCTGCGCCCGTCTCTACTCCGGCACCTAAAGCAGCAAGCTATGGCGGTGACGTTGATACCCAAGGGGTACACCGTAAAGAGGCTGAGGTCGTTATTCTTGGCGCAGGCCCCGGTGGTTACACCGCCGCGTTCCGTGCGGCAGACCTTGGCAAGAAAGTGATTTTGATTGAGCGCTACCAGAGCATCGGTGGTGTCTGTTTGAATGTGGGTTGTATTCCATCGAAGGCGTTGCTGCATACCGCGCAGGTGATTAACGAAGCGGCAGAGTTCGCAGAGATCGGGGTGGCGTTTAATAAACCCGAGATCGATATCGATAAATTACGCGCCCATAAAGAGAGCGTGATCGATAAATTGACCGGCGGCCTTAAAGGGTTAGCGAAGCAGCGTAATGTTGAAATCATTCACGGCTACGGCAAGTTCACGTCAAGCAATACCATTGAAGTAGAAGCGGATGATGGCAGCAAGACCGTTATCGGTTTTGAAAATTCTATTATTGCTGCTGGTTCTCGCGTGACTAAACTACCGTTTATTCCATGGGCTGACCCACGCGTAATGGATTCAACCGATGCACTGGAGATTGCCGAAGTGCCTAAGCGCTTATTAGTCGTTGGTGGCGGTATCATCGGGCTAGAGATGGCCACGGTCTACGACGCATTGGGTTCGGATGTCACTGTGGTCGAATTGTCACCGGGACTGATTCCGGGCGTCGATCGCGATATCGTGCGCCCATTGGAACGCCGCATTAAAAAGCGTTATGAAAATATCTTTCTCAACACCAAAGTTACCGCGATTGACCCGAGTGATGCCGGGCTAGTCTGTTCGTTCGAAGGCAAAGGCGCACCCGCGCAAGATACCTTTGATCGTGTCTTGGTTTCGATTGGTCGTTCACCGAACGGCCTGTTGATCGATGCCGATAAAGCAGGCGTTGCCGTTGATGAGCGTGGCTTTATCAATGTAGACAAGCAGCAGCGTACCAACGTCAATCACATCTTCGCGATTGGTGACATCGTTGGTCAGCCGATGCTAGCGCATAAGGCAAGCCATGAAGCGAAGGTGGCCGCAGAAGTAATCAGCGGCCTGAAAACCTTCTTCGATGCGCGCACCATTCCATCCGTCTGCTATACCGATCCCGAGATCGCATGGATGGGCAAGACTGAAGATGAGTGCAAAGCAGAAGGAATTAAATACCAGAAGGGCGCCTTCCCATGGGCCGCGAGTGGTCGTTCACTTTCAATCGGACGTGATGAAGGGCTGACCAAAGTACTGTTCGATGAACACCACCGCATCATCGGGGCAGGCATCGTCGGCACCAATGCTGGTGAGTTGATTGCCGAGGCCGTACTGGCGTTAGAAATGGGCGCGGATATGCAGGATCTTGCGCTGACCATTCATCCGCATCCAACGTTGTCAGAGACGCTTAACTTTGCTGCTGAGGTGGCGGAAGGGACTTGTACGGATATTTATTTGCCTAAGCGGAAGTAGCCGTCGCTGCAAGTTGAGATAAAAAGCCCGGTAATGCTGGGCTTTTTATTGGGGGTTTTCTGTTGACAGCCGCTTTTTCTAACAGTTCAGACCAGATATATCTCAGGTGATGAACTCAGTTGCGGATTGTTTTGGTATTGAAGCCGCCTCAATGACTGCAAGCCAGCGTGGCAGGCAGAAAGAGAATATAGCACGCTGGGTAGTGATGTATCTGGGGCAGGAATTGTGTGGCCTGAAGTTGCGGCAGATAGCTGATCAGCTGAGTTTCACTCGAACCAGAAATATTCCCAATGTGATCGGGAAGTTGAAGCTTAGGATGAGTGCTGATAGGGGGTTGTGTAGCAAGGTAAAGAGTCAATATGATACTTGACCCCTATTTTCTATTTTTCCTATTCTTTGAATCTCTGCTCAAAAAGGATGGATCAGTCGCCTGACTCTGGCTAGAGCATAAATCCATAAATCACGGTGATTCCAACAGTGTAAGCGGCGAGAATGCGCACATTGATGGGGTTCCCTGAGAGCTTAGGTGTCTTTACTTGAGATACGTTTAAGGCCGCGAGAGAGACGCCACTTGCATAGAGAATGACGGCGAAAACACTCTGGCTAAATAGGCCTTCAAACAGAAAGATGAAAACCAGGATAATACTATTGTTATCCAGGGCGAGTCCGGTGTATTGGGTGCCACCGGCAAGACCAAAAGTACTGAAGTAACTCAGTCGTAGTGCGCTGGCTGCAAGCATTAAAAATGCACCAGGTAAGTAGATCAGTTCAAAATTACCGTAGCTCAGCAGTAGGATCGCTGGTGCGACGCCGTAGCTGACAATATCAATTAAAACATCAAGTTGCCCCCCGAAGATGCGGTCATCCCCGGTACGCCCTTTCATTCTGCGGGCAATGAGGCCGTCAGCCCAATCAAACGCGACAGCCCATATCATGCCAATCATCGCGGCTGCAAAAAGCCCGGTTATACTGAAGTAAATAGCGAGAAGGGTGCAGGCTAGTCCCGCCAGGGAGCAAAGATTAGGCAAATCTTTGGCATAAGATAGGATCGAATTAGGTTGTGCTTTTGGTGATTCTGGTGTAGGGGGCTCAATGGTCATTGTTTAGCTTTCATATCCAGGTAGGCTGATATTTTAGAATGCAGCGGCAGTATGTTAACATGTTTGTTTTGCTCTAGAGGTGTGAATTTTACAATGCTTGTATATACTGTTGGAACTTGGGATTTGCTTCATATTGGTCATTTGGCACTACTCCAGCATTGTAAGAGGTTAGGTAATACGGTCGCAGTGGGGGTTGCCTCGGATGAGGTTGTTGCGAGTTATAAGTTTAGACCCCCGGTTATTCCTCTTGAACAGAGAATGGAAATGCTAAGGGCTCTGCGTTGTGTTGACATTGTACGCCCTTATCATGAACTGGAATACGCATCGGCATGTAAAGAATTAGATGTAGATATCTTTGTCGTTGGCGAAGACTGGGGACGTAAGCCTCATAATATTGCAGTTGAGACTTTTCTAAAGAAAGGCGGCAAGTCGATTGTTCAGGTGAGCTATCATCCTCAAACGTCATCTACCAAGATTAAAGCAAGCACGATTGCACAACTTTCCATGGCTGGATAGTCCTTTTTTGTTAGGAATTTGGACGACAATTAATCGAGAAAAAGGGAGTTGAGGGGGTGGGGTTGCAAGATCTCTTCTAAACTCCTTTTTTCTGCTTCAAGGTTTTTTCTGACGCTCAATTTTTTTTAGTTTTCTTATCGCTTGCTCTGCTGTGAGTTCGATGGCTTGGCTAAGCGCAGCCAGCGTGTGTTGGCGGAGTGTAAGTTTTCCACGGCTGTTCTCCCATTTATTGATCGTCGCGGGGGTTATGCCAAGTAACTCAGAAAACTGAATAACGTTCATCTTAAATCGTTTTCTCAAGCGACGCACTGCTGCTGCAGTGGCTGTGAATGGTTTGTTCTTTCCCTTTGATGCGCGCTGCTTTTTAAGCGTATTCCCGGTTCTCTTTTTGACCGTCTTTTTATTAACCGATTCTTTTTTATGGCCTATTTTTTCATGGGTAGGTTTAGCCTCATCCATCTCAACACCAAATAGATCGGAAAGATCGGTGGTCGCCAGTCGTCGCCCTTTACTTTTTCCGGATGTGGCTGAGCTAACGTCCAGCTCGGCTGCAATCAGCGCTTCATGGTCAACATTGCGCAACAGAAAAAGCAGTTCGGGCTGATGGTCTAATCGGCTGCCTACGCCGTAGAGTACCGCTGCGATATGTTTGCACATCTCGGCCCAGTCGGGGCAGTCGCAGGTGAGTGTTATCTCGCTGGGTTGGGGGAACAGGCCGCTCCCCTGGTCGGTGACAATCTTCATCACATTATCAGAAAAATGGCCCTGCAGTAGTTCCAGCATGGAGCCGATCTGGCCGGCGCACTGTTCACGTACCTTGTCCCATTTTTTAGCCGAGAGCGGTTTGATATCAATCTTGATGTTGTAGAGTTCAGAGCCACTGACAATCGCCTCGACGCGGCCCTTTGAGATGGCGAGGTGACAGACCGAGCCGTTGCGCACATAGGTGCGCCCACGTGGCAGACGGTTTTCATAGTCACTGAATTTCTCCAGGTGATCACACCACGCCTCGCCCCAGAACGTGCATGCGATCTTGCGCCCCTCGGTCTTAATGGGTTCTATTATCAGCCCTTTTTTTTCTAGTCGTTGCATCGACTTCGCGGCTTTCGTGCGTCGCTGCGCGACGGATACATATTTAGGCCAGCTACCGTAAGCCATCTACGCTTCCCCTTTATTATTCTGGATTCAGATTTGACTCTTTTCAATGTCGAGTGATACTAGATCAATCAGCGCCTTGTTATCCATCTCTGTAAGCAGTGTCTCGGCACCGCTTTTCAGTAGATCGGTGGCGAGGGCCTTTTTCTCATTGATCATCGCATCTATCTTCTCTTCTACTGTTCCCTGGCAGATGAACTTATGCACCAGCACATTTTTTTTCTGGCCGATGCGAAAGGCGCGGTCAGTGGCCTGATTTTCCACGGCCGGATTCCACCAGCGGTCAAAGTGGATCACGTGCGATGCCTGGGTCAGATTGAGGCCAGTGCCGCCTGCCTTGAGGGAGAGTACGAAAAAGGGTGGCCCTGCTTCATGCTGAAATTGTTCTACCCTTTTTTGTCGCTGTTTGAGCGGTGTGCCACCGTGCAATATCAGCCCCGGCTGGCCAAACTGTTGGGTTAGAAAGTCGGCCAGCGGCGCGGTCATTTCGCGGAACTGGGTAAAGATCAGCAGCTTCTCCTGACGTGAAGCGATCTCTTCACACAGTTCGGCCAGGCGCTGAAATTTTCCGCTTAGTTTAGGGTTGTATTCACCATCGCCGAGCAGTTGTGATGGGTGGTTACAGATTTGTTTGAAGCGCATCAAGTAGGCGAGCACCAGGCCGCGCCGCTTGATACCATCCTGGTTTTCAATCGCATTCGCCAGCTCGGTGACGGCGTGCTGATACTGCGCTGCTTGAATCTTACTCAGGCCGCAATAGGCGGAAAGTTCAGTCTTCTCCGGTAGGTCATCAATGATAGAACGATCTGTTTTCATGCGGCGCAGGATATAAGGGCTAACCAGATTGCGCAGCGGCGCATACTGGTCACTCTCGCGCTTGGCGAGTGATTTCACAAACGCCTTGAAGCGCCTGTTTGACCCCAGCAGGCCTGGATTAAGGAAGTCGAACAACGACCAGAGGTCGGTGAGGTTGTTCTCTATCGGCGTTCCCGTCAGGGCAATGCGTGAAGTCGCCTTGACCTGCTTGACCGCTTTAGTCTGCCGAGCGCTCGGGTTTTTGATCGCCTGGGCTTCGTCGAGTATCAGCAGTTGCCAGTGTTGTTGCAGTAACCAGCGTTGGCGCATGAGTGTGCCATAGGTAGTTAATACGACATCGATGTTATTGAGGGTGGCGGGGTCATCGGCCATCGCCACCATTGTCTGCTTGCTATGTTGGGAACCGTGTAGAAACAGGCAGCGTAACGAAGGGGCAAAGCGCGCCAGCTCTGCTTGCCAGTTGGCCAGCAGGGAGGCTGGCAATACCAGCAGTGCAGGGCGTTTACTGAGGCCTCTTTTTTCGACCAGTAGTAATGAGATTACCTGCATGGTTTTTCCTAGCCCCATGTCATCTGCCAGGCAGGCGCCCAGGCCGAGCTGGGAGAGTAGCCGCAACCAGTTAACCCCCGCCTGTTGATAAGGACGTAGCGTCGCTTTGAGCGCGCTGCCTGGGGTGGCTGCTTTTAGTTGGCCGGGTGAGCGCAGCGCTGCCAGCTGGGACGCGAGCCACTTGCCGGGTTGAATAAATGACCACTCATGGTTCTCCTGTATCTCATCGTGAGCTAAGTCGGCGGGGGCGCCTGCCAGCAGGCGCATGCCTTCGGCAAAGGTGAGCCCGCCCACGCCAGCCCCTGCTTCGACAGCTTTCCAGTGATTCAGGGCCTCGTTCAGTTTCGCCTGATTTACCTCGACCCACTGGCCCTTTATAAAGGCGAGGCCATTGTCTACGGCCATCAGTTTTTTTAGCTCGGCCTTGCTGAGGGTTGTATCGCCCAGTGCGATGCTGAGTTTAAAGTCGAGCAGTGAATCGGCATTAAATTTTTTCTTTTTGCCCTCACCAATGGTGATGTTGACACGCGGGCGGCTGCGTTTTTTCCACCAGTCCGGCAGCCGCACGACGATGCCGCATTGTTCGTACAGCGCCGCCTCTTTAAGAAACATATACGCCTCATTGGGTCGCCAGGCGAGTGGATGATAGAGATCACCCGTGTCTACCAATGCTTTGATCACTGAGCTTGATTCGGCGGCGAGCTGCACGGGCGATAGCAGGCGGATTAAGGCCTTTTTATTGTTGGTACCGGCGTACTCTTGCAGGGCTCGATTGAGCGGTTGATAACGAAGGCGGCCCTGTGCGGAGAGTTCGGGGGCATAGGTCGCGATAAAGGCGAAGGGGTAGTCTGGGTCATTTTTGTTTTCTGCCAGATGAAAACAGACTCGTCCTACCTGGTGCCATCGTGGGGCTCTTTTTGCTAGCAGGTCGTCAAGGCCACCGATCTTCTGAATCGTTTCACAGACCCAGCTGTCTAGCAGGGTGCGGAGGTCTTGTAGTACCTCAGCCGAGAGATATTCAGCGCCTCGCATCGGCGGGGCACTGAGCAGTAGCGGCATGGTCTCAGTTGCGGTGAATGGTGTTATCGAATCAGGCGGGTTTGCGTCGGGCAGCAAGCAGCGTTCACTCATATACTGGCAGGCGAAACTACGCCAATAGTGTAATGATGGTGATAGGTCGGCACCGCTCTTTAGGGCGGCGAGAAAAAATAGGCCTTCGCCTACATTGCGTGAAAACGCTTGCTCGATAGCCTCAAACCGATCCGCATTGCCGATCGAGTCATCGATTGTGGATGAAAAGCCATGCAAATGCCCCGCAGGCAAAAGACCAACATCAAAATGGCTCACTGCATGTTTCCAATCGGCAATCCCGCTAGCCACTCAACTTGCTGCTGGCCAGCGTTAGGTTCATTGCGGTGGCTTGCCCGCTCGCAATGATGCCGATAGGGGTGTCTTTGACTATTCTTGCAGATGGAAAATTTAGTGGCTGGCATAAGGCTAGGATAATGGCGCTTGAGTCATGGCTCTGGAATATCACAATTTGCATGGATTATTGGTTAACTTTGTTAAAAAGTAAACTCAATTTCGTTGTATGAGTGTCTGGCCGTGATGGTAAGGTTATTGGCTGTTTTATCTTTCTGCTGCGCGGGCCAACAACTGTTGAAAGGGGGTGTCTTCCAGGGCCCGCAATAGAGGGTGGCCGCTTAGTTTTATTCTTCCTGATCACATACATTTCATCCTTAATCGGTGTTCCGCTTCAATAGAAGCCTGCAGCCACCGTCATAACCTGTCATACCAGCATACCCCGTCTCAATTTTTTTAAGCTTATCGATTCGACCTCATACCTTTATAGTAATATAAAAATACGGCTATTAATGGATGTTTATTTGTGGCATGTTTGTGTTGTGGTATTGAAAGGCTGGTGCTTATTTGTGTGATGGTGTTGGCAGTGTTTAGTAGGGCTACGTCATTGAGGTCGGTTGTTATGGTAGTGGCTGGTTTCGGCCTGGAGCGGACATTGGATATAGATGGGGAAGAGCTAGTAAATTAGAATTGATAAAGATAAAGAGTCAATATGATACTTGACCCCTTTTCTCCTGTCCGCTGGCGCTATTTATTATGGTCTGAATGCATTTTTTAGCCTATCAAATTGTATTGCTTCTGATATTTCATTTGAGAATTTATCATTACTCAGTTTTGCCAGCAGTTTAAAAGCCGCTTGATAGCTAACTGGGCCGCCGTTTGAAGTGATAACTTTGCTATCAACAACTACATTTTTATCAAACTGAACCTTGATTTTTGGATACGACTTTAAAAGACCACTTTCTCCTCCAGACCATGTTGTTGCTTTTTTTCCATCAAGCACACCAGCCTCAGCAAGCAAGAAGGCTCCTGAACAGTTACTTGCCATCCAGGATGCTGATTGGCTTTGTTTTTTTATATATTCAATGAGGTCTTTATTCTTCAATAAGTCATCGATTTTATATGCACTGGGTACAATTAATACATCAAGTTTGATATCGTCATAGATGGTTATGTCAGCGATTATTCTAAGCCCTTCTTCAGACAAAACTTCCTTTCTCTTGGTTGCAGAAATGACCATTACTTCGTACGAGGAGAACCACGATTTTTTCGTTGCCGCGCCAAAAACCTCTATAGGTGCAGTTACATCGCTTGTCAAAAAATCATCGAAAACAAGAATACCTATTTTGGATGTGGCTGAATGAGCAACATTACTAACAAATAACAATGCTCCAACAAACGCGATGATCAATCTTTTTTTCTTATTCATATAAACCTCCACCATTGATTACAATTTAAATGCTTAATAAATACTTGAAATAACACCAATGCCATATTTTCATCATTCAAAAACCTTGATAAGTAACCTTTCCTTTTCCAGGACTGTTCAAAATGTAGTTTTTTTGAGTCAGGTGAGTAAGCATCTTTGACTTCATTAAGGCTTAAGAGTTTATTTTTTCATGTAATTATTTTGGGGTCTCTCACCTCACTGAAAATTATCGGTTCTAAATCATTAATGTATGTTAAGAATTGAAACATGGGAGAAAAACTTATATCCACCAGTGAAATACGCTTGCCATTGAAAAATGGGGCCTTCAATATTTTCTCTATTTGATCAAATTTAATATGTAAATCTTCCATTGACTGATAAAATTCTTCTCTTTCATTTTTTACAGTTATATAAAATGAATCCCATAGGCAAGAATTTCCGAATTCTATCCAGCTTCTATTCATTGCGCGTAAAACTGGGTCATTGGGATGAAGTTTATTCGAATAGGCTTCTTCTAAATATTCACATATTACTGATGATTCAAATATTATATGTTTGCCTACTTGTAGTATGGGCACTTTTTTTAAAGGTGACATGTTCAAAAACCATTCTGGTGGCTTTGCTAAGTCCACGTATTCTATTTCGTATTCAATACCTTTGAATCTTAATGTTACCTCAGCTTTTTTACGAACGGGCATAGCTTAAAGCTAATCAGCTTAAGGTTCATAATATTTTTCTCCAAAAATCACCTCGCGCATATTTCCAATATATAAAAAACTATAATAATGATGTCATCAAGGTTCTGAATTATAGCCTTGATTTTCGCCAAAAAATATTTGCCTATAAAACGAAAAAGGGTTTGACGTTTGAGCAAACAAATGAGCATTATTGATATAGGTATCAGCACCTTGTCTCGTTGGCAATGTCGTCTGAAACCGTCTGAGAGGCGAAACAAACTTACAACAAAAATCGATATGGATCAACTGTTGGAAGGTGTGAAGGCCAGAGCCGATGATTATCAATGGGAAAGAGCCGAGCGTTTTGGTGTGACGCAACGTGCAATCGGTTTGGACACAAACCTGAACAACTTCTTTCGCCAAATCAACGCCAACCATCGTATTCTTCATCATTTGGACTCTCTCATAATATTTTTGCGTGGTAACATTAATGTTACCTTGTATTTTAGGGGGTGGGGGAGTCCAATTATCTACTCAGTCCTCACATGCTAAGTATCTATTTTTTGGTCAGGGAAAGCGTCAGAGAAGTACCTTCAAACGCATCGCTCAATGCATTGAAGGCATTGAGCTCCTGTTTTTTCACCGTAGAGATATAGCCCGGATGCGGTGAAAATACTTTCGCGCCCTGATCGGAGCGAAAGTAATCTGATATATTTTTTTGCTAAGTAAGATTAAGCTGCCCATTGATTGTTTCGGTATACTAGTATACATTATACCGATGAAGTCGAAAATAAAAATGTCCGTTGTTGATCTTGTGATATTAGGTTTTTTATTAAATGAACCGAGAAATGCTTATGCGCTTGCCCAATTAGTAGAGAAAAGAAACCTTAGTCGCTTATTAAAAATTAGTCGTCCAGTAGTTTACAAAAGTTGCCGTAGACTAAACGAGGCTAAACTCTTAAAAAGTAAAACCATACGCGACAGTGAAGCACCAGAAAGGGTGATTTATTCAGTAAATTCCCAGGGTAAAAAACATTTTTACAAGTTAATGGAATATTACTCTTCTAGAATAAGCTCTTTTCATTTTGAATCAAATTCTTTTATCTGGAATTTGTATCATTGTGAATATAAAGAAGGTTTAAAAATGTTAAAAAACCTTCAAATGGAACTTACTTCGCTATTAACAGGGATGAAAACACATGAAAAAGAAGATGCTGTTGCCAATGCTAACTTTTGTGTTCGTATGGTGGTAAAACAATATCGAATGATACTTGCTACGAAGGTCTGCTGGATTAACGAAGTGATTGAAGAGTACATTAAACAGGGCGGGACACAATAGTAGTTAAAAAATTTACATCAATACTATTCCGTATAGTAGTCTTTTGTATAGTAATAAATATCGGAGGAAAATGGAAGTGAAAAAATTAATTAGTTGTGCCTTATACCCCATATTATTAATTAGTGTTTTTGCCAGTTTTTATTTTGCTGGTCATTTTAACTGGGATTTGGCAATTGTACTTGCAGTGATGTCCGGTATAAGGTTCTGGATGTGTTTAGCCATTGAATTTCTCTATCCCTGTAAAGAAAACTGGAAAATGACCTGGAAATCATTTCGACGTGATCTTAAATGGATGGCAACTAATCTGGTTACAATTGGGTTAATAAAACTTGCAATGATGATGCTAGCGATTGATCTAAGTCGATACAATACAGGGCTAATAGCCGGGCTGCCATTATTGCTTGAGGTCATGATTTGTTTGCTGGTGTATGAGTTTTTTCAATACTGGTATCACCGTTATAGTCATGAAGGAAGGGGTCAATTAGGTGCTTGGTTCTGGCGTGTGCATGTCGCTCACCATTTACCTGACAAAGTTTATATTTTAATGCACGTGGTATTTCACCCAATAAACATGATATTGAGCCTAATAATTATTCAGGGAACGCTCGTTTTATCTGGCATCACAGCAGAGTCTATATTCTTATTTAATGCCCTAATGGCTTTGCAAGGTTTTATCTCTCATTATAATGTTGCTATCAAAGCAGGTTTTTTGAATTATATTTTTATTGGTACAGAGTTGCACCGATATCATCACAGCGCCGAAATGGTTGAGGCTAAAAATTATGGTTCGGTAATTAGTTTTTGGGATATTGTGTTTGGTACTTTTAATTACAAACCAGACTCAGTGCCTCACCGACTGGGCGTAAATAATATTGATATTTATCCCAAAAGTGATGAGTTATTAAAAGTTTTAAAATTACCTTTTGTTAACACGCCAACCAAACCATCAGTGTTGGCTTCTGAATCCAATCAAGCGTAAAGGAAAATACGATGTGGCATAGAATCATGAAGTGGCCTCCTTCAACGGGACAACTTGAGGAAAAGTTAAGCGCTAACATGGTGTCAATCAAGCTCAGGCAGCTTGTGAAATAGTTCGATATTGATAGTAAACCTCATCTGGGGTTAGGTTATCAAGCCCTTGATGAAATCGTTCTCGGTTATACCACTCAAACCAGTGGATTAAACTTTGCTTTACCTCCTTTAAATTATTGAACGCTCGGGTGTATAGGTGCTCATACTTGGCCGTTCGCCAGAGTATTCATCATGGTGGCTGCTTTCTTCCGACCAACAGCTAGCCTCTGACGGCGGAACCCAGTCGAATAACTGCGGCTACCGTATTGCGGGGTTTTCAGATACTGCTCGTCCATCAGGCGTAACAAGCTTAATTCGTCATCATTCACTGGCTGCGGCGGATAGTAGTAAGTCGAACGTGGCAGGCTCAGCAGCGCGCACTGACGGCTCTTACTCCGGCTTTAAGGGGGCTCAATCATCTGCTTTCGGACATCAAGACTTAATGATTGAGCTTTCGTACTAAAAAATCACATTCCACCGTCAGCTGCCCAATGACGTGATGTAAATCATCAACGTCGCCATTCTCCTTTTTACTGCTATGGCCTCTGGAAAAAAGATCGGCGGCTTGCTCGGTGAGTTGTTTTTTCCAGGTATTGATCTGGCTCGGGTGTAGTCCATGCCGTGCAGCCAGTTGCGGGACGGTTTCATCCCCTCGAACGGCTGCCAGGGCCACTTTTGCTTTGAACTCATTGGAATGCTGTTTACGTTTCTTGCTCATGATTATGATGCTCTTTAATTTGTATGTCAGAGCCTAACAACCTGTCCAGATTTAGGGTACCACTTCAATGGTGCGTGGTACGATATTGAACAACGAAGTCGGTGATTGGATAAACTCGGATTACTTGCCAGAACTGTCAGTGAAGTTTAAGGTGGCGGTGGTACATGAGAATGATTCTTGTTGAAATCAAAAGGCTCAGAGTCGTTGATTTGGAAAAGGAGGTAGGACACTTGAAATACCAGCATCCATCGCTGCCGCAGCCGTGGCTCTGGATTCCGGCACCCGAGGGCATTTCCTTCGGTCACCTTCGTCGGAATGACAGGTGTTGGGGTAGTAGAAAACTCTGGGGTTAATACTTGTCTTAATAGATGCTGAGGCTGTTCGGGTGAAAGCGGTGGTGTTTCGTTATCACGGCAGTCAATATTATCCTGTTTTTCTTTACAATGAACGAAAGCGATGGAATAAACTGCCGGGGTGTATGTTAAATGTTGGCTCAATTCCTTAGAAAGAATGCGCGCGCAATGCCGGTAAAATTATTGATGTTTATCGGTAATCTCTGGGCGCCATTTCGTGGCGCTGGTATAAAGATAGTGAAGGTCTCGGATGACTACCGGCTGATGGAAGTTGAGATGAAATTGAAATGGTCGAACAAAAATTATGTCGGCACGCATTTTGGTGGCTCTATGTATGCGATGACGGACCCTTTCTATATGATGATGTTAATTAATATCCTGGGCCCACAATATGTTGTCTGGGACAAGGCCGCAAAAATTGAATTTAAAAAACCGGGTAAAGGCACCATTCGTGTTCGCTTTGAGCTCGGTGAAGAGGAAATTTTAGCGATAAAAGAAAAAGCAGATGATCTTGGGAAATATGTATTTGATAAGTCTGTTGATATCAAAAATGAATCTGATGAGGTTATTGCGACAGTGGTTAAGACCCTGTATGTTCGCCGTCGGTGTGATTGAGAAAAACCTTCTCTTAGCGGAATGACTGAATTTTATGTTTTTAAGGCTTCAACGTAACTACTCAGCGAGTAGTCAAAATTTACGGTAGCTGAGTAGTTACGCTTCAACTAGTATTATAAATGGATGGTGGGGTTAAATAATGAACCATGCGAATGGAATGAATTTCATCTCCCGTGTTTGTATCGCTGGTTTATTCATCTCTTTTTTCTTTTCTGGATTTGCTATCGCAACACCGTTCAAGGTGGAGACTATTGTCGCCGGTCTTGAGCATCCCTGGGCGCTGGCCTTTCTGCCTGATGGTCGCCTGTTAGTCACGGAGCGCGGCGGGCATCTACGCATCATCAAACAAGGCAAGCTACTGCCTAATCCGGTTGAAGGGTTGCCATTGATTGAACCGATTGGCCAGGGTGGTCTGCTTGATATCGTATTACATCCTGATTATCAAAATAATGGCTGGCTCTATTTCTCATATGCCGAGCCCGATAAAGGGGTTTTCTTTTCTGAATATGGAACAGCGGTGGCTCGCGCGCGCCTGGATGGTAGCCGCCTGAAAGATCTGCAGGTGATCTTCTCTATGAATAAAAAATCCGGCGGTGGGCGTCACTTTGGTTCGCGGCTGGTTTTCGACCGAGATAACTATCTTTATATCACCGTTGGTGATCGAGGTGAGCGTATGCGCGCACAGGATCTGAATGATCACGCGGGTTCGGTGATACGCTTGCATGATGATGGTCGTATTCCCACAGATAATCCCTTTGTTAACACAGCGAATGCCCGCCCTGAGATCTACTCCTATGGTCATCGTAATCCACAGGGATTGGCGCTACATCCTGCGACAGGTGAGGTGTGGTTGCACGAGCATGGCCCGCAGGGTGGTGATGAGATTAACCGCATTTTACCAGGGCGAAACTATGGCTGGCCGGTGATCACCTTCGGTGAAAACTATGTCACCGGTACTCGTATCGGTGAAGGGACACATAAACAGGGTATGGAGCAGCCTATCCATCAATGGACTCCCTCTATTGCCCCCTCCGGGATGGCTTTTTATAGCGGCAGGGGCTTCGACGAGTGGCAGGGAAGCCTCTTTGTTGGCGCGTTAAAATTCCAGCTGCTGGCGCGGATTGAGTTGCGTAATAATCATGTCATCAATGAAGAGCGGTTATTGGAGCGGCAACTTGGGCGCATTCGCGATGTGCGCAATGGCCCTGATGGTTTTTTGTATCTTTTGACGGATGCTGATGACGGTGCTGTTGTCAGGTTGGTGCCTGGTCGTCAGTGATATATGATTAACCATTAGCGTTAACACCGCTTGAAAATGGCTAATGTTCATCTTGAAATACGAATGTATCTGGGTGATGATTAGGCGGGGTGAGCGGGTAATGGATATGTTGTGCTGATGGGCTGTTTTCTACAAGTGGGGTTTATTTTGAAGGAACGGATGATGAATAGGCATGTTGATAAAGCGTCAGCTAATAATAGCTTCTCGGTGGCGAAAGATAAATCCTATAAGCGCGACGATGGTGAGCCTGCACGGCGGTTTGCCGATAATCGCCCTCAGACTGCGGCGTGTCGGACGCTGCAAGAGGCGGCCAATAATAGCCCTCAAAGCCAACTTACTGCTCAATTGCAGGCCCTGGTTAACACTTACTCTGCTCACCCAGCGCCAATGGCACAACTAACAGGCAATGGTTGTTCGGAAATAGAGAGGCGGGGCGGTGCCTCCAGTGGGTTTGATTTAAACGCCCCCGTCCAGCGATATACCGAGTCTGCTGATGGGTTGTATGACGTTTCTGAAACACGGGAATTTGCAGTGTCTAAGGGGAATTACCCCGATGAATTATTGACGGTGGGCATTGCGCCGATGCCTTTGGCGGGAGGGCTAGTATGGAATCCACAGGGAGCGGTCACGATTGGTGAAACGGATTTCAATCGATACGCGGCAGATATTTCAGCGTATGAAGCAAATGGCGTTGTTGGCTCGGCACAGCACTGCGGTGCCTTTGCTCGGGGCATTACAGGCGATGCTGAGGCTGAAGGTGGGAATGATCGATCTACTAGTGCGGCAGGCGGGGTTTTGAAAGATTCTGATGCGAGTCCTGGGCTTGAGGAAGGGTGGGAGAACCATTTTGCTTCTGTTGTTAAAGTGGATGGTGATGATCATGCGACATTTGAAACGGCGGTCGGGATTCCGCATACATGGGTGGGTATTTACGGGGTAAACAGAGGGCAAACGTTCAAATATAAAACGCAGGAAGCCAATATTAATAGGCTTGTGGCAATGGAGGATACGGTTCTTGCGGGGCTAGGCCCTCGAAAGAAAGGCTTTTGGGATTATTTATTATGCCGCGCAGGAGCAAAAACAGACTTGGTAGTGCCAAGGGGAGTAACCGCGGAACAAGGTGTCATTTATCGAAATGAAATGAACGCGTGGCGGTTGGCTGGCACTCAGCCGGGGTCTGATTACATGAAGAGAGTGGTGGCTAGACTGGAGGCGGAGCTGGTGCAGACTGGTGGAGAGTAACAATAGCGGTTGAATGGTTGTCGGCGAGGCGAATGGTCGCTAGGCCTGCGGCGGCTATTATTCAGTACTCGCGGCCGGTATGGTTTTACCCGCATTCAGGATTCCATTGGGGTCAAACTGCTGTTTGATCTGACGCATTAAGCCAAGCGTTACTTCATCAATCTCACGCCTAACAAACTCTCGCTTTACGATACCAATGCCATGTTCACCTGAAATAGTTCCGTTGAGTTTTAACACCAGATCAAACACCGCATCAAGGCATGCCTCTGCATCTTTCATCTGCTGTGGGTCGTCTGGGTCAAGCAATAGATTGGTGTGCAGGTTACCGTTACCCGCATGGCCAAAATTGACGATCGGGATGTTGTATTGTTTCGATAGTCGCTGCAGTTCGCGTGTGAGTTCTGGCAGGCGTGAAACAGGTACCACAATATCTTCATTGATCTTTTTGGGTGCGACGTTACGTAGCGCGGGGGAAAGCGCCTTGCGGGTATTCCACAGCGCTTGAACCTCTGCTTGAGTGGTGGCAGTGGTTAACTCAACCAGGCCCTTGTTACGCGCGGCATTACTGACTTTCTCTACTGCTTCATCAAGGCTTGCACTCAGCCCATCGACCTCAATCATTAACATCGCGCCGGCCCCGCTGGGCAGGTCTGCTTTTGAGTAGTTGCGGATCATCTCAATTGCGGTGCCATCGATAAACTCTAGTGCACATGGCACAACCGCTTGCGCCATGATCGCTGAGACCGCTTTAGCAGCATCATCAATGGTGGCGTAGNCCGCTTGCAAGGTACGCTTGGCCTCTGGCAGCGGGGTGAGCTTGAGGGTGGCCTCGGTGATGATCGCGAGAGTACCTTCGGAGCCGATTAACAGCCGAGTGAGGTCGTAGCCGACGACACCTTTGGTGGTGTAGACGCCGCAGCGGATCTCACGCCCATCACCGGTGATGGCGCGTAGCCCAAGTGTATTTTCGCGAGGGGTGCCGTATTTTACCGCACGCGGGCCAGATGAATTATAAGCAAGGTTGCCGCCAATGGTACAGACGGCGGCACTGGTCGGGTCTGGTGGCCAGAAAAAACCATGTTCACCGGCTGCCTTTTGCACCTCCTGGTTAGTGACGCCGGGGGCAACCACCATCACGCGATTGGCGGGGTCGACCTTGATGATCTCGCGCATGCGCTCAAATGAAAGCACCACGCCACCAAACAGCGGCACGGTTGCGCCCGTGGTGCCGGTACCTTTTCCGCGCGCGGTGACGGCAATCTTATGTTGGTTGCAGAACCGAATAACCTTGAGCGTCTGGGCGTGATCCTGCGGGNAGAGCACTGCTTCCGGTAGCGCTTCTCGACGGCTATTGTCGTAACCGTACGGCCAGCAGTCTGCGGGATCGTGCAGCAGGTTTTCACTGCCAACAATGGCACGTAGTGTGGCCAGTAATTCAGCGGTCATTTCGCTTTAAGGCGCTTCGGTGTATTCAAAGACTTTTACGATCCCTTGTACGCCGGTCACTCGCTGAGCGATTTTGGCGGCGGTATCGCCCTCTTGGCGGGTTACGATGCCCATTAGATAGACAATGCCGCGTTCACTCACTACCTTGAAGTGGCCACTGGTGACGCCCTTGGTGCTGAGCAGTGAGCTTTTTGTTCTGAAGGTGATGGCCGTGTCGTTATTTTGCACCTTGAGTCCAATTGGCTGGGTGATCTTGATTTCGTTGTTGACCTGTTTGATCTTCACATGCTGACGTGCGTGANCGGCGGCACGTTTACGGTGCTGTTCGCTGGGTACCTNGCCGACGAGAAGCGCGACACCGTTGAATACGACCACCTTGATGCGCGTATTTTTTATCAGCTGGGTGTCGTTGTGGATGGCGTTGTTGAGCTGGTGTTCGCTGGCCCTGTCATCCAGGATGGTGCCGGCACTGCGTCGGTCCTGGGTGACGATGGCGCTTGTCGCGGCTCCCGCAACCATGATTGGCGCGCAGCCCTGCAGGGCGGTGACCATTAGTAGGGTGACAAGGGCAGCGCCAATGAGTCTCTTCACAATTAATTCTCCTGTCCCAGTNATTGGTAGTCGATAAGGTCGCACAGGCAGTGGATCNCCAGTAGGTGAACTTCCTGGATACGGGCGGTACTATCAGCTGGCACACGGATTTCTATATCGTTTTCATGCAGGATTTTAGCGATTTCACCACCATCTCGGCCGGTTAAGGCGATGACGTTCATCTCACGTTCGTGTGCTGCGTGGATGGCATTGACAATGTTTTCTGAATTGCCACTGGTCGAGATGCCGACCAGGACGTCACCGGGTTGCCCTAGTGCGCGAGTCTGTTTGGAAAAAACCTCTCCGAATGAGTAGTCATTGGCGATCGAGGTGATGGTCGATGCATCGGTGGTGAGTGCGATGCAGGGTAGACCGGGTCGTTCCATTTCGAAGCGATTGAGTAGCTCGGATGATAAGTGCTGTGCATCAGCAGCTGAGCCGCCGTTACCGCAGGAGAGGATTTTACGTTCGTTAAGCAGGCAGGCGGTCAGTACATCCGCTGCGGTTACGATTGGTTGTGAGAGAACTTCTGCGGATTGTAATTTGGTTTCGACGCTGTCATTAAAGATGCGTTTGATGCGAGTTGCGTGNTCCATAAGGGNGG
This sequence comes from Thiotrichaceae bacterium, assembly GCA_002401765.2. GTDB lineage: Bacteria > Pseudomonadota > Gammaproteobacteria > SZUA-140 > SZUA-140 > SZUA-76. The sequence continues at coordinate 41,255 of NVTY02000034.1, forward strand.
GGTGTNNTCTCTTANATTATCGTCTGAGGGCTAATANTTGGCCTGAAAAGCGTCNTGTATCCATTGGATATTGNCNGGTTGTGTGGCTGNCTGCATTTCTGCGTGNATNGCAATCACATCAAAACGAGCGGGTTGCCTTGCTGCTCGCCGGTTTCCCTGCAAATAGTGTAACGCACTCACGATTAACTTGTCTTGTTTACGCCGATTAACGCTGGCATGTGCGCCACCAAAGCGATTGTTGCGGCGATAACGCACCTCGATGAAGACAATGCTGTCGTGATGCTGCATGATGAGGTCGATTTCACCGCGGCGGCAGCGATAGTTGCGGGTGATGAGGGTTAACCCTTGCTGTTGCAGGTATTCGAGCGCGATTGCCTCGCCTGCATCCCCGCTTGTTTGTGTACTGCCCATAGTGCCGTCCGTGGCGTGGCCTTGATTGGTGATGATTTAGAGTGGGCGTGCAATGCCGCGTTTGAAGCGCGCCCATGGTAACTGCCTAAAAATACGGTTAGTGTCATCCAGGCTCAATGAGCCTGTTTCGCCGTTGTGACGTTCATAGCGAAAGGTGGCCATATGTTTGATTTTCGGAATGAGGTGATAGGCGTCGATTCCCAGCGCATAAAAACGGGTGTATTGCCTGCTTTCTTCTGGCCATAGTTGCTGGATGTGCTGGTTAAGGCTATTTTCTTTGCGGTTACGCTTCAATACCCATGGGATGTCACAAAAGGTGATTTGATCAAGGTCTCGGTTGGCTTCTCTGTCCGCATGGCCGGAGTAGAGATGAGAGGTCGCGTAGACAGGTAAATCGCCGGCGTAATGGAATTTGAGTTGCGGTTTGATCAGCCTGGCCTGGCGAGGGAAGGCAACCATAAAGACAAAATCAGCATCCTGTCGGCGGCGTGGTTCAAATTTTAGCGGGGTGCCGAGCAGGCGTTGCAGCTCTTTTTTACGGCGCTGGCTTTCATCGATATTGAGTAGATTGCGCAGTGGCCCTGAAAAATCATTTTTGCTGGAGGCGTAGCTCTGCTGCTCTGCTACGGAGCCGTTAAGTGCCCCCCAGCTATCGTTAAAGGCCTGTAGAATGCGTGCGCCCCACTCGCCTTCTGGCACAATTGCGAGTGCCTGATTGTGGCCGTCGAGCCAGGCACGCTCTGCCAGTTGGCGCGCTTCATCTTCGGGGGCGAGGCCAAACTGAAAAAGGTTGTCAGCCATTAGCTCGGGATGACTGCTGTAGTTAAGCATGAGGGTCGGGATGGCGGCGTCACCTGCGGCGATAAGGCTCTCGACATCCACTTTATTCAGTGGCCCAACAATAAACTCAGCACCATCATCGATAGCCTGCTGGTACTGTTCATTGGCGGTACGCCCTTTGGCGGCGGTATCATAGAGACGAATCGATGAGGCGGTGTGATTGTTTTTTTCGTTGAAATAGGCGGCGAAGAAGCCATCTCGAATAATGGTTGCCGCGCTGGCAAAGTGACCGCTCATGGGCAGTAAAAGTGCTATTTTTTCAGGGCGAACCAGTCGGCTGCTTTGCAGGGCATTGATCGAAGCGAGGATGTTTTCTGATACTTGGATATCAGGATAGTCCAGGTGCCAGGTGGTGAGCGTATTTGTCAGCGTAAGCGCGCTGATGGGCGTGGTGTGCTGGGTGCTGTTGGCGAGTAAGGCGAGTTCGAGCCAGCCGCTGAGTGAAGCGGGCGGCGGATCGATTCGCAGTTGCTGTAGCATCGGCTCTGACAGCATCATCAGCGATTGCCAGATGAGTAGTTGGTTATCTTCAATCTCTGCGGTCGGGATGGGCGGCGCATCAATCGGCGCAACGAGGTAAGATTCTCGCTGAATATATTCACGCACCGCTGCAATAAGATTGCCTGCACGGCTATAGGCCTGCGCGCGTAGCATGTGATAGAGCGCGCGTTGTTTATGATGGGTAAGTGGTGATGGTGCTTGTTGAAGCAGTTCAAGGGCGTGTGCGGGGTTGGATTCAGCCAGCGCGATACGTGCCGCAAGCAGGTTGAAATCTAGCTGTTGCGTGGTACTGATGAGATGGTCAGTGGAGATGGTTTGCAACGCGCGATGAGCCTGTGCGATATAGTTACCTTTGAGCAGCATGGTGACGGCTTTCATCTGGAAGTTGGCACGTGTTTCGAGCGGTGAAATCAGAGCGAGTTGTTTATAGGCGTTGCCCGCCGCTTCGTAATAGCCTTCTTCTACTGCATTTTCAGCAAAGTGCATCAGTGCGAGAATGTCGCGTTGCTGACTATTATCGGGCGTGGTTGAGCAGCCGGCGATAACGCTAACGAGGGCGACGGCTGTAACAAGGGTTCGAAAACAGTGAGAGGGGGTGGCCATTGTTTGAGACTGGATTCCTGTGCCCGTTGAGGTGTGGGCTCTGTTAAAATGAGCGCCAATGGCTGCTCGTTGTAAAATCTTTGAGCCATATTACTATAAGAGACCTTTGCACGAGAACTAGTTTTCGTTCCAGCAAGGCATAAATGACCGAGAAAAATGGAGTTTACACGTAGTAAATGATTTTTTTGAGATCATTTATAACGCAGCTGGAGCGGAAAATAGACTCGAGCAAAGGTCTCTATAACTAAGTCGTTGGGGGTTGTCAGTGTCAATTATTAGTGGCGCATTGTACGTGGTGGCGACACCGATCGGCAATTTGGGGGATATGAGTGCGCGTGCACTTGAAGTGCTACAGGCGGCGACGGTGATTGCGGCTGAAGATACCCGTCATAGCGGTAAGCTGTTGCACCATTTTGGCATCAAAACAAAGACCATTGCGCTACATGATCACAATGAGCGTATGGTGAGTGAGTCCATTGTTGCTCGTCTGCAGGCGGGCGAGACCGTGGCGTTGGTGAGTGATGCTGGCACGCCGCTGATTAGTGACCCGGGTTATCATCTGGTGGCACAGGCGCGTGCGGCCGGGTGCCAGGTGATTCCGGTGCCGGGGGCGAGTGCGCTGTTGGCGGCACTGTCGGCATCTGGCCTGCCGAGTGACCGCTTTACCTTTGAAGGCTTCCTACCCGCGAAGGCAGGCGCGCGTCGCGCAAAGCTGGAGCAGTTGCAGGATGACCCGCGCACGCTGGTCTTTTATGAAGCACCACATCGGATAGAAGAGTCGATTGCCGCAATGGCAGCCGTGTTTGGCGGTGAACGCCCAGCGGTGATCGCACGCGAGTTGACCAAGACCTTTGAGACCATTCATGGCGATACGTTGAGCGCGCTATCGAACTGGTTAGCAGCCGATGCCAATCAACGCAGAGGGGAGTTTGTGGTGATGGTGGGTGGTGCGCCGCAGGCTGAGCTGCTAGTCGACGCCGAGGCCGAGCGAGTATTGTGTTTGTTGCTGGAGGAGGTCTCACTCAAGCAGGCGGCGGCATTGGCGGCGAAGATCACCGGGGTGAAAAAGAATTTGCTCTATCAATTTGCGCTGGATTTAGCGCGCTAATGTGCTAAAGGTGGTTTAGGCAACGCGGGGCGTTGATGGCTATTCCAAATTGGATCGCACACTTAATTGTTCAAGCTGTTTGATGGCGAGGAGGCAATAATCCGCATCTACCGGAAGGAGCGAAGAAGAGGCCATTGGCGCTATTAAGCGGCCGCTTTCCAGCCACTCTCTGTTTCTTCAAAAGCTAGTTTGCCCTGATAAGCATCCTGGTTTAGCTGGCTTAAGCGGTCAATCATCTCACGTATGGGGCTGCTACCGTTGGTATACTCGCGATATAAAAGCCGGATCATCCGGTCGGCAGGGCCTTGTATTGCCGCTACTCTATCTTTCTCCCAATTGCGGATGGTGCTCTCGCTTACGCCTAGCGACAAAGCGAGTTGTGATTGAGGTAAGTCCATTTCAATTCTAAGGAATCGAAACTCATCTCCACTGAGCTGAGGCTTATTGGTAATTAGCGCAATGCCAATGGCGTGATGAAGCCCATTCATATCATGAATAGATACAGCTTTACCATATGGCGTATCGCTTTCTTCATAGCCACTCTGTAGCCAGATATTATGGAGACCGCACTCTTCGTAGTGGTACATTATATTCACCTAAAATGCTGTAATAATTAACGCGTAATTACCATCGCGATCATGATCCAGGGCAATGACCACTGTCAGTGGGTCACCCGCTGCGATTGCTCTGACCGATAGCACCCAGTTGCCTTTTATGGATCGTATCGGCTCTTCGCTAATACACCCACTTTTCAGGCAAGACATTACCTGTCGAGTAGTAATCCTTCGTTCACGCATTCGCGCTCTAACATGGTCTGAGTATTTTACTCTTTCAGATGTGGATGCTAGCTGCTTGATAATCGCTTGCGCTGTAGGGCGCGTAAGCTCCATCATGATGACGTTTTTGTCAGAGATTATTGTCATGGCGCTACTTCCTGTATCGACATCTACCGTTAATTCTTAACGGTATCCAACGTAATGTCAATACAAGTTTGTAGAGTCAGCATTGGCGCTGACGCCGTGTAAAGGACTCTTAGTCTATTTCCCCTTTGCACTTTCCCTTTTTCCCCTGTATCTTCTCGTCCGGGAGTCGGCTAGGCAATCGCGGCTCGATCATTTCGGTGGTCGGGTGGAGGAAAGTCCGGGCTCCATAGGGCAGAGTGCCAGGTAACGCCTGGGCGGTGAGAACCGACGGCCAGTGCAACAGAAAGATACCGCCTGCTTTAGGGCACCTCTATTGATTCTGGGCCTGGCGATATTGAGATTCAGGGTTTTCAAGAGCAAGGCGCAGAGTGATTGTAATAGTGATGCTATTACGATTACTGAGCAACGCAGCTATTGGAAACCCTGGGTTCAATTCGCTGATCCAGGAATTAATAGAGGTGTCCTTTAGTCGGTAAGGGTGAAATGGTGCGGTAAGAGCGCACCGCGTGGCTGGTAACAGGCATGGCATGGTAAACCCCACTCGGAGCAAGACCAAATAGGGGAACATATGGCGCGGCCCGCGTTGTTCCCGGGTAGGTTGCATGAGGTGTGTGGCGACGCACATCCCAGATGAATGATTGTCCTCGACAGAACCCGGCTTATCGGCCGGCTCCCACCTTATTTTTATTTTGAGTAACAGTCAGTTACTGCATGTTGTATTAAATGATGAGGGAAGCCCCCTTTAAACGCTAAAGCCGCTGCCCTAGCCGCAGTTAAGAGTGGTTATTCACTGCCAGCGCGTAGATAATCGAGCGCATTAAGGTGGGTGCTGGCGAGGTCACGCAGCATGTGCTACGCACTTTTTTTCTTTGCCTGAACCTTTTTTTCCCAATCCAGCGCGGTCTGCGTAATCAGGCCAAGGTCGTTATATTTAGGCTGCCAGCCGAGGGTCTCGCGAATCTTACTTGCAGCGGCGATCAATGCCGGTGGGTCGCCTGCACGGCGTGGCTCTTCAACGATTTTGATCGGGCTGCCGTGGCACTTCTCTACCGCATTGAGTACCTGGCGTACGCTGAAGCCGCTACCGTAGCCGCAGTTAAGAGTCGTTGATTCGCCGCCCGTGCGTAGATAGTCGAGCGCCTTGAGATGGGCGCTAGCGAGGTCGTCGACGTGGATGTAATCACGCACGCCGGTGCCGTCCTCGGTGGGATAGTCGGTGCCGAAGATCGCAACCTGTTCACGTGCGCCGGTAGCGACTTCGCAGGCGACTTTAATCAGGTGGGTTGCCTCTGGGGTTGATTGTCCTATCTGTCCTTCGACGTTGGCTCCTGCGACATTGAAATAACGTAGCACGACGTAGTTTAGATCGCAGGCGGCAGCGAGATCTCGCAGCATCCATTCACTCATCAATTTGGAGCTGCCGTAGGGATTAATGGGCACCAGCGGGGTCTCTTCGGAGGCTGGTAATTCATCTGGAATACCGTAAACAGCGGCAGTAGATGAGAAAATAAAATGAGCGACGCCCGCTTTTTGACAGCAATCCAGTAGGTTGCGCGTATTACAGGTGTTATTGCCGTAGTATTTCATCGGGTCACTGACCGATTCAGGGACGACAATGTTGGCGGCAAAGTGGAGTACGGCACCAATCTCATGATCTTTTAGAATCTGGCTAACGAGCGGCTGGTCACCGCTATTGCCAATAATAAGCTCGCCGTGGAGAACCGATTCTCTAAAACCGGTAGAGAGATTGTCGAGCACGACAATCCGGTGGCCAGCTTCACCGAGCTGGCGAACCACATGGCTGCCAATGTATCCCGCGCCGCCTGTTACCAAAATTCCTTGTTGCGCCATGTACTGTCCCTCTGTTTTGAATGAATATTAAAATAGTAACATTGAACGGTGTTCGCATGAGCCAATGGGGCGAGTTTAATGCTAATATTGAGTGAACTTCCTGTGATGAAGTGGAAAAACCGCTTTTTAAGAAAAAAATCACAATTTTCATCACTTTGATGCACTATTGTATTGACAATAAGGCCCTTCATGAGCAGAATAAGCCGCTTGCATTTTCGGAGGGGTTCCCGAGTGGCCAAAGGGATCAGACTGTAAATCTGACGGTTCATCCTTCGGAGGTTCGAATCCTCCCCCCTCCACCAAAATAACAAGGTGTAAGTGCTAGGTTGACATAAGCGGGTGTAGTTCAATGGTAGAACGTCAGCCTTCCAAGCTGAACACGTGGGTTCGATTCCCATCACCCGCTCCATATATCTGTAGATGGGGTGGCAGTTTAGTAGAAGTGAGTTTTGCCTGTGATGGGTGAGTGATGCGCCCATATAGCTCAGGTGGTAGAGCACTCCCTTGGTAAGGGAGAGGTCACCGGTTCGACTCCGGTTATGGGCTCCATATATTTATTGTATGGTGTTTTTTTTATTTTTTGGCGTGTGCTAATAATTTAGCTATTGGGAGACAATCGCGATGTCTAAGGAAAAGTTTGAACGTAATAAACCCCATGTAAATGTGGGTACGATTGGTCACGTAGATCATGGTAAAACAACGCTGACAGCAGCGCTGACGCTGATACAGTCGAAGAAGTTTGGTGGTGACTCTAAGGGTTACGATCAAATTGATAGTGCGCCTGAAGAGCGCGCACGTGGTATCACGATTGCGACTGCTCATGTAGAGTACGAGTCAGCAAATCGTCACTACGCACACGTCGATTGTCCTGGACATGCTGATTATGTGAAAAACATGATTACGGGTGCTGCGCAAATGGACGGCGCGATTTTGGTTTGTTCTGCTGCTGACGGCCCAATGCCTCAGACACGCGAGCATATCCTGTTAGCCCGCCAGGTAGGCGTACCTTATATTGTGGTCTTCTTGAACAAAGCAGACATGGTTGATGATGACGAGTTGCTTGAACTGGTTGAAATGGAAGTTCGTGAGCTGCTAGACAAGTATGATTTTCCAGGTGACGATACACCCGTGATCATCGGTTCTGCACTTAAAGCACTGGAAGGTGATGAAAGTGAAATTGGTACGCAAGCAATTGACAAACTGGTTGATGCGCTAGATACCTATATTCCTCAGCCAGAGCGTGCGATCGATGCTCCTTTCCTGATGCCAGTAGAGGATGTATTCTCTATTTCAGGTCGTGGTACCGTAGTAACTGGTCGTATTGACCAGGGTGTGGTTAAGGTCGGTGAAGAGATTGAGATTGTTGGTATTAAAGATACTGTTAAGACTACCTGTACCGGCGTTGAAATGTTCCGTAAGCTGCTTGATCAGGGTGAAGCAGGCGATAACGTGGGTGTTCTGCTACGTGGAACCAAGCGTGAAGATGTTGAGCGAGGCCAGGTACTTTGTGCGCCAGGATCAATCAAACCTCACACGGTGTTTGAGGCTGAAATCTACATTTTGAGCAAAGATGAAGGTGGTCGTCATACGCCATTCTTTCAGGGATATCGCCCGCAGTTTTACTTCCGCACCACGGATGTAACCGGTGCATGTAAGCTTCCTGAAGGCACTGAGATGGTGATGCCGGGTGATAATGTTTCAATGACTGTCACCTTGATTGCACCGATTGCGATGAGTGAAGGTCTGCGTTTTGCAATCCGTGAAGGTGGCCGTACGGTTGGTGCGGGTGTTGTTGCAAAAATTGTTGAGTAATCAATAAAGAAAAAGAACACGGGTAAACGATTGTAGTTTATTCGAAAGCATAGGTGTCGTAAGATGCCTATGCTTTGTTTTACTTGCAGGTTTTATACGTTGAAGAAGTTAAAATAGGCCAGTAGCTCAATTGGCAGAGCGACGGTCTCCAAAACCGTAGGTTGGGGGTTCGATTCCCTCCTGGCCTGCCACTTTTTTATAAGTAGGCGGGTCTATTTATTTAGGCATTTAAGGGGCTTAGGCAAAATACAGTGGATAAGTTAAAGTTTCTATTAGCTGTGCTGGTGCTGGGTGGTGCCGTATTTGGGTTTTATCACTTTGGTGAAGAATCCATGCTGTATCGAGTGATCGGTATGCTGGCAGCGCTCGGTATTGCAACTGCTATCATGTTGCAGACAATGGTGGGGCAGCAGGCGTGGGGCTTTTTAGGCGATGCGCGCACTGAAGCACGCAAGGTCGTCTGGCCGACGCGTAAAGACACTATACAAACCACCTTGATGGTGCTGGCGATGGCCATTCTCTGTGCTATTTTGTTATGGCTATTCGATTCATTTTTATCGTGGGCTGTTAGTTATCTGACAGGCGCGGGAGGCTAGCACGTGGCAATGCGTTGGTACGTTGTACATGTATATTCTGGCTTTGAGCATCAGGCTGTTCGTTCATTGCAAGACCGGATTGTCTACGGCGAAATGGAAGACAAGTTTGGCGAGATCCTCGTTCCTACGGAAGAGGTGATTGAGATGCGCGGTGGTCAGAAGCGCAAGAGTGAGCGCAAATTTTTCCCGGGTTATGTGCTGGTTCAAATGGAACTGGATGATGTGACCTGGCATTTAGTGAAAGATGTACCAAAAGTGATGGGCTTTATTGGCGGAACGAGCGATCGTCCTGCACCCATTTCCGACAAAGAAGCGCAGCGCATCATTGACCGTATTCAGGAAGGTGTTGAAAAACCACGTCCGAAAGTGCTGTTTGAGCCCGGTGAAGTGGTACGCGTGACCGATGGCCCTTTCGCTGACTTCAATGGTGTTGTTGAAGAGGTCAATTATGAAAAGAGTCGCGTGCGCGTTGCTGTGTTGATTTTTGGGCGCTCCACACCGGTCGATCTCGGTTTTGGTGAGGTTGAGAAAAGTTAATGTTGACCAGCCGCAAGGCTGGTTTTTATCGTAAACCAATGGGGAGCCGTGAGGCGTTTGCACCCGGGAGTAAAGTAAAGATGGCGAAGAAGATTGAAGCTTATATTAAGCTGCAGGTGCCAGCAGGCAAAGCGAATCCAAGTCCTCCTGTTGGCCCTGCGTTAGGTCAACATGGTGTCAACATCATGGAATTCTGTAAGGCATTTAACGCTAAAACTCAGGGCATGGAAGCGGGTTTGCCAGTTCCTGTTGTGATTTCAGTCTATTCTGATCGCAGTTTTACATTCATCACCAAAACCCCACCCGCGGCTATTCTATTAAAGAAGGCGGCCGGTATTAAGAGCGGTAGTGGGACCCCTAATACTAAAAAAGTCGGTAAGGTTTCTCGCGCACAGCTAGAAGAAATCGCGACAACAAAAATGCCAGACCTGACGGCAGCCAACATGGATGCTGCTGTTCGCACCCTGGCTGGAACGGCGCGTAGCATGGGTCTTGAGACGGAGGGTGTATAAGATGGCTAAGCTGACAAAACGCACGCGTGCGATTCGTGAAAAAGTGGAAGCTGGAAAGGCCTACGGTTTTGAAGATGCCGTTGCGATCTTGAAAGAGATCTCTACCGTTAAGTTTAATGAGTCTATTGATGTGAGTGTTAACCTTGGCGTCGACGCAAAAAAATCAGATCAGGTTGTTCGTAGCGCGACGGTACTACCAAACGGCACGGGTAAAACGGTTCGTGTTGCTGTGTTTGCGCAGGGCGCCAATGCAGAAGCCGCGCAAGCGGCGGGTGCTGATATCGTTGGTTTTGACGACCTTGCTGCTTCTATTAAAGAAGGCAATATGGATTTCGATGTGGTGATTGCAAGCCCAGACGCAATGCGTGTAGTGGGTCAGCTTGGTCAGATACTAGGCCCTCGTGGTCTGATGCCTAACCCTAAAGTGGGTACTGTGACACCTGATGTTGCAACGGCCGTTAAAAATGCCAAAGCTGGACAGGTGCGTTATCGTACAGATAAAGCAGGTATCATCCACTGTACTATCGGTAAAGTAAGTTTCGAAGCGGATGCACTGAAAGGAAATCTCCAAGCGCTATTGGCTGACCTTGTGAAGGCCAAGCCGAGTTCTGCGAAGGGCGTATATTTAAAGAAAATTTCTGTATCAAGCACGATGGGTCCCGGCATACTGCTGGATCAATCGAGTGTTGCAGAGAGTAACGATTAGCGGTTTCTGCGTATAGACGCAAATAAAGAACTTTGGGCCCTGCTGAGTGCAAACTTGGCAGACGTCGAAGACCGTTGGTGAGGGAGGCAGAAGTAGTGTCACTCTCTTAATTAAAATAGTGATATTTTTGCCAACGCAGGCGGTGGTTCCGTACAGGATTTTCCCTGATAGCGGTCGCCGTTTTAAGGTGGCGTGTTTAAGTAGGCGCGCCATGTGATCAATAAACATTGTTGTTCAATGTTTATAACTCAGGAGGTAGACGATTGTTAACTTTAACTGAAAAACAAGCGATCGTTGCTGAAGTGGCTGCTACTGCTGCCAATGCTCACTCTGCTGTTGCCGCGGAATACCGCGGTATATCGGTAGATGAGATGACAGCATTGCGAGTTAAAGCACGCGAATCTGGAGTTTCCCTACGTGTTGTCAAAAACACACTGGCGAAGCGCGCGGTAGAAAATACCGAGTTCGAGTGTATTTCTGACTTGTTAGTTGGCCCACTGGTTTTGGCATTTTCGAATGAAGAGCCATCTGCAGCCGCACGTGTTATCAATGATTTTTCCAAAGAGAACAACAAGCTGATAGTTAAAGCTGTTGCACTTCGCGGTAAATTACTTGATCCGTCGGATTTGCAGAAGCTTGCGACAATGCCAACTAAGGATGAGGCGATTTCAATGTTGATGTCGGTGATGAAAGCACCGGTTGAAAAATTTGTTCGCACACTTGCTGAGCCCAATAATAAATTGGCTCGGACCTTGGATGCAGTACGTAACCAGAAAGACGCAGCGTAAACGCAACATATTTAGTTTAATATTTAATTTTTAGGAGTAATTTTCATGGCGGTTTCATCAGAAGAGATTCTAGATACAATTTCTAACATGACAGTAGTTGAGGTTGTTGACCTTATTTCTGCAATGGAAGAAAAGTTTGGCGTTTCAGCAGCAGCAGCGGTTGCAGTAGCAGCACCTGCGGCTGGCGAAGGCGGCGGCGCAGTAGCTGAGCAGACAGAGTTTGATGTTATTATGACTAGCTTTGGTGCTAACAAAGTTACTGTTATTAAAGCAGTTCGTAGCATCACGGGTCTAGGCCTTAAAGAAGCGAAGACACTGGTTGAAAGTGCTCCTTCTCCAATTAAGGAAGCAGCAAGCAAAGACGAAGCTGAAGATGTTAAGAAACAGCTTGAGGAAGCCGGCGCTGCAATCGAGATTAAATAAATCTCACGCAATGCCTGGTTTGCCGTTAGGTAAGCCAAAAATTGAAGCGGGCTTGCAACCATGGGTTGCGGGCCCGCTTCTGCTTATTTGTTTTTGTTGCCCTGGTGGCGACAGATTTTGTACCAAGTGACCTGTGATCTCATGAGCACGGGTTCAGATTTCAACTAAAAGTTGAGGATCCCAAATGGCATACTCATTTACTGAGAAGAAATGTATTCGTAAGGACTTTGGAAAGAGCCCTAGTATTCTGGAAGTCCCATATCTGCTGGCGACCCAGATAGAATCCTATCAGTCCTTTTTACAGGCAAGCGCAGCAGGCCCTGAAGACAGGGTTGATCAAGGACTTCAGGCGGCATTTAAATCAGTGTTCCCAATTTCGAGCTACTCCGGTAATGCCGCGTTGGAATATGTGAGTTATAACCTGGGTACTCCGGTATTTGATGTTAAAGAGTGTCAGCTGAGAGGTGTTACATACTCAGCTCCTTTGCGAGTGAAAGTTCGCCTCGTCATTTATGATAAGGATGCGCCTGCGAGTCGCAAGGTTGTAAAGGACATTAAGGAACAGGAAGTTTACATGGGTGAAATCCCACTGATGACCAATAACGGCACCTTTGTTATTAACGGTACAGAGCGAGTCGTTGTCTCTCAGTTGCATCGTTCACCGGGTGTCTTTTTTGATCATGATAAAGGTAAAACCCACTCCTCTGGAAAACTACTTTTTTCTGCGCGCGTGATTCCCTATCGTGGCTCATGGCTAGATTACGAGTATGATCCGATGGATTGTATTTTTGTCCGCATTGATCGTCGTAGAAAATTGCCAGTGACCGTGTTATTGCATTGCCTTGGTTATACCAATGAACAGATCCTTGATATGTTTTTTGAAACAGATCGTTTTGAATTCACCGGAGATGGTATCAGTCTTGAGCTGGTTGCTGAGCGTCTGCGTGGTGAAACCCTTTCGTTTGATGTTAAAGCGAAGAACAAAGTTATTGTTGAAACGGGGCGCCGTATTACCGCTCGCCATATTCGTGAAATGGAAAAAGCAGGCATCAAGAGCATTGTGGTGCCCGATGAGTATCTGATTGGCAAGACTATCTCGAAAGATATCTTTGATAAAGAGACCGGCGAAGTGGTTGCCGATGCCAATAGTGAAATTACGGAAGAGTTGCTGGAGAAGTTAGTCTCTCTTGAGCTTGATGAGCTAACGACGCTTTACACCAATGACCTGGGGCAGGGGCCGTTCATTTCTGACACGCTACGTCTAGATCACACTCGCACTCAGCTTGAAGCGCAGGTAGAAATCTACCGTATGATGCGTCCCGGTGAGCCGCCAACAAAAGAGTCGGCAGAAGCACTGTTCCAGAATCTGTTTTTTAACTCTGACCGTTATGACCTTTCTGCGGTTGGTCGTATGAAATTTAACCGTCGTGTTGGCCGTTCTGAAATTGTTGGTGAAGGGGTGCTCTCTAACGATGACATCATCGATGCACTGAAAGTGCTAATCGAGATTAAAAATGGTCGCGGTACTGTCGATGATATTGATCATCTTGGTAATCGTCGTATTCGTTGTGTGGGTGAGATGGTTGAGAATCAGTTCCGCGTGGGTCTGGNTCGTGTTGAACGTGCGGTACGTGAGCGTCTTGCGCTGGCAGAGTCAGAAGGGTTGATGCCTCAGGAAATGATCAATGCCAAGCCGGTGACTGCGGTGATCAAAGAGTTCTTTGGTTCAAGTCAGCTATCGCAATTTATGGATCAAAATAACCCGCTGTCGGAAGTGACACATAAACGTCGTGTTTCTGCCTTAGGACCGGGTGGTTTGACCCGTGAACGTGCTGGTTTTGAAGTTCGTGATGTACATCCCACTCACTACGGCCGTGTGTGCCCGATTGAAACACCTGAAGGGCCCAATATCGGCCTGATCAACTCGCTCGCGGTTTACGCGCGCACCAATGAGTATGGTNTTCTTGAGACACCATATCGTAAAGTTGACGATGGCAAGGTGACCGACCATATTGATTACCTTTCAGCGATTGAAGAGGGTCGCTTTGTCATTGCGCAGGCGAATACCGCGCTGGATAAAGATGGCGTGCTGACAGATGATTTGATTTCATGTCGTCATGAAAATGAAACGTCACTGTCTAGCCCTGATCGCATCGATTACATGGATGTCTCGCCAAAGCAGATTGTGTCGGTTGCTGCGTCATTGATCCCATTCCTTGAGCACGATGATGCTAACAGAGCCTTGATGGGCTCTAATATGCAACGCCAGGCAGTTCCTGCGCTACGTGCTGATAAGCCGTTAGTCGGTACAGGGATGGAGAAGGCTGTGGCGGTCGATTCTGGTGTTGCGGTGGTTGCAAGCCGCGGTGGCGTGGTTGATCTGGTTGATGCGAGTCGTATTGTTGTTCGTGTTAATGATAGTGAAACGGCAAGTGGCGAACCGGGTGTTGATATCTACAATCTGATCAAATACACCCGTTCAAACCAGAATACCTGTATCAACCAAAAACCGTTGGTCATCCCGGGCGATGTGATTGCTTGCGGTGATGTGTTGGCGGATGGCTCCTCTACTGAAACGGGTGAGCTGGCGCTAGGGCAAAATATGCTAGTAGCATTTATGCCCTGGAATGGTTACAACTTTGAGGATTCGATCCTTATCTCTGAACGTGTGGTTGTGGAAGATCGTTATACCTCTATTCACATTGAAGAGCAGACCTGTGTCGCACGTGATACTAAGCTGGGATCTGAAGAGATTACCTGTGATATCCCGAACGTGGGCGAAGGCGCGCTTTCTCGCCTGGATGAGTCGGGGATTGTGCACATCGGTGCAGAAGTTGGCCCGGGTGATATTCTGGTGGGTAAGGTCACACCTAAAGGTGAAACTCAGCTGACACCGGAAGAGAAACTACTGCGAGCGATTTTTGGTGAGAAGGCGTCTGATGTTAAAGACACCTCGTCTCGTGTGCCGTCAGGAATGAACGGAACGGTGATAGATGTTCGTGTATTCACCCGCGATGGCGTTGAAAAAGATTCACGCGCACTTGATATCGAAAAAGCTGAATTAAATAAAGTTAGAAAAGATCTTCATGATGAACGGCGCATTATGGAAAGCGATATTCTTTCACGTGTTGAAAATATTCTTGTTGGTAAGGTTTCAGATGGTGGGCCACAAGGGTTGGCAGCTGGTGCTAAGGTGAATAAAAGTTACCTTACTGATCTCGAACTGCTTGAGTGGTTTTCAGTGCGACTACAGGATGAAGATGCAAACAAACAGCTAGAAGCATTGCATAGCCAGTTCAAGCTGCTGAAAAAAGAGTTTGAAGCGAGATTTGAAGAAAAACGCGCTAAATTAACCGCGGGCGATGACTTAGCGCCTGGTGTATTGAAGATGGTTAAAGTTTATCTCGCCGTTAAGCGTCGTATCCAGCCAGGTGATAAAATGGCGGGACGCCATGGNAACAANGGNGTNATNTCNANGATNGTNCCNGNNGAAGATATGCCNTATANNNNAGATGGNNNNCCAGTNGATNNNGTNTTAAATCCNCTNGGTGTTCCNTCTCGNATGAANGTNGGNCAGNTNNTNGAAACNCANCTNGGTTGGGCTGCAAAGGGTGTTGGCAAGCGCCTTGGCGAAATGTTAGATGAGAAACGCGAAGTGGCTCAAGTCCGTGACTATATGGATAAAATCTATAATCGCAGTGGTAAAAAAGAAGATCTTGATTCGCTGACAGATGACGAGATTCTCAGTCTTGCGAACAATATGCGTAAAGGTGTGCCGATGGCAACGCCTGTCTTTGATGGCGCCGCTGAGTCTGAGATTAAAGCGATGCTAGAACTTGCGGGTTTACCTACCTCTGGTCAGACGACGCTTTATGATGGCCGTACTGGTGACGCATTCGATCGCCCAGTCACCGTTGGTTACATGTATATGCTTAAACTTAACCATTTGGTGGATGACAAGATGCATGCACGTTCCACCGGGCCATACAGTCTGGTGACACAGCAGCCTCTGGGCGGTAAAGCGCAATTTGGTGGGCAACGTTTTGGTGAAATGGAAGTGTGGGCACTTGAAGCATATGGTGCCGCCTATACGCTGCAGGAGATGTTAACGGTGAAATCTGATGATGTAGCCGGTCGTACCAAAATGTATAAGAGCATTGTTGATGGCGACCACACAATCGACGCCGGAATGCCTGAGTCTTTCAATGTATTGACGAAAGAAATCAGGGCGCTCTGTCTGGATATTGAACTAGATTAATGATGAATCTAGTTTTAAATCAGCATTTCGCAGCAGTAAATATGAATAAATTTGAGCAGGAGACAGCGCAGTGAAAGACTTACTTAACTTGTTGAAGCAGCAAGGGCAGGTCGAAGAGTTTGATGCGATTCGTATCGGACTAGCGTCCCCGGAAAAAATTCGTTCCTGGTCTTTTGGCGAAGTCAAAAAACCAGAGACGATTAACTACAGGACTTTCAAGCCAGAACGTGATGGGCTGTTCTGCGCCAAAATTTTTGGCCCAGTTAAAGATTTTGAATGCCTGTGTGGGAAATACAAGCGCCTTAAACATCGTGGTGTGATTTGTGAAAAATGTGGCGTCGAAGTGACTGTCACCAAAGTGCGCCGTGAGCGCATGGGGCATATTGATCTCGCCAGCCCAGTGGCGCATATCTGGTTCCTGAAATCACTGCCATCTCGCATGGGTCTGCTTCTTGATATGACCCTGCGTGATATCGAGCGGGTGCTTTATTTCGAGGCATTTGTGGTGATTGATCCGGGTATGACTGAACTGGAACGTGGCCAGTTACTGACTGATGAGACATACCTAGATGCGATTGAAGAGTATGGTGATGAATTTGATGCGCGCATGGGTGCTGAAGCCGTTTATGAACTGCTTAAGTCTATCGATGTCCCAGCAGAAGTGGCAATCTTGCGTGAAGAGATTGCGGAAGCGGGTTCTGAAACCAAAATCAAAAAACTGAGTAAGCGCTTGAAGCTGATGGAAGCGTTGATGGGCTCAGGCAATAAGCCTGAGTGGATGGTGATGACCGTTTTGCCGGTGCTTCCTCCTGAACTACGCCCGCTAGTGCCACTCGATGGCGGGCGTTTTGCGACCTCTGATCTGAATGACCTTTATCGTCGTGTGATTAACCGTAATAACCGCCTGAAACGTCTGTTAGATCTAAGCGCACCTGACATTATTGTGCGTAATGAAAAACGTATGTTGCAGGAATCGGTTGATGCGCTGCTTGATAACGGCCGTCGTGGTAAGGCGATCACTGGTACTAGTAAGCGTCCGTTGAAATCGCTTGCCGACATGATTAAAGGTAAGCAAGGTCGTTTTCGTCAGAATCTATTAGGTAAGCGTGTCGATTACTCGGGTCGTTCTGTCATCGTGGTAGGTCCAACACTGAAACTGCATCAGTGTGGTCTGCCTAAGAAGATGGCGTTAGAGTTATTTAAGCCATTTATTTTTGGTAAGGTTGAGCGTCGCGGACTGGCAACAACGATTAAAGCCGCGAAAAAGCTGGTCGAGCGTGAAGGGCCTGAAATCTGGGATATCCTTGAAGAAGTGATTCGCGAACATCCGGTGATGTTAAATCGTGCGCCAACACTTCATCGTCTTGGCATTCAGGCGTTTGAGCCTGTGTTGATTGAAGGTAAAGCGATTCAGCTTCACCCGCTAGTCTGTACTGCGTTTAACGCTGATTTTGATGGTGATCAGATGGCGGTTCACGTTCCGCTGTCTATTGAAGCGCAGCTTGAAGCACGTACATTAATGATGTCGACCAATAATATTCTTTCACCGGCGAATGGTGAACCAATCATCGTGCCTTCTCAGGATGTTGTATTGGGTCTTTACTGTATGACGCGTGAAAAAATTAATGCACGCGGTGAAGGAATGATCTTTTCTGACATCCTTGAGGTTCATCGCGCCTTTGAAAATAAGGTGGTTGAGTTAAGTGCAAAAGTCTCTGTGCGTATTCGTGAAGTGATCTTTGATGAAAATGGTGAAAAGCAAGAAAGTTTCCGTCGCCATGAAACAACCGCTGGCCGTGCACTGCTGTCTGAAATTCTGCCAGACGGGATGGCGTTTGAGCTAGTGAATCAGGACATGAATAAAAAAGCAATTTCAGGTTTGATTAACATCTGCTATCGAAGTGTTGGTCTGAAAGAGACGGTGATTTTTGCTGATCAGTTGATGTATACCGGCTTCAAACATGCCATGTTATCGGGTGTTTCTGTGGGTATTAATGACATGATCATCCCAGAAGAAAAAGAAGAGATTATTGCAGCCGCTGAAAAGGAAGTGAAAGATATTCAAAGTCAGTACGCCTCTGGCCTGGTAACCAATGGTGAGCGCTACAATAAAGTGGTTGATATCTGGTCTCACACCAATGACCAAGTGGCGAAAGCGATGATGGACAAGTTGGGCACCGAGATAGTGACGAATGCTAAAGGCGAGAAGGTAAAGCAGGCTTCATTTAATTCGATTTATATAATGGCTGATTCTGGTGCTCGTGGTAGCGCCGCTCAGATTCGTCAGTTAGCGGGTATGCGTGGTCTGATGGCTAAACCGGATGGCTCGATTATTGAGACACCGATTACGGCTAACTTCCGTGAAGGACTAAACGTACTACAGTACTTTATTTCGACTCATGGTGCTCGTAAAGGCCTCGCAGATACTGCGCTGAAAACAGCCAACTCGGGTTATCTGACTCGTCGCCTGGTCGATGTGGCGCAGGACATGGTGATCACAGAAGAAGATTGTGGCACCACTAACGGCCTACAAATGATGCCCTTGATTGAAGGAGGGGATGTGGTTGAGCCGTTACGCGAACGTATTCTAGGTCGTATTACGGCTAGTGATGTTCTCTCTACTGATGGTGCTGAAGTCTATGTTGAAGCGGGCACATTATTAGATGAAGCGGGGGTAGATCGCCTCGAAGAACTGGGTGTCGATCAGGTTAAGGTACGTTCTGCGATTACCTGTGATAACCGTTACGGTATCTGTGCTTCCTGTTATGGGCGTGATCTTGCTCGAGGCCATAAAGTGAATATCGGTGAAGCGGCCGGTGTTATTGCCGCACAGTCGATTGGTGAACCTGGCACGCAGTTAACGATGCGTACGTTCCATATTGGTGGCGCGGCGTCCCGTGCAGTGACAGTGAACAGTGTGCAGATTAAGTCTAAGGGGCATGTGCGCCTGCATAACATCAAAGTTGTTCAGAACAGCAGTGGCATGAATGTTGCCGTTTCGCGTTCTGGTGAGCTGGTGGTGGTGGATGAGACGGCCCGTGAGCGTGAGCGTTATAAGGTTCCTTACGGCGCATTGATTAGCGTGAATGATGGTGATGCGGTTGATGCTGGGCAGACACTCGCAAACTGGGATCCTCATACACACCCGATTGTGACGGAGGTGGCCGGTCGCCTGAAGTTTAGCGACTTCATCGATGGTATTACCATTCAGAGTGAAACGGATGATGTGACGGGGCTATCAAGCGTGGTAGTCACTGATCCTAAGGCGCGTGGTGCGGGTGCTAAAGATCTACGCCCTATGATGAAAATCACCACCGCGGATGGCGATGATATCTTCTTTGCTGGCACCGATATTCCAGCGGTTTACTTTTTGCCCGCAGGCGCCATTATTAACATGGCAGATAATAGCGAAGTAAAGGTTGGTGACGTGATTGCACGGATTCCACAGGAATCATCGAAGACGCGCGATATCACCGGCGGTCTACCTCGCGTTGCAGATCTGTTTGAAGCGCGTAAGCCGAAGGATCCTGCGATCCTGGCAGAGATCAGCGGCACCATTGGTTTTGGTAAGGAGACCAAAGGTAAGCAGCGCCTAGTGATTGTTGGTCAGGATGGTGAACGTTATGAGACCTTGATTCCGAAATGGCGTCATATCACTGTGTTTGAAGGTGAGCATGTTGAAAAGGGTGAGATGGTCGCGGATGGCGCACCTGCTCCACACGACATTCTGCGCCTACTGGGCATTGAGACACTGGCCAATTACATCGTCAATGAAGTACAGGATGTTTATCGTCTACAGGGCGTGAAGATCAATGATAAGCATATCGAGGTGATTGTTCGTCAGATGTTACGTAAGGTTGAGGTTGTTGAGCCGGGTGATGCGCCATTTATTAAGGGTGAGCAAGTTGAGCGTGCAAGGCTACTGGTTGAAAATGATGATGCCTTGAAGGCCGGAAAGACCCCCGCAACCTATGTCAACATCCTACTGGGCATTACCAAGGCCTCTCTGGCAACCGAGTCATTTGTGTCTGCGGCTTCGTTCCAGGAGACTACCCGCGTTCTGACAGAGGCCGCTGTTTGCGGCAAACGTGATGAACTGCGTGGACTGAAGGAGAATGTTATCGTCGGCCGCTTGATCCCAGCCGGAACAGGGATGGCGTATCATAATGAGCGACGTCGTAAGGAAGTCGAGGCGAAGCAAAAGTTGGTTGCTGATAAGGGGCCAACAAGCAGTGAAGTAGAAGAGGCGCTACGCCAGGCGCTGACTGAGTCGTAAGAAGGCTGAGGCGGTTTGATTAGGTAATTGGCTCCAAATTTGAGCTAATTTCTTTAATTATGCTGGTGAAATCTGATTAAATGACGGGTGTGAAGCTTGTACCCGTCATTTTTTCATTTTTGGGTGATTGCTGGCATGAGAGGTATTCATTGGCCTTGTCGATGATCCCCAGTATTTTTGTGTAATTAATCTGTGTTTTATTGCATCCGGGCTTGACAGCGGGGCGTAATATCCATAAAATTTCGCGGCTTCGCAGAGAGATAATTTAACTCTGTTGAGACTATTTTAATGTTAAGTGTTTGCTTTAATTGACGGCTCCTTAAGTTATTGTTACGGGCCTCTGGTTGAGCACTTATTAAGTATTTTGGCTGGAGACAGGTAAGGCATGGCAACAACGAATCAATTGGTACGCAAACCACGCGGTCGCAAAAAAGCGAAGAGCACCGTGCCGGCCCTGGAAGGGTGCCCGCAGAAACGTGGTGTATGTACTCGCGTCTACACAACAACCCCGAAAAAGCCTAACTCAGCGCTGAGAAAAGTAGCACGTGTTCGCTTGACGAATGGGATGGAAGTTTCGACCTATATCGGTGGTGAAGGCCATAACCTGCAAGAGCATTCCGTTGTATTGATTCGTGGTGGCCGTGTCAAAGATCTACCGGGTGTGCGCTATCATACGGTTCGCGGTAGCCTTGATACTTCTGGTGTTGATGGTCGTCGCCAGGGTCGTTCTAAGTACGGCACCAAGCGTCCAAAATCTTAAAAATAATTCATACGAGACTGTAAGCAATGCCTAGAAGAAGAGTTGTCGCCAAAAGAGAAATCCTCCCTGATCCTAAGTACGGGAATGTAACGTTGGCAAAATTTGTAAACATCCTGATGAACAGTGGTAAAAAATCTGTTGCGGAAAAGATTGTATATGGCGCACTTGAACAGATCACTGAAAAAGGTCATGCCGAGCCTGTTGAGTCTTTTAATAAAGCGCTGGAGAACATTCGCCCCTTAGTTGAAGTGAAGTCTCGTCGCGTTGGTGGTGCAACCTATCAGGTGCCGATTGAAGTTCGTGCCAACCGTAGCGTGACTCTCGCGATGCGTTGGCTGGTGGATGCGGCGCGTGCCCGCGGTGAAAAATCAATGGGACTTCGCCTTGCTGGCGAGATAATGGATGCGTGCGAAAGTCGTGGAAGTGCCGTTAAGAAGCGTGAAGACGTGCATCGCATGGCCGAAGCGAACAAGGCATTTTCTCACTACCGCTGGTAGCACCTGAAAACTTAAAGGTGTAGTGGTTGTGGCTAGAAAAACCCGGATAGATCGTTATCGCAATATAGGCATTATGGCTCATATTGATGCTGGGAAGACAACCACTACCGAGCGAGTTTTATATTACACCGGTATCTCTCATAAAATAGGTGAGGTACATGATGGTACTGCCACCATGGACTGGATGGCGCAAGAGCAGGAGCGGGGGATTACCATTACCTCTGCGGCAACTACCTGTTTTTGGGAGGGGATGGAAAAACAGTTTCCTCAGCACCGTATTAATATTATTGATACACCTGGCCACGTCGATTTTACGATCGAAGTGGAGCGCTCGTTACGAGTGTTAGACGCCGCATGTGCAGTATTTTGCGCGGTTGGTGGTGTTGAGCCGCAATCGGAAACCGTGTGGCGGCAAGCAAATCGCTATTCAGTACCTAGGTTGGCATTTGTTAATAAGATGGATCGCTCCGGCGCAGATTTTTTACGTGTCGTTAAGCAGATCAAAGAGCGCCTAGGTGCTACGCCAGTACCAATTCAGCTACCAATCGGTGCTGAAGAGACGTTTGAAGGGCTTGTTGACCTTATTAAAATGAAGGCGATTTACTGGGATGAGGCATCCATGGGGATGTCGTTTGAAGAGCGAGAAATCCCAGGCGAAATGCTGGCTGAGTGTGAAGAGTGGCGTGAGCAACTTGTTGAAGCGGCCGCTGATGCGAATGAAGTATTAATGGACAAATACCTTGAGCACGGAGAGCTTTCGGTAGCAGAGATAAAGCAGGGCCTGCGCAGCCGTACCATCGCTAATGAGATTGTGCCGGCCATGTGCGGCTCAGCTTTTAAGAATAAAGGTGTGCAGGCGATGTTAGATGCTGTCGTTGAGTATTTACCGTCGCCGGCAGACGTTGCGGCTATAAAAGGGGTTCTGACTGGCGCCGATGAGGCAGAAGCAGTGTGTTTACCACAAGATGATGTGCCCTTTGCCGCACTTGCCTTTAAGATTGCTAACGATTCTTATGTGGGTACGCTAACCTTTTTTAGGGTCTATTCGGGTGTGATACGCACTGGCGACAGTGTTTATAATCCGGTTAAAGGTAAGAAAGAGCGCATTGGTCGTATTGTGCAAATGCATGCTAATAGTCGCGAAGAAATAAAAGAAGTTAGAGCGGGTGATATTGCCGCAGCCATAGGGCTGAAAGATGTTACGACGGGTGACACATTGTGTGATGTTAATCATGTTGTAACGCTTGAATGTATGGAATTTCCTGAACCCGTCATATCGGTCGCAGTAGAGCCGAGAACAACAGCAGATCAGGAAAAGATGGGGCTAGCATTAGGTAGGCTAGTCGCTGAAGACCCCTCTTTTCGCGTGCATACGGATGAGGAAACCGGCCAGGTAATTATTTCAGGGATGGGTGAGCTTCACCTTGAGATTATTGTCGATAGATTGAAGCGTGAATTTGGTGTTACCGCGAATGTTGGTGCGCCGCAAGTCGCTTACCGTGAGGCGATCCGCAAGGTCGTTGAGCATGAGGCGAAATTCATACGTCAGTCGGGTGGGCGCGGTCAATACGGGCATGTCTGGTTGCGTATTGAGCCGCTAGAGACTGGCGCTGGTTATGAATTTGAAGATGCAATTGTAGGCGGTGCAGTTCCTCAGGAATTCATCGCGGCCGTTGATAACGGGGCTCATGAGCAGATGCAGAGCGGTGTTCTGGCTGGCTACCCGATGGTTGATGTGAAAGTAACGCTTTTTGATGGTTCGTATCATGAAGTGGACTCGAATGAAGTTGCTTTTAAGATTGCGGGCTCGATGGCGTTTAGAGAGGGTGCGTTAAGCGCAGACCCCGTTATATTAGAACCGGTGATGCAGGTTGAAGTGGTAACCCCAGAAAATTATATGGGGGATGTGATCGGCGACCTTAATCGCCGCCGTGGCCTGGTGCAGGGGATGGAAGATGGCCCCGCAGGTAAAATTATTAAGGCGGAAGTGCCGTTGGCAGCGATGTTTGGCTATGCCACGGACTTACGTTCAGCCACGCAGGGGCGTGCGACCTATACGATGGTGTTTTCCAAGTATAGTGAGTCTGCTAATAGCGTAGTAGATGGTGTTATTAAATAGGCACCGTAAGATTTAGCGTTAATGACTTTATAGAAAGAGGTATAAAGCAGTGTCCAAGGAAAAGTTTGAACGAAATAAGCCGCATGTGAATGTCGGCACAATTGGTCACGTTGATCATGGTAAAACAACGCTGACAGCAGCGTTGACCATGACGCAAGCCAAGAAACATGGTGGCGACTCAATGGGTTACGATCAGATTGACAGTGCACCTGAAGAGCGTGCGCGTGGCATTACGATCGCCACTGCTCATGTCGAGTACGAGTCAGATAATCGTCACTACGCACATGTAGATTGCCCTGGGCATGCTGATTATGTGAAAAACATGATCACCGGTGCGGCGCAGATGGACGGCGCGATCCTGGTTTGTTCTGCAGCTGACGGCCCAATGCCTCAGACACGCGAGCATATCCTGCTAGCCCGCCAGGTAGGCGTCCCTTATATTGTTGTTTTCCTTAATAAAGCGGATATGGTTGATGATGACGAGTTGCTAGAACTGGTCGAAATGGAAGTTCGTGAGTTACTCGACAAGTATGATTTCCCAGGAGACGATACACCTGTTATAATCGGCTCCGCGCTGAAGGCCTTAGAAGGCGACGACAGCGAAATCGGTACACAGGCGATAGCCAAGTTGATCGATGCACTGGATACATACATCCCACTGCCAGAACGAGCGATAGATGGTGATTTCCTGATGCCAGTAGAGGACGTGTTCTCTATATCAGGGCGCGGTACTGTTGTGACCGGTCGTATCGATCAGGGTGTCGTTAAAGTTGGTGAAGAGATTGAAATTGTTGGTATTAAAGATACCGTAAAAACAACTTGTACCGGTGTAGAAATGTTCCGTAAGCTGCTGGATCAGGGTGAAGCGGGCGACAATGTAGGTATTCTACTACGTGGAACTAAGCGTGAAGATGTTGAGCGTGGCCAAGTGCTTTGTGCACCCGGCTCGATCAAACCTCACACTATGTTTGAAGCAGAGATCTATATTTTGAGCAAAGATGAAGGCGGACGTCATACTCCATTCTTTCAGGGATATCGCCCACAGTTTTACTTCCGTACAACGGATGTAACGGGTGCATGCGAGCTTCCAGAAGGCACTGAGATGGTAATGCCTGGTGACAATGTAGCAATGACTGTTACCTTGATTGCACCGATTGCCATGAGTGAGGGCCTGCGTTTCGCGATTCGCGAAGGTGGCCGCACGGTTGGTGCCGGTGTGGTTTCTAAAATTATTGAATGATCAGGATCAGCGAGTACAAATAATGGCTAGTCAAAGAATACGTATACGCTTGAAAGCATTTGATCACCGACTTATCGATCAGTCGGCTAGAGAAATTGTTGAGACGGCCAAGAGAACAGGTTCTCATGTGAAGGGGCCTATTCCGCTTCCAACGAAGAAAGAGCGCTTTACTATTTTGATTTCTCCGCATGTTAATAAAGATGCGCGTGATCAATATGAGATCAGAACACATAAGCGCATGATGGACATCGTTGATCCAACAGATAAAACGGTTGACGCACTAATGCAGCTAGATCTAGCTGCTGGTGTGGATGTTCAAATTAAACTGAACTGAATTAGATACGTACAGTATAGAGGTTTTAGCAATGTCGATTGGTATCGTCGGTCGTAAATGTGGTATGACACGCGTCTTCACAGAAGATGGTGTATCTATCCCAGTGACCGTAATTGAAGTGGAAGCGAATCGGGTTTCTCAGGTTAAAACACCTGAGGTTGACGGATATCGTGCTTTACAGATCACGACTGGTGAGCGGCGTGCTTCACGAGTCACCAAACCACAGGCTGGTCATTTTGCGAAAGCAGGTGTCGAGGCTGGGCGTGGTGTTTGGGAGTTTCGCCTTAATGATGGTGAAGGCGAGGGTATCGCAGCGGGCTCTGAAATTAAGGTTGATATTTTTGAAGCCGGTCAGAAAGTTGATGTGACAGGGACCAGTATTGGTAAAGGTTTTGCCGGTACGGTTAAGCGCCATCACTTTGCAATGAAAGATGCCACGCATGGTAACTCTCTGTCTCATCGTACACCGGGTTCTATTGGGCAGAATCAAACCCCAGGGCGTGTATTTAAAGGCAAGAAGATGTCTGGTCAGATGGGTAACGTGACTCGCACCACGCAGAACTTAGAGGTTGTTCGTGTTGATGTTGAGCGTAACCTACTGTTGGTGAAAGGTTCCGTTCCTGGTGCTACCGGTGGCGATGTGATTGTTCATCCTGCAGTTAAGATGCGCGGATAAGGGGAAGCATTGTGGAATTAAATCTTACAACAGCGACGGGTAAGGCATCTAAGGATGCCGTTGAGTTATCAGATGCGACATTTGATTGCCAGTATAACGAGGCATTGATCCATCAGGCGGTGACTGCACACTTGGCTGGCGCCCGTGCTGGTACGAAAGCACAGAAAACCCGCTCACAGGTGAGTGGTGGTGGTGCAAAACCTTGGCGTCAAAAGGGTACTGGACGTGCAAGAGCTGGTACAATACGCAGCCCGATCTGGAGATCAGGTGGTGTGACGTTTGCAGCGACACCTAGAAACTACTCTCAGAAAATCAATAAAAAGATGTATCGGCTGGCGCTACGTTCTATTCTCTCTGAGCTGGCGAGAAAAGATCGTTTAGTGGTGGTGGATAAATTTGCACTAGAAGCCCCGAAGACCAAAGAATTGGCCGGAAAGCTTGATGCACTGGGTTTGACTTCAGTCTTGATCGTGGGGAATGAGCCGAATGTGAATCTTTATCTGGCCTCACGGAATCTACATAAGGTAGATGTGATGGATACAGTTGAAATTGATCCTGTCAGTTTAGTGCGTTTTGAAAAAGTGTTAATCACAGTCGATGCGATTAAGAAAATTGAGGAAAGACTAGGATGAATCAGGAACGATTGATGAAAGTACTGCTTGCTCCTCATATTTCCGAGAAGACCGCACGCGCTGCAGATACTGATAAGCAATTTGCATTTCGCGTGGTTTCTGATGCGACAAAGCCAGAGATCAAGCAGGCTGTTGAATTGATGTTCGACGTTAAAGTCGATGCTGTTCAGGTGTCTAATGTTAAGGGCAAGGAAAAGCGTTTTGGTAAGACTATCGGTCGACGTTCAGGCTGGAAAAAAGCTTACGTGAAACTGCAACCAGGTCATGACATTGACTTCATGGGTGCGCAGTAGTACTGCCAGTCCCTCTGAAAGTAAGATAGATAAGAACAGCGATAAATAAGGATTAGGATCATGCCAGTCGTTAAGACAAAGCCTACATCACCCGGTAGACGTTTTTTAGTCAAGGTGGTCAACCCAGATTTACATAAAGGCAAGCCATACGCACCTTTATTAGAGAGTCAATCAAAGAATGCCGGGCGTAATAATAATGGCCGTATTACGGTTCGTCACAAAGGTGGCGGGCACAAGCAGCATTATAGAATGATTGATTTCAAGCGCAATAAAGATGGCATCACAGGCGTTGTAGAGCGCCTTGAATACGACCCGAATCGTAGTGCTAATATCGCATTGGTTCTGTATGCTGATGGTGAACGTCGTTACATTATTGCACCAAAAGATGTTAAAGCGGGAAGCGAGATTGTTTCTGGTGTTAATGCGCCGATTAAGGCTGGCAACTGTTTACCCATGCGTGATATACCGGTTGGTAGTGTTATTCACTGCATCGAACTTAAATCTGGAAAAGGTGCGCAAATCGCACGCAGTGCCGGTACTTCTGCGCAGTTAGTCGCGAAAGAAAATAATCACGGTATTTTGCGTCTTCGTTCAGGCGAAATGCGTAAGATTCTGCTGGATTGTCGCGCAACGATTGGTGAAGTCAGTAACTCTGAACATGGTTTACGCTCATTGGGTAAGGCGGGTGCTAAGCGCTGGCGTGGTGTTCGTCCTACTGTTCGCGGTGTTGCGATGAACCCAGTGGATCATCCACATGGTGGTGGTGAAGGTCGTACTTCTGGTGGTCGTCATCCAGTAAGCCCGTGGGGCACACCGACTAAGGGTTATAAAACTCGTAGCAACAAACGTACTGATAAGCTGATCGTTAGATCACGTTCTAAGACGCGCTAAGTCGGCTATTTAAGTAAAAGAACTAGACAGGGGTTATAAAGTGCCACGTTCAATTAAAAAAGGTCCGTTTATTGATCAGCACCTTGTTAAAAAGGTGGATGAAGCGATTGCTTCAAACAATAAGCGCCCGATCAAGACATGGTCGCGCCGTTCAATGATTAGTCCAGAAATGGTCGGGCTGACAATTGCTGTTCATAACGGTCGTCAGCACTCACCCGTACTGATTTCTGAAAACATGGTTGGACATAAGCTTGGCGAATTTTCACTGACACGTACCTTTAAAGGTCACGTGGCTGACAGAAAATCTAAATAGGTGATTTGAGATGGAAGTTGCTTCAAAATTGAGATACGTCGGGATCTCTGCACAAAAAGCGAGACTGATCGCTGACCAAGTGCGCGGACTACCTGTCGACAGAGCGCTGAATACTTTGCTATTCAGTCAGAAGAAAGGTGCTGGGATCGTCAAAAAAGTACTGGAATCTGCAATCGCAAATGCGGAGCATAACGAAGGTGCTGATGTTGATGAGCTGAAAATTTCTGCCATTTGGGTAGATGAAGGCCCAACTCAGAAACGTTTTCGCGCACGAGCACGCGGTCGCGGTAACCAGATTCTAAAACGTACAAGTCACATCACTGTGACCGTAAGCGATAAATAAGAGAGTTCTTAGACTATGGGTCAAAAAGTACATCCAATTGGTATTCGCCTCGGCATTGTTAAGGATTGGACCTCTAAATGGTATGCCGATTCAAAAGATTATGCTGACTATCTATACACCGATCTTAAGGTGCGTGAATATCTGAAAAAGAAACTGCAGCAGGCTTCTGTCAGCAGAATTCAGATCGAACGCCCGGCACGTAACGCACGTATCACTGTGCATACTGCTCGCCCTGGAATGGTGATTGGTAAAAAGGGTGAAGATATCGAATCACTGCGTAAGGAAGTTTCTAAGATGATGGGTATCCCGGTACACATCAACATAGAAGAAATTCGTAAGCCTGAATTGGATGCACAATTGGTAGCTGAAAGTGTCGCACAGCAGCTAGAACGACGCATTATGTACCGTCGCGCGATGAAAAGAGCGGTGACAAATACAATGCGTTTAGGGGCAGGTGGAATCAAGATTAACGTTGCTGGTCGTTTGAATGGCGCAGAAATTGCCCGTCGCGAATGGTATCGTGAAGGTCGTGTTCCTCTTCACACTCTTCGTGCTGATATTGATTATGGCACTGCTGAAGCGCATACGCCTTCAGGTGTTATCGGTATCAAAGTATGGATTTTCAAGGGTGAGGTATTTAATACGGTTGAGCAGGAAGATAATAAGCCTGCTGATAAGGCCGCGGCTAGTTAAAGGAAAGAGTAGTTATGCTTCAGCCAAAAAAGACAAAATTTCGCAAACAGATGAAAGGCCGCAACCGCGGACTAGCAACTGTCGGTAATAAAGTAAGCTTCGGTGAATTCGGGCTAAAAGCCACATCGCGCGGCCGTATTACGGCTCGCCAGATTGAGGCCGCTCGTCGTGCAATGACACGTCACATTAAGCGTGGTGGTAAAATCTGGATTAGAATTTTTCCAGACAAGCCAATCACCAAGAAGCCAATTGAAGTTAGACAGGGTAAGGGTAAAGGTAACGTAGAATACTGGGTATCCCAGATCCAGCCAGGTCGTATGTTATATGAAATGGAAGGTGTATCTGAAGAAGTAGCGCGTGAAGCATTTGATCTTGCGGCTGCTAAGTTACCCGTACAAACAACATTTGTATGCCGGACGGTGATGTAATGAATGCGACTGAGCTTAGAGAAAAAAACATTAATGAATTGAATAGTGAGAAGCTTGAGCTACTGCGCGAACAGTTTAATCTGCGCATGCAAAAAGGCACGGGTCAATTGACCCAGTCTCATTTGTTAAAAGACGTTCGCCGTAACATTGCGCGCATTAACACAGTAATCAACGAGAAAAAAGCGGGTAATGAATCATGAGTGAGCAAGCGCAAGCTTCACGAAGCGTCACTGGTCGCGTTGTCAGTGACAAAATGGATAAGACGGTCACTATCCTTATTGAAAGAAAAGTGCCTCACCCACTCTACAAAAAATACATCAAACGTTCTACTAAGCTGCAAGCCCATGATGAGAACAATGAATGTAACGAAGGTGATTTAGTAACTATCGAGCAGTGCAGGCCATTGTCTAAAAGCAAGTCGTGGATGCTTGTCTCGGTAGATGAAAAGGTTGCTGGTTAATCCAGCCCTGAAGAAACGAATATATAAGGTTTACGGGGATAAACAATGATACAGATGCAGTCAAAACTCGACGTTGCTGATAACAGTGGTGCACGTCAGCTAATGTGTATCAAGGTATTGGGCGGTTCACATCGCCGTTATGCCGGTGTTGGTGACATTATTAAAGTGAGTATTAAGGAAGCAATTCCTCGCGGTAAAGTTAAAAAAGGCGAAGTCTACAACGCTGTAGTTGTGCGTACCTGTAAAGGTGTACGTCGTGCTGATGGCTCATTAATTCGCTTTGATTCTAATGCAGCAGTGCTGCTGAATGCGCAGCTGCAACCCATAGGTACTCGTATCTTTGGCCCTGTGACTCGTGAGCTACGTACTGAGCGTTTCATGAAAATCATTTCATTAGCCCCAGAAGTTCTCTAAGGCTGATTGCGCGGACAATATTAAGATGAAAAAGATTAAACAAGATGATGATGTAATTGTGGTTGCTGGCAAAGATAAAGGCAAGCGAGGCACGGTTATTAAAATAGTCAGCGAAGATCGAGTGATCGTTGAAAATATTAACATGGCTAAGCGTCATACAAAGCCTAATCCGAATAAAAGCATTGCGGGTGGTATCGTGAGCAAAGAGATGCCTATTAACATCTCTAATATTGCTCTGTACAATCCAGCGACTAAAAAAGCGGGTCGGGTTGGCGTAAGGACTCTGGAAGATGGACGTAAGGTTCGCTTTTTTAAGTCTGATAATGAAGTCATTGATAGCTAATAATTTTAAGGTTGGATAGGAAGATGGCAAGACTCCAAGAACATTACCGTGAAAACATAGTCAATCAGCTGGTTGAAAAGATGGGCTACAAAAGCGTGATGGAAGTACCTCGGATCACAAAAATCACATTGAATATGGGTGTGGGTGAGGCGGTAGGGGATAAGAAGATTATTGAGCACGCGGTAAATGACTTGCAGAAGATTAGTGGGCAGAAAGTTATCGTTACCTACGCACGAAAATCAGTGGCAGCATTTAAAATTCGTGATGGCTGGCCCATTGGATGCAAAGTGACACTGCGTCGTGAACGCATGTATGAGTTCTTGGATCGCTTAATTTCAATTTCAATCCCACGTATTCGTGATTTCCGTGGATTGAATGGTAAATCTTTTGACGGCCGCGGTAATTACAGCATGGGTGTGCGTGAGCAAATCATGTTTCCTGAGATTGAATACGAAAAGATTGATACTTTACGTGGATTAGACATAACTGTTACCACGACAGCAAAAACCGACGAAGAAGGTCGTGCATTGCTAGAAGCATTCAACTTTCCATTTAAGAAGTGAGGGATTGATCCATGGCTAAAGTATCAATGATTAACCGTGAAGCAAAAAGAACTCGTCTAGTTGCAAAATATGCAGCGAAAAGAACTGAGTTAAAGCGTATAATGTCGGACGAAAATGCTTCGGACGAAGAGCGTGATGCTGCACAGCAAAAGTTCCACGCACTCCCACGAGACTCAAGTCCCGTTCGTCAGCGTAATCGCTGTCGAATTACTGGCAGGCCACACGGTTTTTACCGTAAGTTCGGTCTAAGCCGTAATAAATTAAGAGAGTCTGCTATGCGTGGTGATGTGCCAGGCCTAGTTAAGGCGAGTTGGTAAATCACAGGTTTTTAGGCCTGGTGATTAATTAGAATTATTGAATAAAACGACTGGTTAGGATTTATAAATGAGCATGACCGACCCAATTGCGGATCTTTTGACCCGTATGCGCAACGCACAAGCAGCCAATAAAGTTGATGTGTCTATGCCGTCTTCAACGCTAAAAGAAGCGATTGCCGGTGTACTGCAATCTGAAGGTTACATCAGCGGATTCTCAACAGAACAAAATGGCAATAAAAAATCACTGACGATCACGCTGAAATACTATCAGGGACAGCCAGTAATGGATGAACTGAAAAGAGCCAGTCGTCCAGGTTTACGTATATACCGAGGTAAAGGCGAGATACCAAAAGTCCAGGCCGGACTTGGAATCGCAATTGTATCTACCTCTAAGGGCGTTATGACTGACCGCGCGGCGCGCTCGGCAGGACATGGCGGTGAAGTTCTTTGTTACATTTCTTGATCGGTTGAACTATGTCCAGAATTGCAAAAAATCCAGTAATTGTTCCTGCCAACGTTGAAGTCACAATCGACGGTCAGGATCTTTCTTTTAAAGGTGGAAAAGGTCAGTTGACATTTTCCGTACATAAAGACGTTGAAGTTGTTAGAGACGGCGATGAGCTTCGTGTTGCTACCCGTGCTAAAGGCAAGTCAGCTATCGCATTGTCAGGAACGACACGAGCGATCATCAATAATATGGTGACGGGTGTGCATGCTGGTTTCGAAAAGAAACTTGCATTGGTCGGAGTTGGTTACCGCGCACAGGCCAAGGGTAAAGTACTAAATCTAACGCTTGGTTTTTCACACCCGGTGAACTTTGATGTGCCGGAAGGCATAACAGTTGAGACGCCAAGCCAGACTGAAATCGTTGTTAAGGGTGCCGATAAGCAGCAGGTTGGACAAGCAGCAGCAAATATTCGTGCTTATCGCCCACCTGAGCCTTATAAAGGCAAGGGCGTGCGCTACGTTGGCGAGCATATCGTCATGAAAGAAGCCAAGAAAAAATAATTAAAGCCCTCATTTAGAATTATATAGGTGAATAGCGTGGACAAGAAAACAGGTCGTTTACGTCGTGCAAAGCGTACAAGAGCGAAGATCAAAGAACTAGGTGTTGAAAGGCTTTGCATCTTTCGTACACCGCGACATATCTATGCGCAGCTGATCGGTACCAGTGGTGCCAATGTCATTGCGAGTGTTTCAACATTAGATAAAGATGTTAAAGCAAGCCTAAGCAACGGTGGCAATATCTCTGCTGCTACTGCGGTTGGGAAAATGATCGCAGATAAGGCAAAAGCAGCTGGTGTTTCTAAAGTTGCATTTGATCGTTCAGGATTTAAATACCATGGTCGTGTGAAAGCGTTAGCAGAAGCTGCGCGTGAAAACGGCCTCAAATTCTAAGGGCTAGAAAATGGCTAAATTTGATTCTTCTCAAAAAAGTGATGATCTACAGGAAAAGCTTGTAGGTGTCCGTCGTGTTGCCAAAGTTGTAAAAGGTGGCCGTCAGTTTGGTTTTTCTGCACTAACAGTTGTTGGTGATGGTAAAGGCCGTATCGGTTTTGGTAGTGGTAAAGCGCGTGAAGTACCGATTGCGATTCAAAAAGCAATGGAAGATGCTCGACGCAACATGGTTGATGTTAAGTTAAACGATGTGACCCTTCAGTACCCGATTACTGCAAGACATGGTGCCGCGAAAGTATTTATGCAACCCGCAACACCGGGCACCGGGATTATTGCGGGCGGTGCAATGCGAGCAGTATTTGAAGTTTTGGGTGTGCAGGACGTTCTAGCTAAGTGCATCGGGTCAACAAACCCAGTGAACGTTGTGCGTGCAACAGTCAATGGTCTGCGTGAGATGACCAATGCTGAAGCAGTTGCTGCAAAACGTGGCAAAACGGTTAAGGAAATATTGGAATAATTCTAATGGTTGATAACAAAAGACAAATCAAAGTGACGCTAGTGCGTAGTCCAAATGGACGCCTAGCATCTCACAAAGCCTGTCTTGCTGGTTTAGGGCTACGGCGGATGCATCAAACTGTATCCGTTGAAGACACCGCGTGTACCCGTGGCATGATCAATAAAGCATATTACATGCTGAGAGTTGAGGAAGAGTAAGATGTACCTTAATACAATCAAACCTGGTGTTGGTGCTAAACAGGCACGTAAGCGAGTCGGCCGAGGTATCGGTTCTGGTTCAGGTAAAACATGCGGACGTGGTCATAAAGGTCAGCATTCACGTTCTGGCGGCTTTCATAAAGTCGGTTTCGAGGGTGGTCAACAGCCTTTGCAACGCCGTTTACCTAAAGTTGGTTTTTCATCTAGAGTTAAATCAACCCGTGCCGAAGTTCGTTTACACGAATTACTGTTAGTCAAGGCAGACGTGATTGATATAGCTGCGTTGATAGCGGCGGATATCGTCCCGCACCAAACGCTGAAAGCAAAAGTGATTGCTTCAGGCGAGATCGCAACTGCAGTGACGCTTCGTGGAATTAATGTGACAAAAGGTGCTCGTGCAGCGATCGAAGCTGCTGGCGGCAAGATCGAGGATTAAGTGGTCGCATCTGGCTCAGCATTAGCAGGCGCAGGTCGCCTGACGGAACTCAAACAGCGTTTGCTGTTTGTCCTCGGCGCGTTGCTTGTGTACCGTATTGGTACCCATATACCGGTGCCTGGGATTGATCCTATGGCGCTTGCCGCGTTGTTCGAGCAGAGCCGCGGTACGATCATTGAAATGTTCAATATGTTTTCCGGTGGTGCTTTAGGGCGCTTATCGGTATTTGCATTAGGCGTGATGCCCTACATTTCGGCGTCGATTATTATTCAGTTACTCACCGCTGTATCACCGAAGCTTGAGCAACTTAAGAAAGAAGGCGAGTCCGGTCGACGCAAATTATCAGAATATACGCGCTATTTAACGTTGTTTTTGGCGACGTTTCAGGCTCTAGGTATTTCAATCGCGATTGAAAGCCAGCAGATTGGTGGTAGCGGCGTAGTGATTGACCCCGGTTGGGACTTTAGAATAATTGCTGCGCTGAGTTTAGTGACCGGTACCATGTTCTTGATGTGGTTGGGTGAGCAAATTACTGAGCGCGGCATCGGGAACGGCATCTCGATTATCATTTTCGCAGGTATTGTGGCAGGCTTGCCATCCGCAATCGGCGGTACATTAGAGCTGGCAAGAACAGGTGAAATGAGTTCGGTCGCGGTACTAACCATCATTACACTGGCCATCGCAGTCACCGCATTTGTCGTTTTTGTTGAGCGTGGGCAGAGAAGAATTACGGTCAATTATGCCAAGCGACAGCAAGGGCGTAAGATGTATGCTGGCCAAACGAGTCATTTGCCATTAAAAGTGAACATGGCGGGTGTGATCCCACCAATCTTTGCTTCTGCAATTATTATGTTCCCGGCAACCATGGGCGGTTGGTTCGGTAGCGCAGAAGGGCTGGAGTGGTTGCAGGATATCTCGCAGATGATCTCACCAGGACAGCCTTTGTATGTGATGTTGTTGGCACTCGCGATTATATTTTTCTGCTTCTTTTATACTGCATTACAATTTAATCCGAAAGATACGGCTGATAACCTTAAGAAATCAGGGGCATTTATTCCGGGTATACGGCCTGGAGAACAAACCGCACAGTATATCGATAAAGTAATGACTCGTTTAACCCTAGTAGGTGCACTCTATATTACAGCTGTGTGTCTATTACCAGAGTTTTTGATTGTTTACTGGAATGTGCCCTTCTATTTTGGCGGGACATCCTTATTAATTATTGTGATTGTTGTGATGGATTTTATGGCGCAGGTTCAATCCCACCTGATGTCTCATCAATATGACAGCTTGCTGAAAAAGTCGAAGCTTAAGGGCGGCGTACCTAAACGCTAGACTTTGTAAAATCAGATTAAAATTAGGTTTGGAGAAAGACCGTGAAAGTACGTGCATCAGTAAAGAAAATCTGTAGGAATTGTAAAATTGTTCGCAGAAAAGGCGTGGTTCGAGTGATCTGTAAAGATGCTCGTCACAAACAAAGACAAGGTTAGTTGCTGATTGGCACGGATTTATATTGATTTCGTCGCCCATCGATAATAGAATTACCCGCTTTCGCGAAATGCGAAGTGTTATCAGTGTTAGGAGCGTTTAGATGGCCCGTATTGCAGGCATCAATATCCCGGTAAACAAACATACTGTCATTGCCTTAACAGCAATCTACGGTATTGGCCCAACCCGGGCAAGTAAGATTTGTGAAGTAAGCAGCATCAAGCCTTCAACAAAGGTTAAAGATTTAACTGAAGTTGAATTAGAGGCGCTGCGTACAGAAGTCGGTAAATACGAAATCGAGGGAGATCTTCGTCGTGAAGTGACGATGAATATCAAGCGCTTGATGGATCTCGGTGCGTACCGAGGCATCCGTCATCGTCGTGGTTTACCTCTTCGAGGACAGAGAACAAAGACAAATGCACGTACCCGTAAAGGGCCACGTAAAGCGATTAGAAAATAAAATACTACGGAAGCGACCAGTAGATCATGGCTAAAACAAGTAATCGCGCGCGTAAGCGCGTTAAAAAGAATGTTGTAGATGGCGTAGCGCACGTTCACGCATCATTTAACAACACCATTATTACCATCACTGACCGCCAGGGTAACACCTTGGCTTGGGCAACTGCTGGTGGTTCTGGCTTCCGTGGCTCAAGAAAGAGTACTCCTTTTGCTGCACAGGTTGCCGCCGAAAAAGCGGGCTCTGTTGTAAAAGAGTTTGGCATGAAAAATATGGATGTGATGGTAAAAGGCCCTGGGCCTGGCCGCGAGTCTGCTGTACGCGCACTTCACGCCGCTGGATTTAAAATTAATAGCATTTCTGATGTGACACCAATCCCGCATAACGGGTGTCGTCCATCGAAAAAGCGTCGAGTTTAAGGTAGGTTATTGTGGCTAAATATGTAGGTGCAAAGTGTCGTTTATGTCGTCGTCAAGGCGAAAAGCTTTTTCTTAAAGGTGAGAAATGCCATACCGCAAAATGTGCGGTAGAAAACAGAGCGTTTCCTCCTGGCCAGCACGGTACTCGTCGTACACGTCTGACAGATTATGCAGTACAGTTGCGTGAAAAACAGAAAGTGAAAAGAGTTTATGGTGTGCTTGAAGATCAGTTCAGAAGCTACTATAGCGAAGCTGATCGCCGCAAGGGGTCTACAGGCGAAAACCTGCTGAAAATCCTCGAGTGCCGCCTGGATAATGTCGCATACCGCATGGGTATGGGTGTTTCTCGTAGTGAAGCACGCCAGCTAGTTAGACATAATGCACTGACGGTTAATGGTAAGAAGGTTAATATCCCTAGCTATCAGGTTAAGCCTGGTGATGAGCTAGCAGTTGCCGAGAAATCAAAAAGCCAACTGCGCATTAAATCATCATTAGAATTTGCACAGCAGCAGGGTTTTGCTGACTGGGTACAGGTTGACGGTGAGAAAATGAGCGGTACCTTTAAATCATGCCCAGAACGAAGCGATCTTCCTGCTGAGATTAATGAGCATTTAATTGTTGAGCTTTACTCGAAGTAATTTTACTGCTTGTTGAAAATCAATCAATTACTAATATCAGACTACCGGACTCTAGAGAGGACAATTAATGCAGGGCTCAGCAAACGAATTTTTGAAACCACGTGTTGTGGATGTAGAGGTCATCAATGATCTGCGTGCCAAAGTAACACTGGAGCCTCTAGAGCGTGGCTTTGGTCACACGCTAGGTAATGCGATCCGTCGTATTCTGATGTCTTCAATCCCCGGCTGCGCGGTCACTGAAGTTGAGATCGATGGTGTACTCCATGAGTACACAACGATCGAAGGCGTGCAGGAAGATGTGATTGATATCCTGTTAAACCTGAAAGGGCTTTCAATTGTGATGCATGAACGCAACGAAGCGACCTTAACCGTTAGCAAGAAAGGTGCAGGGCAATTGCTGGCGAGTGATATTGAACTGTCTCACGACATTGAAATCATGAATCCAGATCATGTGATTGCTAACCTGACTGAAGTTGGTGAGCTAAACATGCGCTTAAAGATCGAGCGTGGCCGTGGCTATCAACCCGCTGTTAACCGTCGTACAGCAGCAACTCATGATGACTCAGATGATAGTCGTCCGATTGGTAATCTTCAGATAGACGCCTCTTTTACACCTGTCCGTAGAATTGCGTATAATGTTGAAAGTGCCCGTGTTGAGCAGCGTACTGATCTTGATAAATTGATTATCGATATTGAGACAAATGGCAGCATTGATCCTGAAGAAGCGATTAGACGTGCTGCGAGCATTTTAAAAGACCAGCTTTCGGTTTTTGTTGATCTTGAAACCACAACGATTGAAGAGCCGGTTGCACCTGAAGCGGATATCGATCCGATTCTACTGCGTCCAGTGGATGATTTGGAGCTAACGGTTCGCTCTGCTAACTGTTTAAAAGCAGAAAACATCTTCTTTATTGGTGATTTGATACAGCGTACCGAAGTAGAGTTGTTAAAAACGCCAAACTTGGGCAAGAAGTCTCTGACTGAGATCAAAGATATTCTAGGATCACAGGGCCTCTCTTTAGGCATGCGTTTAGAAAATTGGCCGCCAGCAGGACTTGTTGGTGCAATCAATAATTCAGATGATAAAGCCGAAGCGTCAGTTTAAGCTTTAGTTAATGAGAATATAGAAAATGCGTCATAGACAGACTGGAAGAAAACTAAATAGAACAAGTAGTCATCGTGAGGCCATGTTTAAAAACATGTCTGCATCATTGGTCACTCATGAAATGATCCGCACGACGCTGCCGAAGGCAAAGGAATTACGCGGTGTTATTGAGCCTTTGATTACCTTGGCTAAGAGTGATAGTGTTGCAAACCGCCGTCTTGCCTTTGCACGCGTACGTGACCGTGATGTTGTTACCAAGCTTTTTAATGAGCTAGGCCCACGCTACAAAGAGCGCCCAGGTGGTTATGTGAGAGTTTTGAAGTGTGGTTTCCGTGATGGTGATAGTGCGCCAATGGCAATCGTTGAGCTCGTTGATCGGCCACTGCCTGATGCTGGCGAAGATCATTCAGAAAGCGAAAGTTAAATAAAAAAGCCGGGTCACCCCGGCTTTTTTATGCCCGAAATGATGGTCTTATCCACTGATTTCGGTTTAGATGGGCCATACATCGGGCTTGGTCAAGGCTGCTCTATATCGGCAAGCTCCCCATTGCTGCATCATTGATCTATTTTCAGATCTTCTCAGGTTTAATCCCAAAGTAAGTGTCGTGCTGCTCGCGGTATAGGTGAAGTGGCGTCTGCTGAGTTATTTTGGTATATCAATGCCAATGGTCTGGTCGATATTGCATCAAAGCGCTCATCTGCAGCTGAAAGGCTTAATGCTTCGATCAGTGATGCAGTCACGCTCCTATCACTATCTTCATAGCAACTATATTGTGGTAACCATAAGAAGAATGCTAGGCCCTGAGTCGTTGCTAGTATATGATTATCGGTTCACGTTCGCGGTGTGACCTGTCGGTCTGAAATCAGAGGCATTTTTGTAATATGGCACAAGTACTTGTCCGGTGGTTTAGGCGCTATTTTACTGACCAGGAAGGGGTCATTCTCGCTCTTTTATTGCTGGCAGGCTTTGCGATTATCATCTTCATGGGTGAAATGCTAGCACCACTATTGGCTAGCTTAGTGATTGCTTATCTATTGGAGGGCATCGTCGGCATCATTGAGAGGCGTGGCATTGCGCGTCTTCCTGCGGTACTGATGGTGTTTATGCCATTTTGCGCGTTATTATTGCTGCTCATTTTTGGTTTGATGCCGATGCTTTTCGGGCAGTCGAGTCAGCTTTTACAAGAACTACCGGCAATGATCGCCAAGGGTCAACAGAGCTTGCTACAGCTCCCTGTCAATTACCCTACATTTATATCTGAAGCTCAGGTCGCAGAGCTCATGAATACGATTCGATCTAGCGTTGCAGATGCTGGCCAGCATGTGGTCTCATTTTCATTGGCATCGTTATCGGGCCTCTTTATTCTCATTATCTATCTGATTTTAGTACCCGTACTGGTCTTTCTCTTTATGAAGGATAAAGAACTTTTTCTTAGTTCGATTTCAGATGCGATGCCACGTGAACGTGCGCTGGCGACTCAGATATGGGAAGAGATGGACCAACAAATCGGTAATTACGTACGAGGAAAGTTTTTAGAAATTATTATTGTCGGCGTGGTCTCTTTTGTTGTCTTTGCTTTGATGGGGCTGCAATACGCAATGCTACTGGGGGCACTTGTTGGCCTATCAGTTGTAGTTCCCTATATTGGTGCGGCGGCAGTGACTTTCCCGGTGGCAATTATTGCCTATTTTCAGTGGGGATGGAGCGCTGACTTTGCCTACCTGATGGCGGCTTATGGCGTGATTCAGGCGCTGGACGGGAACCTACTCGTGCCTTGGTTATTCTCAGAGGCCGTTAATTTACATCCGGTGGCAATTATTACAGCAGTGCTCGTTTTTGGTGGGTTGTGGGGTTTTTGGGGGGTCTTCTTTGCGATTCCACTGGCAACCTTAGTGAAAGCCTTGATGAGTTCATGGCCTCGATCTGACGAGTTTATGGAGGCTGAACCGCCGCCTTCTGCTGAATTGCAGCGCGAAGCGGCATAAAAAAGGGGCGTGATGCCCCTTTCTAGTGTTTAGAGTATTTCGGATGCATAGTCTGCTAGGCGAGATCGTTCGCCACTGACGAGTGTGATATGCCCGCTGTGTTGCCAGTCTGCGAAGCGATCGACCACATAGGTGATACCCGCTGTAGTTTCCGTTAAGTAAGGGGTGTCGATCTGTGCGGTGTTACCAAGACAGACGACCTTGGTACCTGGTCCCGCTCGTGTAATTAGCGATTTCATCTGTTTTGATGTTAGGTTTTGTGCCTCGTCAATAATCAGATAACGATTGAGAAAGGTTCGTCCGCGCATGAAATTAATTGAGCGTATCTTGATGCGATTGGACAGCAGGTCATTGGTCGCCGCGCGTCCCCAGGCACCGCCTTCAGCATTAGATAGCACCTCAAGATTATCCATCAGCGCACCCATCCATGGCGCCATTTTCTCTTCTTCAGTACCGGGTAAAAAACCGATGTCTTCGCCCATTGGCACGGTGACGCGAGTCATGATGATCTCCGTGTAGCGCCGCTCATCCAATACCTGCGCAAGTCCAGCAGCAAGTGTTAATAAGGTTTTACCGGTACCTGCATTACCGAGTAGTGAAACAAAATCAACGTTGGGATCGAGTAGCAGGTTAAGCGCAAAGTTCTGTTCACGGTTGCGTGCGTTAACGCCCCATACATGGTGGCTGCTAGCGCGATAGTTGGTGCAGACCTCTACCGTGGCGCAGCCATTGTCAACGGAGCGGACGATACCTTCGAAGCCACCCTTTTTATCATCATGAATAAGTTGGTTAGGTCTCCAATGCTCACTTTCAGACCCCGTGATTTGATAGTAGGTTTTATTGCCATCTTTCCAGGAGGATAACTCTTTGCTGTGTGTGTCCCAAAAGTCATCATTCAATTTACTTTGCCCACTGTAGAGTAGGCTAAGATCATCAAGCACCTGGTCAACCCGGTAATCTTCAGCAGGGATGCTGAGCGCGACAGCTTTGATTCGCAGGTTGATGTCTTTGGAGACGATGGTGACGACTGTCTGCTGGTACTCCTTCTGGAGTGCAAGGGCCGTTGATAGAATTTGATTGTCGGCCTTGTTGCCGGGCAGGTCTTTTGGTAGTTCAGAGGTGAGTGTTCGTGTTTGTAAAAAGAGCCGCCCGGTGATGGTTGTGCCACTTTCTGTGGTCGGTAATTTAAGTCCTTTCTCAATTTCTCGCTTGGCACCGTCACTCATTAGCTCTTCAATAAAACGACTTGCCAGGCGTGCATTACGTGATGCCTCTGAAGTGCCGCGCTTATTGTTGTCTAGCTCTTCAAGCACGATCATGGGGATAAAAATATCGTGTTCGTGAAAACGGAAAATCGAGGATGGATCATGCATCAGCACATTGGTGTCGAGTACAAAAAACTTTTTCGTTTTGCCATTTTTATCTATCATCACTCACTCCTACTTATTTGAGGGATTTAACCGCTTCTAGTACTTCATCGACATGCCCTGGCACTTTCAGACCGCGCCATTCATGGCGCAGAATGCCATTGGCATCGATTAGAAAGGTGCTGCGGACAATGCCCCGTACTTTTTTACCATACATATTTTTCATTTTGATGACATCAAATAGTTCGCACAAAGTTTCCTCTTTATCGGATAGCAGGTCAAAGGTGAATGCCTGTTTTGCTTTGAAGTTTTCATGTGACTTAATACTGTCACGCGAGACACCGAAGATCAGGCATTTCTGGCGTTTGAATTTGTTGTGATTATCACGGAAATCCTGTCCTTCACGCGTGCAGCCAGGGGTGCTGTCTTTGGGGTAAAAATAGATGATGACATTTTTGCCCGCTAACGCGGATAGTTTGATTGTTTTGTCGCCGGTGGCGACGGCTTCGAAGTCGGGTACGGCTTTGCCGATGATTAGTTCTGGCATGATTTACTCTCAATAAAGATGGATGATAAAGTTATTTTTCTAACAGGCGTTAGCCTTTAGCAGGTTTAAAGGTGGTGTCGATATTAAGCTCATTACAAAATCCCGTAAACTCATCTCGTAACGTATTAAATTTTTGTGTCACAGGGATGCCGACCGTCATAGTGACGGCAAACATTGGGCTGCCTGTGTGGGTCGCTGCATAGGACTCGGTGGTAAGATTCTCAATATTGATCTGCTTGTTTGATAGAAAGCTGGCCAGTTGATAGACAATGCCGGGGTGATCGAGCGCGATGCCCTCAATGGTGTAGGGCACTAATGTATCGCTGGTTTCTCGTGTGTTCATTCTTTTGCTTGTGATGGTTAGGGCGAGTTTTTCAGCGGCCTCATCGAGGTGGCTGGCCAGCCCTGTAATCGCCTTATCGCTAGCTGAAACCAGCAGAATGATCGCAAACTCCCCGCCGAGCACTGCCATGCGGCTATCAGTAATATTGCATTGCGCATCCAAGATGGCGCGAGACAGGGTGTTGACGAT
Organism: Thiotrichaceae bacterium; assembly: GCA_002401765.2. Lineage (GTDB taxonomy): Bacteria > Pseudomonadota > Gammaproteobacteria > SZUA-140 > SZUA-140 > SZUA-76. Next base: position 83,803 of record NVTY02000034.1, read on the forward strand.
ACCGGGTTGGTCTTTACCAATGGCATTGATGACGAGGTGCTGTGTCAAATCGAATTCCTCTTTAGCAAGCGGCTGATAGTGTCCCTTTTATCATAAGTGAAGTACGAGGTGTGAGAAACTGCTGAAATCTGGCTAATTATCAGTGCAGTCGCTTATTTGCTTATGGGAAAAGTAGTATACTGTGCTAGATAGATTTTGAGGTTTCAGTCGCAAAGATTCCAGACGGAGAGTTTAGATGTTTCACGGCAGTATGGTAGCGCTTGTAACGCCAATGCATGAAGACGGTACATTAGATGATGTGTCGTTGAGTGATTTGGTGGGATTTCACATTGAAAATGGTACCAATGCAATCGTGGCGGTGGGCACGACGGGTGAGTCGGCCACTCTGGATGAGAAAGAGCACTGTGGTGTGATTCGACGCGTGGTCGAGCTGGTTGGTGGGCGCATTCCGGTGATTGCGGGCACTGGCTCTAACTGTACCCGTGAGGCGATTGCGCTGACACGCGGGGCGATGGAGGCGGGGGCCGATGCTTGCCTGCTGGTTGCTCCGTATTACAACAAGCCGACACAAGAAGGGCTCTATCAGCACCATGTGGCGATTGCGGAGGCGGTACCGATCCCCCAGATTTTATATAATGTGCCAGGTCGTACCGTGTGCGACATGTTGCCGCAAACCATCAAGAGATTGGCAGAGATTTCCAATATTGTGGGGGTCAAAGAGGCAACAGGGAATCTTCAGCGTGCGCGTGAAATCCTGGCGAGCTGTGGTGACCGCATCGATCTTTACGGTGGCGATGATGAAACGGCAATGGACTTGATATTGGCGGGTGGTAAAGGGGTTATCTCCGTTACGGCTAATATTGCACCGCAGGCGATGCGTGCAATGTGTGATGCAGCGCTGGCAGGAGACCGGCATGGTGCGGATGCGATCAATAGCCATTTGATGCCACTGCACCAGGATCTTTTTGTAGAAGCGAATCCGATCCCGGTAAAATGGTTAATGTACGATATGGGGATGATTCCTGCTGGCATACGCCTGCCACTGACGCCTTTATCTGAAAACTACCATGAGACCTTGCGCGCGGCGAAGCGGGCCGCCGATGGAGTGGTGCTTTAATGAAAGGTTTAGGCATGAAATCTCGTTTCTTACTGCTATCTGCAGTGGTCTTGTCATTCGGCGGCATGCTACTCAGTGGCTGCACAACCACACCGGATGAAACGTATAAAAAAAGTCAGATGACAACAGCGCTTGATTATCCGCCTGATCTAGTGGCGCCAGCCATCAATGAGCGCTTTGCTGTGCCGCCGCTTGCACCGCCAGGGGATGTTGCCGCAGAACTATCTTCAGATAGCGATCAATAACGCCTTTTCATATTCATATTCGTTTTTTGATGGGCATTTAATGCGTTTTTCCTCTATCGGTAGTGGTAGCCGAGGTAACGGTACCCTGGTTGCGCATCACAACACCACGTTGCTGATCGACTGTGGTTTTTCAGTGAAACAGACCGTGCCGCGCCTGGCCAGGTTACAGCAGGACCCTGAATCGATAAGTGCCATTGTGGTGACGCATGAGCATGGCGATCATATCAATGGCGTTGCGGTGATGGCGCGGCGTTACCAGATTCCCGTGTGGGCGACCCATGGTACCGCAATGCAGTTTGTAGCGGATGAGCTGCCAGTGCTTAATATCTTCAGTAGCCATGAGCGTTTCGAGATCGGTGATCTTGAAATTTCCCCGTTTCCAGTTCCGCATGATGCGCGTGAACCAAGCCAGTTTGTCTTTTCTGACGGGCTTCATTCGCTGGGATTATTGACCGATGTTGGCTCTACTACGCCGCATATTGAGGCCTCTTTGAGTGGCTGTGATGCGTTGTTACTGGAGAGTAATTATGATGTTGATATGTTGGCGCAGAGCGAATACCCCGCGGCATTAAAGGCGCGAATCACCAGTACGCGCGGTCATTTCAGCAATCATCAGGCGGCCTCTCTGCTGCGTCAGCTGGACTGCTCGCGCCTACAGCATTTTGTGGCGGCGCACTTGAGTGAACAGAATAATTCGCCAGAAATCGTGCGTGAGGCGCTTGCAGCTGCACTTGATTGTGCCCCTGAGTGGGTAGCGATTGCCGATCAGAAAAATGGACTGGATTGGCGGCAGTTGGGGTGAGTGAAGATTTGCTCGTCTGAACGCTATCACGCAGGATTTAATCGCTGTTTTACGGTACAATTGCGCCTGATTTTAGACTCATTCTGGGCGATATTTTGAGAACTATCCAATGAAAAAAGTGAAAGAACTCTATTCTGGCAAGGCCAAATCTATCTTCACCACCGAAGACCCAGATAAGATGGTGATGGTCTATCGTGATGACACCTCGGCCTTTGATGGACGAAAAGTTGAACAGCTGGCGCGCAAGGGGATGATCAACAATAAGGTTAACGCCTTTGTGATGAGCCATCTTGAGCGAGCAGGTATCATTACTCACTTTGACGGGCTGCTCTCTGATCAGGAGTCGCTGGTGAAACGCCTCGATATGCTGCCGATCGAGTGCGTGGTGCGCAACATCTCTGCGGGTAGTATTTGCAAGCGGCTGGGGATTGAAGAAGGACTGGAATTGAATCCGCCTACCTTTGAGTTCTTTTTAAAGAATGATGAACTGCATGATCCGATGATCAATGAATACCATATTCGCGCTTTCGGCTGGGCTGATGATGAAGAAATTTCAATCATGAAGCGTCTCACTTTCGAAATCAATGACGTGCTGAAACAGCTCTTTTTTGAAGCCGGTATGTTACTGGTCGATTACAAACTAGAGTTTGGTCGTTATCACGGTCAAATCTTGTTGGGCGATGAGTTTTCCCCTGATGGCTGTCGCCTATGGGATGTGGAAACACGTGAGAAGCTTGATAAAGATCGTTTTCGCCAGGGGCTCGGTGGTGTGGTTGAAGCCTATGAAGAGGTCGCACGCAGGCTGGGTGTGAAACTGGATTAGTTTGCTACCCTTGCTCTTGACTAACGGTGACGGTGTCATCCAGGTTCCCTTTTTAATCTATTTTGATTCGGTTTGAATATGCTACCACTACGCGGCACAACAGCTCTCTCTCCTTTTCGGACTGAAAAACTACTTTCAGCAGCACAAGCCGTGTTGCCAATATTACAGGCTATTCATAGCGAATTTNTCTATTTTATNGAATCTNAANNGNCGCTTNCNAGTGCCGATGAANNGTTATTGAANGAGTTACTNCANTCGCANTCAATGCANCGTCNAACANCTNANNCGGCACCNTAATGTTAGTGGTGCCGCGNATNGGCACNATNTCNCCNTGGTCAAGNAANGCGACNGANATTGCNCGTATTAGTGGCTTGGNAGCCGTACAGCGGATTGAACGTGGTATCGCTTATCATATNGAGACATGTGATGGTTCGATGTTATCGGGTGAGCAAAAACTGGCGCTGGCTTCGTTGCTCCATGACCGTATGATTGAGTCTCTCCTGATTACCTTTGATGAGGCCGACGAACTCTTTAGTCATGCCGCGCCAACACCGTTAATGAGTGTTGATGTGATTACTGGTGGCAGGGCCGCACTGGTGGCTGCTGATAGTGAACTAGGACTGGCGCTGAGCGATGATGAGANCGACTACCTGGTGGAAAGTTTCAGCGCGTTAAAACGTAACCCAACGGATGTTGAATTGATGATGTTTGCACAGGCTAACTCTGAACATTGTCGCCACAAGATATTTAATGCCGACTGGATTATTGATGGTGAACAGCAGGATATTGGGCTCTTTTCGATGATTCGTAATACCACTAAATGTTCTCCCGATGGGGTTTTGTCGGCGTACCATGATAACGCCGCGGTGATCGCATCGCCGACTGAAGCGGCGCGCTTTTTCCCTGACGGCAGCACGGGTGAATATGGGCGTGTGAATGAAGTGAGTCACATCAACATTAAAGTTGAAACACATAACCATCCCACTGCAATCGCACCTTTTCCAGGTGCGGCAACTGGCATGGGTGGTGAGATTCGTGACGAAGGTGCAACCGGACGAGGCGCAAAACCCAAGGCGGGCCTGGCGGGTTTCAGCGTTTCTAATTTACAACTGCCGGATGCACCGCGACCATGGGAACAGGATAATGGCAAGCCTGCTCGTATTGTCTCTGCGCTCGATATTATGCTGGACGGGCCAGTGGGTGGCGCGGCCTTTAATAACGAATTTGGTCGTCCGAATCTGACCGGCTACTTCCGCACCTATGAAGCATGGGTGCCGAGTGGCAGTGGCCAACAGCTGCGCGGCTTTCATAAACCGATCATGATCGCGGGTGGCCTGGGGGCGATTCGTGAACAGCATATTGATAAAAATAACATGCCGCCTGAGACACAACTGATTGTGTTGGGTGGTCCTGCTATGTTGATTGGTCTCGGGGGTAGTGCTGCCTCTTCAGTGGCCAGCGGCGATAGCCGCGAGGCGCTTGATTTTGCTTCGGTGCAGCGCGGTAATCCTGAGATGGAACGGCGCTGTCAAGAAGTAATTGATCGTTGTTGGCAGTTGGGTGAAGAGAACCCCATTGTTTCGCTACATGATGTCGGCGCGGGTGGCATTTCGAATGCATTACCAGAGCTGGTGAACGATAGTGAGCGTGGTGCAGTCTTTGAACTTCGTGCCGTGCCGAACGATGAAGCGGGTATGTCGCCACTACAGATCTGGTGTAACGAGTCGCAGGAGCGTTATGTGCTGGGAATCCCGCGTAATCGCTTGGCGCAATTTCGCGCACTGTGTGAACGCGAGCGTTGTCCTTTTGCGGTCGTTGGAGAAGTGAAGGCCGATTGTGATTTAACCGTAAATGATAGCCATTTCGAAAATAGTCCAGTGGATATTCCAATGGATCTGTTATTTGGTAAACCACCTAAAATGCTGCGAGATGTGACGCGTTTGCAGGTAACGGCAGATGAGCTCGATTGCAGTGAGATGACATTAGAAGATGCTGCGGTGCGTGTGTTGCAGTTACCTGCCGTGGCGGATAAAAAGTTTTTGATTACGATTGGTGATCGCAGCGTGACCGGCATGGTAGCGCGGGACCAAATGGTTGGACCATGGCAGATACCGGTTGCCGATGTGGCGGTGACACTGGCTGATTACGACAATTATCACGGTGAAGCAATGTCGATGGGCGAGCGTAGCCCGGTCGCCTTATTGAACCCGGCTGCCTCTGGGCGGTTGGCGATTGGGGAAGCGCTGANCAACATCGCGGCGGCTGATATCGCACAACTAAGCGACANTAAACTTTCTGCTAANTGGATGGCCGCGGCGGGTGTGGCGGGTGAAGATGCCGCGCTCTATGAAACGGTTCATGCGGTTGGCATGGCGCTTTGCCCTGAACTGGGGATTGCGATCCCGGTCGGTAAAGATTCACTGTCGATGAAGACGGTATGGGAAGAGGATGGCGAGGTTCGTGAAATGAGCTCGCCGTTGTCGTTGGTTATCAGTGCCTTTTCACCGGTGCAGGATTGCCGTAAGACGCTGACACCGCAGTTGCGCAGCGATAAAGGTGAGACTGATTTGTTGTTGATTGACCTCGGACGGGGAAAAAACCGCATCGGTGGCTCGGCATTGGCACAAGTCTATAAGCAGACCGGTCGCACCACGCCTGATCTTGATGATGCATTTCAGTTTAAGGCCTTTTTTAATACGCTACAGCAGCTCAACCGCGATGGTCAATTGTTGGCTTATCATGATCGCTCTGATGGCGGCTTGTTTTCAACCATTACCGAAATGGCCTTTGCTGGCCATGTCGGTGTCACGATCGCAATCGATGCATTAGCGGCTGACAACAGCCAACCAGCGATGCTGGCGGCACTGTTTAATGAAGAATTAGGTGCTGTTATCCAGGTGCGCAGGGATAGCCGCGATGCCGTGATTGCCAAATTTAAAGCGGCGGGCCTGGCTGATTGTTGTCACTATATTGGCGGGCTTAATGGTGATGATCGCGTGGTGGTGGAATATGATCAGCAAGAAATTTTGGCGTCTACGCGCAGTGGGTATCAGCGTATCTGGTCTGAGACATCGTGGCAGATACAAAGCTTGCGTGATAATATTGATTGCGCGCAGCAAGAATACGATTTGATCCTGAATGCGAGCGACCCGGGTCTGAACATCGATTTAAGCTTTGATCTCAATGACAATGTTGCCGCCCCTTATTTTAACCAACAACGCCCGCGCATTGCGGTGCTACGAGAGCAGGGTGTGAATGGCCATGTTGAAATGGCGGCTGCTTTTGATCGTGCTGGTTTCACCGCCGTTGATGTTCACATGAGTGACATTCTGTCGGGACGACTCTCACTGAGTGATTTTCGAGGCCTGGTCGCCTGTGGCGGATTTTCATTTGGTGATGTACTCGGCGCGGGTATGGGGTGGGCGAGCTCTATTTTGCATAACAGCCGCGCACGTGATGAATTTAGTGCGTTTTTTGAGCGCAGTGATAGCTTCGGTCTGGGTGTCTGTAACGGTTGTCAGATGATGTCTAATCTTCACACCTTAATTCCAGGCGCACAACGCTGGCCGTGTTTTGAGCGCAATACCTCAGAACAATTTGAGGCACGTTTTTCACTGGTTGAAGTGATGCCATCACCATCGCTTTTTCTCGATGGAATGGCGGGCTCTCGTATGCCAATTACCGTTGCGCATGGTGAAGGACGGGTTGAATTTAGAGCGGGGCAGGCGCTTGCTCAACTTGAGCAAGCATCTACATCTGTACTGCGCTTTGTTGATAATAACGGTGCGGCAACGGAAAGTTATCCGGCCAATCCCAACGGTTCGCCGGGGGGTATTACCGGCGTGACAACGGATGATGGCCGTTTTACGATTATGATGCCGCACCCAGAGCGCGTCTTCCGTTCGGTGCAGCATTCGTGGTATCCGGATGGGTGGGGTGAAGCGGGTCCTTGGTTAAGAATGTTTAGCAATGCACGGAAATGGGTAGCGTAATGAATATAAGAAAAGCGATATTTTTGGTACTGTTTTTACCCGTACTGGGCATGATGAGTTACATCGGCTGGAATTTGACCAGAGAGCATACGCTGCCTGAGTGGGAGTTAACGCTGGCACCGGTTAATGCTTCAAGCGCCAAGATTCTGGATGAGGTATTTCGCAAGCTCGATTATCACTGGCCGTTAGCGGTGGACGCTGAAGTCCCGCCAATTATGGTTGACCCTTTACCCGAGGACCTGGGGGAGGTGACGGCGGTGAAGCTTAAAAAGTCTCTTTTCTTCCGCGCATTGTTACCCATGGTTTTGGCTGAGAATGCAAAATTGAATGAGCAGCGCCGCTTTCTGTTGGCGCTGTTTGCGCGCAATGAATTGCCGCGAGCAGGAAGTGAAAAGCATCAGTGGCTTGAAGAACAGTTAGTGCATTACCGTATAAAAGGTGATATCAACGATGAAGTGACGCGTGCCGAGCTGGCTCGTCGACTGGATGAGATACCGGTTGCATTAGTGCTAGCACAGGCTGCCAACGAGAGTGCCTGGGGTAGTTCTCGTTTTGCACGCGATGCAAAAAATCTTTTTGGTGAATGGACCTATAAAAAGGGCGAAGGTTTGATTCCCAATGAGCGCGCTGAAGGTGAAAGTCATTCAGTGAGAATCTTTCCCACATTGCGAGACTCGGTGAAGTCGTACATGAATAACATTAACAGTGGTCATGCTTACGAAGCGTTACGAGTCATGCGTGAAGAGATGCGTAATAAGCAGCGACCATTGGAAGCATTGAAATTAGCGGGTGGTTTGTTGCGATATTCTGAGCGTGGCGAGGCGTATGTGGAAGAGATCAAAAAGATGATTCGCAGTAATCGCCTTAATATGTTGAGAGAAGTGACCTTAAATCTGGACCGTGACGCTTAGTGACTGCTACTTTAGCGCGCTGGTGGGTGTGGTTCTAATCCATAAATGGCTATACCAGTAGTAGCGAGCGGAGCTCTTTGATGGTGCGGTGCAGTTGTAGCGGCTGCGCCTGTTATTAAAGGGTTTATTTGCCTCGACACTAAATCTACCTTTTTCTTTATCGAACCAGGTGACTTTTGCAGGCCCCTGATTGCTGGCAAAACAGTTGAGTTGACTGATTTGAACATCATCATCCTGGGCTAATGTTAATTGCAGTGGAGGCGGATTTTGTTGTTTGATAACGGTATCTATAGGCGAGATGTCAATGACTGGCAGTGGCAGGCTCATCACCTTGGTTTTGAATGATGGCAGTGCTGCAAATTGTGCCGCCATGGGATAGCGTGGTAGTGCTAGTCGGTCTGAGTATTGGCTGATAACCCCCGACTGCTGCCCAAATGCACTCCACCCGAGCTCTTTGATGAGCTGCTGTAACGCCGAGTTATATTCCCCGTAAGGATAGGCGAAGAGTGCTGGGGCACTACCGAGCTCTGTTTGCAATCGTTGTTGTGCCATCTTTAAATCATTACGTACTCTTAGCTGCCAATCACGCTCTGTTTCACTCGCGCTCTGTTTGATTAGAAAATCGTGATGAGTGGTATGGTTGGCAAAGGTGGCGCCATGTTGTTGCATCTCACGCATTTGCGCCCAGCTCATAAAGGCGGGCATTTTTTTATCGATTGGGTCAGTGGAGACAAAAACAGTGAATGGCCAGTGGCGCTTTTTGAGCCGAGGGTAGGCGTGGGTATAGATGGAGCGGTATGCATCGTCGATGGTAATGGCAACAACACGATCAGGAAAAGGTTGTGCTAGCTCAAGTTGTTTGATTACTTTTTCAAGCGGCCATATTTTGAACTGGTTTTGTTCCAGGTAGTGAAGGTGTGCGTCAAACTGTTGTAGTGTGACGTTGGTGCTTGGAAAGCGTGATTCACCAAAATGGTGGTACATCAGCACCACTACGCCATGGCTTGGCGCCGATAGTGCAATGCAGGGGAAGGCAAGTAAGCCGCAGAGAAAAAGCTGTTTTAATAGCGTGTGGCACAAAGCAGGGCAGGCTCCAAGCAAAAAACCATCCTAGCACGATTTTTTGATGGTTGAGTGAGATACGGTGTGCCCTGTTGTCATCAACAGTGGTGACGACCGTGGCTTTTAGCCTGTCGTCGTGACCGCGCTGTCAGTATTCGTCTCAACAGCCGTTGCTTGCGCCGCTTTCTTTTGTGCGCGTTGATCTATCACGTTCTTAAGTGCGATCAATAGTCCCAGCCCAATAAATGCACCTGGTGGCAGCACTGCGAGCAGAAAACCGTTGTAATCATCGATCACGGTGATGGTCATCCATTCGGCGGCTTCACCAAACATCAGGTGGGCTTGTGCGAAGAGTGTGCCCTGGCCGAGCAGCTCACGGACGGCGCCGAGTAGTACCAGGATGACGGTGAAGCCAACCCCCATCATCAGTCCATCAATAAAAGAGGGCACCACTGCATTTTTAGAGGCAAATGCTTCGGCGCGTCCGAGGATCGCACAGTTGGTGACGATCAACGGGATAAAGATACCGAGGATCTTGTAGAGATCATAAAAGTAGGCATTCATCGCCAGCTCAATTGCGGTGACGAAGGAGGCGATGATCAGGACAAAGATCGGGATGCGAATCTCTGCGCGCACTGAGTTGCGGATGAGCGAGACGGTGATGTTCGATAGCACCAGCGTTAAGGTGGTGGCGATGCCGAGGCCGATGCCATTGACGGTGGTGGTGGTGACGGCAAGCAGTGGGCACAGGCCGAGGACCTGTACCAGCGCGACGTTATTTTTCCACAGACCATTGTAGGTCAGTTCGTTGTAGCTACTATTGGCCATGATTACTCGCCTGCGTTGCCGTTGATGTGGTATCACCAGATTCAAATAGTGGGTCGCGGTGCTGCTCAAAATATAACAGTGCGTTGTGTACTGCCTTCACGACGGCGCGCGGAGTGACGGTGGCACCGGTGAACTGGTCAAAGATACCACCATCCTTTTTGACTCGCCAGCCAAGGTCGTCAGGGGTCAGTAGCGACAATCCGCGAAAATTATTGATCCAGTTTGAGCGTTCAAACTCGATACTATCACCTAACCCAGGTGTTTCACGATGGCTCAGTACGCGCGTGCCACTGATAGTGCCATCAAAGTTGACTGCGACCAGTAGCTTGATGGCGCCGTTATAGCCGTCGGGGGCGATGGTACTGATGACGGCTGCGATCGGTACTCCTTTCAGGCGGGCGAGATAAACAGTGTTTGATTTCTTACTGCCTAGCAGCGCTCTTGATGTGACCTCAACGGTGTCGTTGGCGATGTCGTTGTCGTGGCTGCTTGGTGGTACTAGTGCATTTAGGCTTTGTAGTAGCGCCTGGTACTCATTGTCGGCGATGCGTACCTCGGTGTTATCAAAGGTGAGCGCGACCATTGAGGTGCCAGCGATGGCAAAGATACCGAGCAGCAGCGAGGTGGTGAGCATATGTTTAACGGCCACCGCGCTATCCTTTCTTATGACCGAAGACGCTAGATTTGAAGTAGTGGTCAATCAATGGCGCGCACATGTTTAATAACAGCACGGCAAAGGCGACGGCATCTGGATAGCCGCCCCAGGTGCGGATCACATAGGTAAAGATGCCGATGCCACAGCCGTAGATGATCTTGCCGCGATTCGAGGCCGCAGCAGTGACCGGGTCGGTGGCGATAAAGAAGGCCCCCAACATCGCGGCGCCACTAAAGAGATGGAACATAGGGGTCGCGTAGTGCTCGGGATCAATCAGGTAAAAAATTGATGACATTGCCAGCAGTGAGCCAAGCATTGCTACGGGAATATGCCAGCTAATGACCTTTTTATAGATCAACCACAGGCCGCCGAGCAGAAAGCCACCGCCGATCCATTCCCACCCTTTACCGCCGATGGCACCAAAGATAGGGATCACACTGAGGACGCGGCTGGCCTCTTCATCTAGGCCGAGCTGGGCGCGTACTTCATCCACCGTGTTACCGAGTGCAATGTGTGTCTTGAGCGAGTCGAGCGGCGTGGCCTCAGTGAGCGCATCAAACGTGACCCCATCCGGTAGGGTATGGAAGAGGATGAAGAGTGCGGTTTCAAGAAAGTCGAGGCTGTTATCGGCCAACGCACTGGGCGGTATCCAGCTGGTCATCTCGCGTGGAAATGAGATCAATAGCATGACATAACCGACCATCGCTGGATTGAATGGGTTAAAACCGAGGCCGCCGTAGAGTTGCTTGGCGATGATGATGGCAAAGGCGACGCCGATCACGGTGAGCCACCAGGGAGACAGTGGCGGCAGTGTCAGTGCAATTAAGATGGCGGTCAGTGCGGCACTGCCATCACTGAGAGAAGGCGTTAGCGGGCGTTGTCGCAGCTTCAGAATAAGGGCTTCGCAGCTGAGTGCGGTGACCAGTGCGATGCAGATATTAATCACCACGCCCCAGCCAAAGAACCATACGTAGGCAATGATGCCTGGGATTAGCGCCAGCATTACCATTACCATCACGCGAGTGATGGAGGTGGGGGCAAGCTGGTGTGGAGATGTAGGTGTGTTAAATGGCATCGCTTCGTTTATCTGTTAGCGCAGTGTGTGCTGCGTTATTGTACCTGCTCATTGTTGTCGCTTGCGCTAGATGAGTCATTTTTTTTATCGGCATCGCCTTTTGATGGTGCGGCGGGTGTGATTGAGGTCGCATCACCTGCTTGTACTGTCGCCCGCTCTTTCTTGGCTTTTACCCGCGCCACTGCCGCCTGGATCTCGGCTTTGCGCGCCTCTACAGCGCTGTCACGCTGACTCATCGCTTCATCACGCATTTTTTCTGCCATTTTGGCACCATCAACGGGTGGCGCTTTTGGCGCGGCTGCTTTTTTCGCTCTGGGTGCTTTCTTTTTAGCGCGCTTGGCTTCACGTTCCTGTTTTTCGCGCTCGATCCGCGTCTGGCGGAATTCATGGCGTTCACGTGCCTGGTCTGACTTTTTCTGCTCCTGTTCCTGGGTCCAGATCGCCCCTTTTGCGAATCGATAGAACTGCACCAGAGGAATGTTACTCGGGCAGACATAGGAACAGCAACCGCATTCGATGCAGTCGAACAGGTCATATTCCTGTGCCTTGTCGAATTCCTTGGCACGCGAGTGCCAGTAGAGCTGTTGTGGCAGCAGTTTGACCGGGCAGACATCGGCGCATGCACCGCAGCGAATGCACGGCATCACCGCTTGCTCCAGACCCAGTTCTTTACGGGTGACGGCGATGATGCAGTTGGTGGTCTTAATCACCGGTAGCGAGGAGTCATGCAGGGCAAAACCCATCATCGGCCCGCCCATTACGAGGCGTTCAATCTGCTTAGACTCTACCTCGCACTGCTGTAGCAGTTCTTCGATCGGCGTGCCAAATAGCACTTCGAGATTGCGTGGGCGTTTAACGGCGGCGCCGGTGATGGTCACCATGCGTGAGATCAGCGGTTGCCCCAGGTGAATGGCACGATAGATCGCCGCTGCAGTTGAGACGTTGTGACACACCACGCCGATGCTGACGGCGAGGCCGTTGCTCGGTACCTCTTTGCCGGTGATCACTTGTACCAGCTGTTTTTCACTGCCCTGGGGATAGCGGGTGGGGACGCGCGCGACGCGCAAGCCAGCAATGCCCTTGGCCGCGTGGCAGATGCTTTCATAGGCCTGCGGTTTGTTATCTTCGATTGCAATCACACACTCTTCAGCCTGCAGCGCATGGCGCATGATGCGGGCACCCGCAATGATCGATTGCGGGTCTTCGCGCATCAACATGTCATCGCAGGTGATGTAAGGCTCGCATTCGACGCCGTTTAAGATAAGCGTTTTGATCTTCTTCTGTGAGCCGGGATTGAGCTTAATAAAGGATGGAAAACCGGCGCCGCCGAGGCCGACTACGCCGGCTTCTCGGATAATGTTGCGTAGATGGCTAGGGTTGGTTTCGGTGTAATCCTGTTCTGCTCGGTATTCAATCCATTCATCATGGCCATCGGTCTCAATCACAATCGATAGCGCGCTAAGGCCTGATGGGTGTGGGATGGGGTGTTCACTAATGTCGATCACTTTCCCTGAAGTGGGCGCATGTACCGAAGCGCTGACATAGCCATCTGCACTGGCAATTTTCTGCCCTTTTAAGACTTGATCGCCCACTTCTACGATCGGTTCAGCCGCTGCGCCAATATGTTGATGCAGCGGCAGGATCAATTTTTCAGGCATGCGCGCTGGTGCTGACGACTCCATCGTTGATTGCAGTTTATTCTGCTCAGGATGGACGCCGCCGTGGAAGTCCCAGAGCTTTGCCTCTGTGTTGCCGCTATTCATGTCGAAATTTCTTGCTGGCTGTTTGCTGCAGGCTCTTGTGGGTAGGGCCATTTCCAGGTCAACATGTCTTCTTTGATTTCGATCATTTCGATGCAATCCACTGGGCAGGGTGGCAGGCACAGGTCGCAACCGGTGCATTCGGATTCGATGATGGTATGCATCTGTTTAGCGGCACCTAAAATTGCATCCACCGGGCAGGCCTGGATGCACAGCGTGCAGCCGATGCAGGTCTGCTCATCAATAAAAGCAACGGTCTTGACGCTTTCGGCGCCATTGTCCGGATTGAGGGGTAATGGTTCGCGATCAAGCAGATCGGCCAGTGCATAGATGGTCGCTTCACCGCCCGGTGGGCATTGGTTAATCTCAGCGTCTTCACTGGCGATCGCTTCAGCGTAAGGTCGGCAGCCGGGAAAACCGCATTGACCGCATTGGGTTTGTGGTAACTGTGCATCGATCTGTTCGACCAGTGGGTCACCTTCAACCTTGAAGCGGATTGCGGCGAAACCGAGGATCAGTCCAAAGACAAGCGCTAACGCACTGAGTGCCAGGATCGACGTCAGCATATCAGCCCTTGAGAAAGCCAGAGAAGCCCATGAAGGCGAGAGACATGAGACCGGCGGTGATCAGGCCAATGGCTGGCCCCTGGAATACCACGGGTACATCGGCCGCGGCAAGGCGCTCGCGCATCGCCGCAAACAGGATTAATACCACTGAAAAGCCAACCGCTGCACCAAAACCATAGACTGCCGATTGCAGGAAGTTGAGTTCCTGTTGAATGTTCAGCAGTGCCACACCGAGTACCGCACAGTTGGTGGTGATCAGTGGTAGAAAGATACCGAGTACTTTGTGCAGCAGTGGGCTACTTTTCTGAATCACCATTTCGGTAAACTGTACCACCACGGCAATCACCAGGATAAAGGTGATGGTGCGTAGATATTCAATGCCGAGAGGGGCTAGGAGGTAGGTGTTGGCAAGATAGCTACAGATTGATGCGAGTGTTAACACAAACGTAGTGGCAAGCGCCATGCCGATCGCTGTTTCAAGTTTGCGTGAAACGCCCATGAACGGGCACAGGCCGAGAAACTTGGTTAACACAAAGTTGTTAACCAGCACGGTGCTGAACAGGATGAGGGCGAATTCGGTCATTAACAGTTATTGATACGGTTTTATGTGATGTTATTCAGTCATTTACTTTGCGCTGCCCATGGTACTCTGCTGCGTCAATGGCTACAACGCAGATGATGTGGGGCTATTTAACCTTCATCCCCGGTTGCGCACCTTCATGCGGTTCCAGTATCCATAGCTCTTTGCCGCCAGGGCCTGCTGCTAATACCATTCCTTCAGAGAGACCAAAACGCATTTTACGCGGTGCAAGGTTGGCGACCATCACGGTGAGTTTTCCTTCGAGTTGCGCCGGCGAATAGGCTGATTTGATTCCAGCGAATACATTGCGCGTCTTCTCTTCGCCAATATCGAGGGTCAGTTGCAGTAGTTTGTCTGCCCCTTCAACATGGTTTGCCTTAACGATCTTTGCAATGCGTAGATCGACCTTGGCAAAGTCATCAAACTGGATGGTGTTGTCAGTAGCATCATTCACGGAATGTCCTGCTCCATTATCAGGGGTAGTCGTTTCTTTCTTTGCTACCTTACTCTTCTTTTGTTTACTTTCTTTCTGCTGCGCTTCGCCATGTCTGGCCGGTGACGGCTTAGTCGGCTGTAATGTGGCGGCGCTTGCTGCCAGCATGGCATCGATCTGCGGCGGCTCAATGCGTTTCATCAGGTGTTTGTATTTGTTAATGGCGTGATCAGTCAGCAGGCCATCGACATCGCGCCACTGTAGTGGTTTGATGTTTAGGAATGCCTCAACATCGCTGGCGAGTCTTGGTAATACCGGTTTGAGGTAGATGGTGAGTACTCTAAAGGCATTGATGATCGCGCTACAGACTTGATGTAGCTGTTGCTCCTGACCTGCCGCTTTTGCCATTACCCACGGCGCCTTGTCGCTCACATATTCGTTGGCCTGATCAGCGAGCGCCATGATCTCGCGCATCGCTTCACTAAACTGGCGTGCTTCAAAACGCGCGGCAATCTGTTCTGCCTGTGCCTGAATCTCACTCACTAGTTTTGCGCCGTCAGCATCCAGTGTTGCCGCCAGTTGACCATTGAAACGCTTGCTAATAAAACCGGCTGAACGTGAGGCGATGTTAATGTATTTGCCGATCAGATTGCTGTTTACACGGGCAGTGAAGTCTTCGAAGTTGAGATCGATATCTTCAACACGGTCGCTTAGTTTAGCGGCGAAGTAGTAGCGTAGGTATTCAGGGTTTAGATGGTCTAGGTAAGTGCGCGCCATAATAAAGGTGCCGCGTGATTTCGACATCTTCTGCCCATCAACGGTTAAGAATCCATGTACACAGATCTTAGTCGGGGTGCGATAACCACTGAATTTCAGCGTCGCAGGCCAGAATAGCGCGTGGAAATAGAGGATGTCTTTACCGATGAAGTGATACAGCTCTGCATCGCTGTCAGGTTGCCAGTAGCTATCAAAATCGAGCCCCTCTTTTTCGCACAGGTTTTTAAAGCTCGCCATGTAGCCGACCGGAGCATCTAGCCACACATATAGGAATTTGCCTGGTGCATTGGGGATCTCAAAGCCGAAGTAGGGTGCATCGCGCGAGATGTCCCAGTCGCGCAACCCGGCTTCGAACCACTCATTCATCTTATTGGCGGCTTCCAGTTGTAATGGTGCGGTTTCGCCGTCAGGGTTAAGCCACTCTTTTAGAAAAGCTTCGCACTCACCGAGCTGAAAAAAGTGGTGTTCAGATTTTTTGGTGATGGGGGTGGCACCTGACAGCGCGGAGTAAGGCTTGATCAGGTCTGTTGGGGAATAGGTTGCACCACATTTCTCGCATGAATCGCCATATTGCTCTTCGGCTTTGCACTTTGGGCAGCCGCCTTTGATGAAACGATCCGATAGAAACATCTTTTTTTCAGGGTCGTAAAGTTGTTCGATGGTGCGTTTAGTGATTAATCCTGCCTTGTCGAGGCGGCGATAGATATCCTGCGATAGCTCGCGGTTTTCGTCTGAGTGGGTCGAGTGGTAGTTGTCAAACTCAATTGCAAAATCAGAGAAGTCTTTGGAATGTTCGCCGTGGACGCGCTCAATCAGGGCTTCAGGGGTGATCCCTTCCTGTTCAGCTCGTAGCATAATGGGGGTGCCGTGGGTATCGTCCGCGCAGACGTAATAGCAGCTGTGCGCGCGCATCTTCTGGAAACGCACCCATATATCGGTCTGAATATATTCCACCAGGTGGCCGATGTGAATGGCGCCATTGGCGTACGGCAGGGCACTGGTGACCAGTATTTTACGTGAACTATTTGTTGTTGTGTCTGACGGCATATCGCCCCGAAATCCTAATTTTGGTAACGTAATTCTTGTTACGATTTTTATTTTATGACGCGGTTTTCGTACATATTCTGGTGCTAGCTTTGATCTCCGCAGAATAACCCGCCATTATAGCCTAACTCGCTCGCTGATGGTACGCCGCGATGTGGATTGGGTCTCTGGCGTATTCCCTTGTAGTTCCGCTGGCTGATGAACGCGTTAAATTGAGTTAGAATGAGTCTTTCATTTTTAGCAGGTTTTCAAGGAGTGTGGCACTAAGATGTCTGAAGTTTCTCAATCACAGGTGGAAATGGCGGTTAAGGGATACACATGTCCCTACTTGAACAGTGATCTAGTCAGCGCCTCGGCGGTGAAGGATATCGCGATCGACGGTGCGAAGGTAACGCTGAAGGTCGAACTGGGGTTTCCTGCGGCTGGCTATGTTGAAACCTTGGCGCAGGCGCTGCGTGACCAGATTGCGAAGATTGATGGGGTCACTGATGTGGTGATCGAGATCGGCAGCAAGATTATTAGCCATACGGTGCAGCGCGGCATTAAGCCGCATAACAATATTAAGAACATCATTGCGATCGCTTCCGGTAAGGGCGGCGTAGGCAAGTCGACCACATCGGTTAATCTGGCGCTGGCACTGGTTGCCGAGGGGGCTCGCGTGGGCATTCTGGATGCGGATATCTACGGCCCAAGTCAGCCACGGATGTTGGGTGCCACGGCCAAGCCACAGACCGAAGATGGCAAGACCATGCTGCCGGTGATCTGTCACGATGTTCAGTCGATGTCGATTGGCTATATGATTGAAGAAGATAATCCGATGATCTGGCGAGGGCCGATGGTGACACAGGCGCTGGAGCAACTGTTGCGTGATACCAACTGGGATAACCTCGACTACCTGGTGATTGACCTGCCACCGGGCACCGGTGATGTGCAGTTAACGCTGGCGCAGAAGATCCCGGTGAGTGCTGCGGTGATCGTAACCACCCCGCAGGATATCGCATTGCTGGATGCACGCAAGGCGTTGAAGATGTTTGAAAAGGTTGAGGTGCCGGTGCTGGGTGTAATCGAGAATATGAGTACCCATATCTGTTCTGAGTGCGGGCATGAAGAGCATATCTTTGGTGCCGGCGGTGGTCAGCGGATGGCGGCTGATTACGATGTGCAGCTACTCGGCTCACTGCCGCTTGACATCACCATTCGTGAACATGTTGATGTCGGCACGCCGACGGTGATGGCAGACCCTGAGGGGGCAATTGCGCAGAACTATCGCGAGATAGCGCGTCGTGTGGCGGCGGGGTTATCGCAGCAGGGCAAAGACTATAGTGCGACATTTCCTAATATTGTGATACAAAACACCTAGGAAATAGCGGGCTACTTTCTGCCACCTAACATTTAAGACTAATAAGCAGAGACTAACGAGATGAGCATTAAATCCGATAAGTGGATTCGTCGCATGGCTGAAGGGCACGGCATGATTGAGCCGTATGAGCCGGGGCAGGTGAGAGAGAACGAAAACGGCCGTATCGTCTCTTACGGTACCTCAAGCTACGGTTATGATATCCGCTGTTCGGATGAGTTTAAGATCTTCACCAATATCAACTCTGTGATTGTTGACCCTAAAAACTTTGATGAAAATAGTTTTGTCGATGTGAAATCAGATGTCTGCATCATTCCACCAAACTCTTTTGCGCTGGCGCGTACGATCGAATATTTCCGCATTCCGCGCAGTGTGTTGACCATTTGCCTGGGGAAATCGACCTATGCTCGTTGCGGTATCATTGTGAATGTCACCCCGTTTGAGCCAGAGTGGGAAGGGCATGTGACGTTGGAGTTTTCAAACACCACGCCACTGCCTGCAAAGATCTATGCCAATGAAGGCGTTGCACAGGTGCTATTTTTTGAGTCTGATGAAGTGTGTGAAGTGTCGTATAAAGATCGTGGTGGGAAATATCAGGGGCAGCGGGGTGTCACCCTGCCTAAGACTTAAGGCTGCGGCTGTTTAAGTTGTATGCCCTGAGTCTGTTTGATCTCTAGGGTGATGAACTCTTTATTGTCCTTGCCCTGTTTAATGCGCACGGGCAGGTAGCGTAGTGATTTGGCAAACCAAATTGTTAATTTTCGTTTGCTATCCGCCGCACGTACGCGTTTGAGTTTGATGGTCTCTATTTCGCCGATGGCTGTCTTGATTTTCTCCTCACCCAGTAAGGTGAATCGATACTCTTTCAGAATGCCATTATCCGCGACCGGATAGGTAAAGGTGGTTAATCCCGCCTGCAGATCGAGCATCAGCTGTAGCTGATAAGAGAGTTTGTCCTGCATTCTTGGTGCTATCTTAACCCCCCACTTTTCACCATCGAGAGCATTTGTAATGCTTTTTGTTGGCCAGTCAAAGTCGAGCGTAGTGGTGCGTGCCCGTTTACCGCCGGTGCGATCGTAGTGGTAGTTTAACGGTTGAATGGTATGTTGGTTAAGGGTAAAGATGGAGTGTTCAGCGATCTGGTCTTTGATGAAGAGTGCGGCAAGCCCGGTTGTTTTTGAGTGTGACTCAAACTTGATGCTGCCGTCTGCTTGGACGGTGATGGTGCGTTTGACCTCGCCGAGTTTTAAGCTGTCATTACGCAGTAGCTCGTAATGGGCGGTGAAGTGGGGGATGGATATTGTATCGTCAGCGTGGAGTGTGGTGGTTGTCAGTAGGCACCACCCGCAGGTAGTGCCTAAGACGAAACGAAGAAGCCTGTTTGCGACGTTCATAGCGAGTGGTGTTTATGCACTACCATATTGTTTTTGATAATCGCGGATGTGCCCCAGTGTGTCGGTGAACGCTGGTTTTTCTTCGAGGTAGGTGAGTAGCGTTGAGAGGCTTGCAATGCTGGTGACTTTGATGCCCTGTTGTTCGATCTCCTGAATGGCTGAGGTCTCGCCCTGGCCTCTTTCTTGTCGATCTAATGCAATCGTGACCCCCGCTGTTGAGGCACCCGCATTTTTGATAATCGCCACAGACTCGCGTACTGAGGTGCCTGCAGAGATGACATCATCAATGATGAGCACTTTACCCGCGAGTGCTGCGCCGACAATCACGCCGCCTTCGCCGTGATCTTTGGCTTCTTTACGATTAAAGGCAAATGGGATGTCGCGTTGGTGTTTTTCCTGGAGTGCGATAACAGTGGCGACGGCGAGAGGAATGCCTTTATAGGCTGGGCCGTAGAGCATGTCCAATTCGACCTTGTCGTTAACAATGGCTGCAGCGTAATACTGTCCCAGACGGGAGATCGACGCGCCAGTGTTGAACAGTCCGCTGTTAAAGAAATAAGGGCTAATACGCCCTGATTTGAGGGTGAACTCGCCAAAACGGAGTACACCACTATCGATGACAAAATCAAAAAAATCGCGCTGAAAATCCTGCATTTTACTATCCTTCTGTGGTCTCAGCGCTCATTGTACCCAGTGGAGGTGGCGGCGGTAAATGATTGATTAGATAAATAAGAAAACCCCTCATTATAGAGGGGCAGGAAAGAGCTCGGGTAAGATGCTGGTGCTTTAATCAGTCTGGCGGTGAACAGTTTTGCAGGGTTTTTTTCATGCCTTCAAGTGCCTCTGCCTGCTTTTCGAGTTGTGATGCCTCTTCTTTCAGTATTTTGAGCTGGCCATCCAAGTTGTTTTTTGATTCTTTGATTTTACTCAGCGTCGCCATGTATTTATCGATACCGGCACGCTTTTCCTGTATCTGGATGACGAGGGGGTTGATCAATTCTTTGAGCCAGGCATCGGCTTCACGATTGGCATTGCCAAAGGTATTACGCACGTGGCTGACCAGTGAGATGAAAAACTTTTTTACCACAAAGCTCTGTTCCGCCATGGTTGAGATAGGGCTGTTACGAAACTCTTCTGCTTTGATAGCCAGTTGGTCTAGTTCAGAAATATGGGGTTGGATATTGAATTTAGGGGCGGTATGGCTTTTGAGGCCATGCTCGTCACGAAATTTTTTATAGATCCCTTCGATTAATTTGTGGATCTCATCAGAATGGCGCTCTGCAATCTGCATCGCTTCACGAGAACTCTCGAAAAACAGTGTCATGCCATTTTTCATGCCATTGGTGGTCCAGCTGCCCGACATGTCGTGACGTGTTTTGTCAATAATCACATCAATTGCATCCATGCCAAGGGTGTTAAACATGACCTTGGCCTGGGTGGCGAGACGGCGGCGGCTTGCCTGAAAATTTTTAACGCTTTCGTAATAGGTGACTTTCTGTTCTTTCGCTTTTTGTAATAGTTGCTGTACTACATTTTCATTTTTTCCACGCAGCGCTTCGAGTTGTTCTAGCTGTTTGTTGAGGTCTTGGAGCTTCCCTGCAATGGGGTCGTAAGTGTTGTTGATTGACTGGTTTAGTCCTTCGACAACGCTCTCCCAGATCACCTGCTGTTTAGTTGGCAGGATTTCATTGGCAAGCAGTGATTCAAGTGCGAGCAAGTTGCTTTTTTTGAGTAGTTCGTCATCTTTTTTGGTTTTGGCGAGTAACGCTTTCTGTGCCGATACGGGATAGACACTGCTCGCATCAATGCCAAGCATTAATGCGCTTGATTGACGTTGTTCTTCGATGGATGAGAGCACCTCAGAGGGTTTTTTCATTTCATCCCAGAGGATATCAATTTTATTTAATACTGCGACCAGGCCACTTTGCTTTTTATTACGAAAAGCCATGATGTGGTTTTTCCACATGTCGAGATCACTTTTGGTGACGCCAGTGTCGGCTGAAAGAACGAATAAAACAGCCTGTGCGCTGGGTAGCATGTTGAGCGTTAGCTCGGGCTCGCTGCCAAGCGCGTTAAGTCCTGGTGTATCCAAAATAACTAACCCTTGTTTTAATAAGGGGTGCGGGAAACTGATGAGGGCGTGGCGCCATAAGGGGATTTCGATGCTTTCAGCCGCAGGAATCTCTTCATCACCACCGTGAATTTCTTCGCAGTAGAGACCTAGTTTTTCAGCCTCATCCATGGGGACCTTTTTGGTTTTGACCACTTCTTTAAAGGCCTCGGCCATCTGGTCGGGTGAGTCAATATTCAGTGGTATCGTGGTCCAGTAGCTCTCTTCATTTTTGAGTTCCGAGAGGCTGGCGTCACTCAGGCGTGTTTCAATCGGTAATAGTTTTATAAACGACTGTTTTTTTGCTTTGTCATAAAAGAGTTCTGTTGGGCACATGGTGGTGCGACCCGCTTCGGAGGGTAGTAGGCGGCGGCCATAGTTGGCAAAAAATATGGCATTGATTAATTCAGTTTTACCGCGTGAAAATTCGGCTACGAAGGCGATATTCAGGTTGTCTGAGTCAAGGGCTTTGAGTGCATCAAAGATGCGCAGTTCAATCTCGGGGCTGCTTTTATCATGTTGAGTCAGCCACGCCTGGTAGTTTCTAATCGTTTGGACGAGCTCAGCTTTCCACTGAGCAAATGCTTTCATCTTATTGCTGAAGCGGTCTTGCGGTAGAGACTCTTTGATATCCAAAGCGTTTGTGGACATATTTCCCTTTTCCAGTTTGCTCTTAGTGACTAATTATGGCTAAAATTTATTGTAGTTACAGTCTACTATCGGAATTTTGTCTCTATGCATGAGTTTTTTTTCGAAAAACTGAACTGTCTTTTCTATATTCGTTGATAGGCGAGTATGCTGTCGGCCCGCTTGCGTTAAATGCTTGCTTTCATTTGTAACTTTCGAGTTATTTCTGATTAAGATTGGCCTTATCTAAGGGAATGGAGTGGCTATCTATATTATGTCAGTAAGTTACCTAGATTTGAGATGGGACTGATTACCAGCATCTTAATAAGGGGGATGGCGAGTAGGGCAACTAGAGGCGCTAGGTCCATGCCTGCAATCGGGGGGATTAGGCGACGTACTGGGCGTAAAACAGGCTCTGTTAGTGAATAAATGGTGGTGGTGATGGGGTTATGGACCCCTTGTCCAACCCAGCTTAAGACTACTTGAATGAGAATGGCGACCATAAAGACATTGAGTGCCAGTGATAGTAGGTCGGCAACTGCGATCGGAAGGATCATCACGATGCTGAATGATTGCCCGATAATCAGCAGTTTCAATAGAATGGCGGCCAGTTGAAGCGCTAAGAGTAAAAACAGCGAGGCAATATCGATGCCTTTAAAACCAGGGATGATGCGTCTTAGCGCTACTAATGGTGGATTGGTGATTTTGACTAAAAATTGGCAGATTGGGTTGTGAAAGCTGGCACGCACTAGCTGCAACAGAAAGCGTAGCATAACGGCGATGAGATATAGCCCAAACAGGGCGTCAATCAGGTAGAGCGCGGGATTACTAAGGTATGAGCTATCCATTGTTATTGTTTCCTAGTCTCTTGGCCAATTCTTGTGCGCGTTTCTTTGCGCCTTGAACAGCATTGTCAATCAGTGCCTGGTAGTCACCTGACTCCATTATTTCTATCGCCCGCTCCGTGGTGCCGCCGGGTGAGGTGACACATTTTCTTAGCGTGGCGCTGTCATCGCGACTTTCCAGGGCCATCTTCGCGGCGCCAAAGGCCGTTTGCAGGGTTAGTAGGCGGGCGGTCTCACGTGGTAGCCCGGCATTGACCCCTGCATTTTCGAGTGATTCCATTAAGAGGAAAAAATAGGCGGGGCCGCTGCCTGAAACGGCAGTCACCGCATCCATTAGCGATTCATCCTTCAGCCACAGCGTTAGTCCAACTGCCCGCATGATAAATTCGGCGAGGTCACGCTGTTCTGCGCGGGTGGCCTGGTTGGCAAACAAGGCGGTAGCGCCACTACTCACCAGTGCGGGGGTATTGGGCATGGCGCGAATAACCGCGCAATTGCCGCCTAGCCAGCGTTCCAGGTCAGCGCTGCGAATGCCGGCGGCAATGGAGATCACGGGGCGTTGTTTTTGCTGGATGGTTGCGGCTATTTCAGTCGCGACTGCTTCGATCACTTGTGGTTTGACGGCGAGAATAACCACATCGGCTTGTTGCAGCGCATCAAGATTCGATGCATTGGTGTGGATACCAAAGGCGGCAGCGAGCTGTTGGCGCTGTTCGCTGCCGGGGTCAGCTACGCGAATGTGCTCAGGATCACAGCCATCGTTGATCAAGCCGCCAATCAAACTGCGCGCCATGTTACCGCCGCCAATAAATGTGTATCGTTTTTTGTTCATAGTCAGGAATATACTGGGATTTGGTTCTTTGCGCCATGGTCTCATCCCAGAACTAATTAGGAGGCCGTTTTGCGCGGCCCAAAAATAGCGCTGCCAATGCGTACCATAGTGGAGCCTGCTGCGATGGCCGCTTCAAGGTCGGCGGACATTCCAAGTGATAGCGTGTCTAGTGGATGGCCAGCGTCGATGAGGTATTGCTGTGCTTGTTGGACCTGGTGAAATGTTGCACGCTGTTGTTCAAAGGTTGCGGCCTTCTGCGGGATCGCCATGAGCCCGCGTAGCTTGATACGTGGCAGGCTGGCAACGTCAGTGGCTAAGGCGGAGAGTTCTTCAAGGGTTGCGCCGGATTTACTGCCCTCTTCGCTGACATTGAATTGTAAGCAGATATTGAGGTCGGGCAGTGTCGCGGGTCTCTGCGTACTCAGCCTGTTGGCGACTTTGAGACTACTGACACTATGCACCCAGTCAAAATGCAGTGCGATAGGGCGCGTTTTATTGGACTGAATAGCGCCGATGTAATGCCATGTGATGGGGTGATCCTGAAGCGTATCGATTTTATCGAGCGCTTCTTGCAAGTAGTTTTCTCCAAAATGGAATTGTTGTTGTGCAAGTGCCGTTAGAATCGCCGATGCTGGTTGTGTCTTGCTAACGGCCAATAGTAAGACACTGCGGGCAGATTTGTTGAACTTTTTTTCAGCCGCCGCGATACGCTTGCGTGCTTGCGCGATGTTATTTTTGATGGCAGTGTTGGTTAGCATGAGTGCTGTCTATTTTAGTGGTTTATGGGGATGAGTCCAGCCTGAATACGACTGTTTTGGGGTAAGTTTGCAGAGAAACCAGGCTGTTCAAGATGTATATGGAAGTGCCGTTAAGTGACTGCAAGCAACAGAATTGTTTGCTTGCGATTGTCTTTATTATCGTGCGGAATTGATATCTCTGGAGGAGAATTGAATGGATATTGCTGAGCTACTCGCATTTGGCGTTAAAAGTAACGCCTCAGATTTGCACTTGTCAGCTGAGTTGCCGCCGATGATTCGTGTCGATGGCGATATACGCCGTATCAATGTTCCTGCGCTCGATAATAAAACTGTTCAGAATATGGTGTATGACATCATGAATGATGGGCAGCGAAAAGAATTCGAAGAAAAATGGGAAAATGATTTCTCATTTGAGATTCCTGGTCTAGCGCGTTTTCGTGTCAATGCTTTTAATCATAACCGTGGTGTGGGGGCGGTGTTTAGAACGATTCCGTCGACGATCCTTTCGTTAGAAGAGTTGGGCGCGCCTGCCGTGTTTGGCGATATAGCGGATACCCCACGTGGTATTGTGCTGGTGACGGGGCCGACAGGCTCGGGTAAATCGACCACGCTGGCGGCGATGATGGACTATAAAAACAACACTGAGTATGGGCATATTCTGACACTTGAAGATCCGATCGAATTTGTCCATCAAAGCAAAAAATGCCTGGTTAATCAGCGTGAAATTCATCGAGACTCATTAGGTTTTGCAGAGGCGCTGCGTTCAGCGTTGCGTGAAGATCCCGATATTATTCTGGTGGGCGAGATGCGTGATCCTGAAACGATTGGTTTGGCTTTGTCAGCCGCGGAAACGGGGCACTTAGTGTTTGGCACGCTGCATACCAGTTCGGCGGCAAAGACCATTGATCGTATCATCGATGTATTCCCGGCGGCGGAAAAAGAGATGATTCGTTCGATGTTATCGGAGTCGTTGAAGGCGGTGATTTCACAAACGCTGCTGAAAAAGGTGGGCGGTGGTCGTATCGCGGCACATGAAATAATGATCGGTACGCCAGCGATTCGAAATCTAATTCGTGAAAACAAAATCCCACAGATGTACTCGGCGATTCAAACCGGGCATGGATTGGGGATGCAGACGCTTGACCAAAATCTACAGGAATTGATCAAAAAAGGGTTGATCACCAAGCAGGATGCGGCAATGAAGGCGGCTAATAAGGCTGATTTTGAATAGCGGCCTGTTGTTGCTCAGCGCAGGCTGATCACTGGCCAATGATGGTCTTCGGCATGTTTCTTTAAAACCTCATCCGGGTCGACCGCTGCTGGATGAGTGACGAGTTCTAGTAGTGGCAGGTCATTATGAGAGTCAGAATAAAACCAGCTGTCATTCAAATTGTTGCCTGTCTCTTTTAGCCAGTGGTTTAATCGTTCTACCTTTCCTTCTCGAAAGCTGGGAGTGCCTGCTACCTTGCCGGTGTACTGGCCATTGTTTATTTCTGGTTCGGTGGCGATCAGATGAGGAATGCCGAGGCGTTCAGCGATGGGTGCAGTCACAAAGCTGTTAGTGGCAGTGATAATTAGCAATGTCTCGCCATTATGACGGTGTTTTTCGATTAATTTCTCAGCGGATGGCAGCATGATAGGCGCTATTTTCTCGTCGAGGAAGCGTTCGCGCCAGCTCAGTAAAGCCTGCATTTCGTGCTGGGCGAGTGGTGCGAGCTGAAATGCGAGGAACTCACCAATGTTGAGTGTGCCGGCGACATATTCATCATAAAACCGCTGGTTTTCGCGTTGATGCTCGGGGCCAACAATGCCTTCTTCGGTGAGGAATTGACTCCAGAGATAGTCGCTATCGCCGCCAATTAGGGTGTTGTCAAGATCGAAAATGACCAAGCTCATGTTTTTAGTCTCTATTTCTACAGTGGGGGCGGGGTGGTGATTATTTCAGGCGTTACATCAAATAATATCAGGGTCTGATTTGCACTTAAAGCCCCAAATATGTGACAATCGTCACAATTATAGCAGTTTTATGGAGCCTGGCTAGTGATCGATCTTGACGGATACAGAGCTAATGTAGGCATTATTCTGAATAATCAGGATGGTAAGCTACTGTGGGCGCGCCGTATTGGTCAAGAGGCGTGGCAATTTCCACAGGGCGGCATCCAGCCTAATGAATCCCCAGAAGATGCGATGTACCGGGAGCTCCGAGAGGAAGTTGGGCTGGTACCCTGTCACGTCAACATCCTCGGTCGTACTAGCGACTGGTTGCGCTATCGCTTGCCTAAGGGATTGATTCGTCATCAAAATAAACCGGTGTGCATAGGGCAAAAACAGATCTGGTTTTTGCTTGAACTGAAAGGTGATGAAAGTGATGTGAGGCTGGATGTGTCTGATGAGCCTGAATTTGATCACTGGCGTTGGATCGATTACTGGGCCCCTCTGGATGAGGTTGTCTCTTTTAAACGTGGTGTCTATGAGCATGCCTTGGCAGAGCTTGAGCCGTTGGTGATCGCTCGGGGTGCGTGTTAAATCGCGGATGGGGTAGCGCTCCGCAGTTATCTTTTTATATGGCCTCTGTTAAGGTGGCGTGATGTTGAAAACGTTACGACGCATTGTACAGGCGGTAAATGCCGCGCAGGATCTTGCGCAGGCCTCTTCCATTATTGTGGCGCGGGTGAAGCAGGCGATGTCGGCGGACGTTTGTTCGGTCTATCTGCTGGATCAGGGGCTACAACAATATATCCTGATGGCCAGTGATGGTTTAAACCCGAAGTCAATTGGTACTGTTCGATTTAAGCAAGGTGAAGGGTTAGTGAGTCTTGTGGGTGAGACGGAGGAGCTGCTTAATCTTGATAATGCCCCCGACCATCCGCGCTATCGTTTTATTGCTGAGACCGGAGAAGTCGCTTTTCATGGTTTTTTAGGGCTGCCGATTATCCATCGCCGTCAGGTGATGGGGGTGTTGGTGGTGAGGCAGCGCAGCCTGCGTTGTTTCGATGAAAATGAAGTGTCGTTTTTGCTAACCATTGCGGCGCAGTTGGCGGGTGCGATTGCACATGCTGATGCACGTGGTGAGATTCAGCCCTTTACTGAGGCGCCGGGTGGTAAACACAATCGGCCGATTATTGCGCTGTCGGGCGCGCCAGGGGTGGGTATTGGAACTGCGGTGGTGGTCTATCCGGTCGCTGATCTCGATGCCGTACCGCACCGTAAAGCGAAAGACATGGCGGCAGAAATCCTTGCCTTTGAGCAGGCGTTGGCAGCTGCCCGTGCTCATATCAAAGTACTTGAAACATCGATACACCCAGAGCTAGGGGCTGAAAGTAGGGCCTTGTTTGAGGCTTACTTACTGATGTTGAATAGTGATACCTTGGTTGAAAAGACGATCAAACGTATTCGTGACGGCAGCTGGGCACCCGGTGCGTGGCGAGACACAATCAATGAACAGGCGCAACTGTTTGAATCGATGGATGACCCTTATCTGCGAGAACGAGCTGATGACGTGCGAGACCTTGGTCGACGTATTCTGGCACACCTACAAAATGAAGTGCGTGGTCAACCGGACTACCCTGAGAAAACCATTCTGGTGGGTGATGATATCTCGGCGACGATGTTGGCGGAGGTGCCGCGTGAACGTTTAGTTGGAATTGTCTCGGCGCGCGGTTCAAGTTCATCTCATGTCGCGATCCTGGCACATGCAATGGGCGTACCTGCGGTGGTGGGCGCGGATGATTTACCCGTGGCACGCATCGATGGATGTGAGTTGGTGGTGGATGGTTACCGTGGGCGCATTTTTGTCTCACCATCCAGCGCGGTGCGGGATGAGTTTACACGTCTTGCGGAGGAAGAAAAGGAGCTGGTTGCTGGCTTAGAAGGGTTGCGCGAGTTACCCGCAGAAACGCTGGATGGGGTGCATCTACCGCTTTTTGCTAATACTGGCCTGCTATCTGATATCGGCCCTTCGGTGGAGAGTGGCGCGGAAGGGATTGGGCTTTATCGCACTGAATTTCCGTTTATGATACGAGAGTATTTCCCTGGCGAAGAAGAGCAGTGTGCAATTTATCGTGAGGTATTGGAAGGCTTTGCTCCGCGCCCGGTGACGTTACGCACACTGGATGTGGGTGGTGATAAGGCGCTTTCATATTTTCCAATTGAGGAAGAAAACCCTTTTTTAGGTTGGCGTGGAATACGCATTACGCTTGATCATCCCGAGATTTTCTTGGTGCAGTTACGTGCGATGATGCGTGCCAATATTGGCTTGAATAATCTTCATTTGATGTTGCCGATGATCAGCAATGTGGCTGAGGTTGATCGTGCATTACAGCTGATAGGGCGTGCGCATCAGGAGTTACTGGCGGCGGGTGAAACGGTGGTGATGCCGAAAGTCGGAATTATGGTAGAAGTGCCAGCGGTGATCTATCTGATGGAGGTGCTTGCATCGCGTGTTGATTTTTTTTCGGTCGGCACCAATGACCTCACGCAATACCTGCTGGCTGTGGATCGAAATAATCCACGGGTAGCATCGCTTTATGACTCGTTACACCCTGCCGTGCTGCGAGCGCTGATACAAATTATTGCGGCAGCAAATCTTGCCGGAAAACCGGTGAGTATTTGCGGTGAAGTGGCGGGTGACCCTGTGGCGACATTATTGTTGTTAGGCATGGGGGTGAGTAGTTTGAGTATGAGCGCGGCAAGCATGCTGCGTGTGAAGTCGGTGATACGGAGTTTTACCATGAGTGATGCACGCAGCGTGTTAGATGAAGCTTTGCAGTATGATGACGCGGCGACGATACGCGATTATCTTGAGCGAACACTAGAAAAGCAGGGGCTTGGTGGCTTGGTAAGGGCGGGTAAGTAGTTGTTCAATATTCGGTGGAAGCCGCTCTTGCTATGTGGGAAATTAAAGAATGAAAAAAAGCGTTTTACTCTCCTGGAGTAGTGGTAAAGATAGTGCCTGGGCACTGCACGTCTTGCGTCAACAAAATGAATTTGATGTGGTTGGTTTGTTTACCACGGTGAATCAGGTGCATGATCGCGTCGCGATGCATGCGGTGAGGCGTGAATTATTGATGTTGCAGGCGCAGCATGCTGGCTTGCCGCTTGAGGTGATTGAGATCCCTGACCCCTGTAGCAACGCAGATTATGAGCAGCGAATGGGCGCCTTTATGACGCGTTGCCAGCAGCGCAAGATTGATTGCTTTGCCTTTGGCGATCTCTATTTGGAAGATATTCGTGAATACCGCGAGCAAAAAATGGCAGGCAGTGGTATTGATGCCATTTTCCCGTTGTGGGGTTGTCCTACGGCTGAATTGTCGCAAACCATGATTGATGGTGGGCTGCGTGCGCATTTGACTTGTGTCGATCCTCGGTGTCTTGACCGGCGATTCGCAGGCCGTGAGTTTGATCGAGCATTACTGGATGAATTGCCTATGGATGTTGACCCATGCGGTGAAAATGGTGAGTTTCATAGCTTTGTCTTTGCGGGCCCGATGTTGGATGGTGATATTGATGTCTCGCTGGGTGAGATTGTCGAGCGTGGCGGCTTTGTCTTTGCAGATTTACTCGCAGGCGCTAAGGAAGGGCAAGCCGATGTCGCCTGAGTCAGCCTCATTTCTCCCGAGATCACTTGATGATGTACAGCGAAATTATTTACTGACGGATCTGTTGCAAGGCGTATCACGTAGTTTTTATCTCACTTTACGGGTGTTGCCAGCGCAATTGCGTGAGCCGATAAGTGTTGCCTATTTGTTGGCGCGTGCCGCTGATACCATTGCGGATACGGAGGTCGTTTCTGCGCGCAAACGTGGTGCATCACTCCAGCACTTGCGCACTCAGTTACAGCTCGACGTACCATCTCATACCGTATTGGAACGTTTGCAGGTCGGTTTTACTGGGCAGCTTGATCATGCCTTTGAAAATGAACTGCTGGCCATGCTATTGCCGTTGTTTGAATTACTGGCACGGCAAACAGTACCCGACAGGATGATGATTCGTAAGGTTGTGTTGACCTTGGTAGACGGAATGTTGAGTGACCTCGAAAGCTTTCCCGTAGCGAAAAAAAGTGGCGA
Source organism: Thiotrichaceae bacterium (assembly GCA_002401765.2). Classification (GTDB taxonomy): domain Bacteria; phylum Pseudomonadota; class Gammaproteobacteria; order SZUA-140; family SZUA-140; genus SZUA-76. The sequence goes on from NVTY02000034.1 coordinate 114,461, forward strand.
TGTGACAGCACTTGAACGTGGCGATCAACTAGATCGCTACACCTACCTGGTGGCCGGGTGTGTGGGAGAGTTCTGGACTGATATTTCGATCGCCCATATTGACGCACTTCAGTGTTGGCAGCCCTCTCAAGAACGATACTCGCAATGGGGTATTCGCTTTGGTAAAGGGTTGCAGCTGACTAATATTCTGCGTGATGTGCCGCGTGATCTTTGCATTGGGCGCTGTTATCTACCGCAGTCATGGCTGGATGAGGTGGCGTTGACGCCGAATGATTTAATGAAGGTGACTAATAGCGCAACGGCACGCCCACTGCTTATTAAGGGTATCCGCCAGGCGCTCGAACACTTCACAGCCGCAGAGCACTATGTGGTGGCACTGCCGCGGCGTTGTGTGCGCCTGCGCCTCGCGGCGTTATGGCCCATGTTGATTGGCCTTAAAACGTTGGCGCAGCTCTCGCAACAGTCGCGTTGGTTAGATGCGACCGTTGTCTGTAAGGTTGAGCGTCAATGGGTTTATCGCATGATGTTGCTGTCGTGCGCCGCTTTGTTTTCTAATTTGGCAGTAAAGTGGTGGTGTGCTCGGATACGAAAAGCCGTTTCGCTGACGTGATTGTCTGACTTCAAAAGTCAGGTTCTTATTGAAGGAGGAGTCTAAGGGAGGTTATTTTTAGGCTGTCTAACGCCATTTACGCTATAATCCACGCCAGAGATACCATGTTATTTATAGGATTAATTTGAATGTCGCACACAGATGTCAAAAAAGTTGTACTGGCCTATTCTGGCGGCCTTGATACTTCTATTATCGCCAAGTGGTTGCAAGATGAATACCACTGCGAAGTGGTGACGTTTACCGCTGATATTGGTCAGGGTGAAGAGGTTGAACCTGCACGCCTTAAGGCCCAGGCGATGGGGATCAAAGAGATCTATATTGAGGACCTTTGTGAAGAGTATGCACGAGACTATGTCTTCCCGATGTTTCGCGCCAATGCGGTGTATGAGGGCGAATATTTGCTGGGTACATCGATTGCTCGCCCCTTGATCGCTAAGCGCCTGATTGAAATTGCGAATGATACGGGTGCCGATGCGGTCTCTCATGGTGCGACCGGTAAGGGAAATGATCAGGTGCGCTTTGAACTGGGTGCCTACGCGCTGAAGCCGGATGTGCGGATCATTGCACCGTGGCGTGAATGGGATCTTAATTCGCGTGCAAAGTTGATGGCCTATGCTGAGCAGCACAACATTGCCGTTGAGCAGAAGCGTGGTAAGAAATCACCGTATTCGATGGATGCCAACTTGCTGCATATCTCTTATGAGGGTGATATTCTGGAAGACCCATGGGCTGAACCAGAGGCGGATATGTGGCGCTGGACAGTGAGCCCAGAGCAAGCCCCGGATCAGGCGATTTATCTTGAGCTAACTTATAAAAGAGGTGATATCGCTGCGATTGATGGTAACGAGATGAGCCCTGCTGAGGTAATGCGTTACCTGAATAAAGTGGGCGGCGAAAACGGTGTTGGTCGTGATGATATTGTTGAAAACCGCTATGTCGGTATGAAGTCCCGCGGTTGTTACGAGACACCTGCCGGTACCATTATGTTAAAGGCACATCGTGCGATTGAGTCGATCACGCAGGATCGAGAAGTGGCACATCTAAAAGATGATTTGATGCCGCGGTATGCAACGTTGATTTACAACGGCTATTGGTGGAGTCCAGAGCGCGAAATGATGCAGGCGATGATTGATGCCTCTCAGACCCGTGTTAATGGTGTGGTGCGGCTTAAACTTTATAAAGGTAATGTGACCGTAGTGGGACGCCAATCACAATCGGACAGTCTATTTGATGCCAATATTGCGACCTTTGAAGAGGATGCGGGTAGCTATAACCAACAGGATGCAGAAGGTTTCATTAAATTAAATGCGTTGCGTCTTCGTATCGCGGCGAAGAGATTGTAAGCCATCATGTAGTTGTTGTGCCTGGTAGACAATGAGTGGTGTGAATAATGATTTATTTTCACTGACCATTGGCCTCTTATTCTGATATTAGGATGTTGGGCGTAAAAAATGAAAAGCAATGTTGTCTATGGTGTGTTGCTGTTATTATTTCTCACGTCCTTGCCCTGGATGTTGGGGAATTTTGCCTATGATAATGATAATGACGTTGTTGCCACGATCATTCATGCAGACCCTTTTTATATTTCAACGTTGCCAGCACAACAACTTATTCATGAGCCGTTGCAACCCGTAGCGAAACCGCGGGCGCTCAACCTCGATAAGGTAGCGTTGGGGTATAAGCTGTTCCAGGATAAGCGCCTCTCCCCTGAAGGTGACGTTTCATGTGGTACTTGTCATGTGTTAAACCGGGGCGGTGTTGATGGTGAGTCTCATGCGATTGCTGGTGATGCCTCCCGTGGTCGAATTAATACCCCTAGCATCTACAATAGCGCTAATAATTTTAGATGGTACTGGGATGGGCGCGCTACTACGCTAGAAGCACAAGTCGATGAGTCTATTACCAGCCTGACAGAACTGGGCGCTCAGTGGCATGAGGTGTTGAGTACTCTTGCCTCCCTCTCTGAATACCAGTCGTTATTTTCTCAGCTTTACCCTGCGGGCCGAATCCAGAAAGAAGATGTGATTGATGCGCTGGTTGAATTTGAACGCTCCTTAGTCACGCCCGATGCTGCATTTGATCGTTTTTTGTATGGCGATGAACAAGCTCTTAGCATTGAACAGCGTAATGGTTACCAACTATTTAAATCGTATGGTTGTATTGCCTGCCATCAAGGCGGTAATGTTGGCGGCAATATGTTCCAGCTGTTTGGTGTGATGGGTGATTTTTTTGCGGACCGAAAAATAATTCTAGAGGCCGATCTTGGACGCTTTAATGTGACGGGTAACGAGGAAGACAAATATCGCTTCCGTGTTCCCAGTCTACGCAATGTGGCGTTGACTGCGCCATATTTCCATGATGGAACTGCTGATACCCTTGAGCAGGCCGTGATGGTCATGGCCACTTTTCAGCTTGGGCGCCCTATTTCGCTTGATGATGCGCAGTTAATTGTGAAATTTCTCCATTCTTTGAGTGGTGTTCAGCATGGTGGTGAGTGATGAACTCGTCTAATGTGAAGCAGTTGACCATTGCTGTTATTGCAGTGTTGTTGATGACCTTTCTCTACATTAAGACGCAGGCAGTAGAGGGAAAGAGCTATAACTCAGTATTAAATAACTTATCTCAACTGCGGCAGCTTGATGCTAGTCTTGGTCGCGATGTACTTCGGTCTCGTAACGAACTGTTATCTCACTATGATCCATTGGTGTTATGGATGCAACAATTGAGAGAGAAGTACGCCGAGATAACGGCGGGTACATATGGTATTTATCATCAGGGCAACCTTGATATAGACCAGCACCTTGATGCGATACAAGAGACCATCCTTGCCAAGGAAGAGACGCTGGAGTCATTTAAATCCCATAACGCTATTTTAAGGAATTCTGTTCATTACATACCGTCACTGATGGACCAGTTAATGATAAGGATGGCCGAGCATAATGCAGAGATGTCAGTGGTCGTTGTGCTGAGTGATATGGTCAGGGATGTGCTCAGTTATAACACCAATGCGAGCACTGGATTGCGGCTTCATGTGATTAATGACTATGAGCTTGTCGCCCGTTACGTGGATCGATTTCCGCCGGTATTACAGGAAGATATCCTACGCCTAATTCAACATGTCGAAGTGGTGGTGAATGAAAAGCAAGTGGTTGATGCGATGATTCTGAGTTTGACTTCACCGTCGATGGTACGGAAGGTTGACCGTCTCTCTTCATTATATAATCGCAATCATGAGGCGTTAGTGCAGCGCACTAATATCTATCGCTTATATCTCTATCTTATTACCGTTTCACTTTTGATTTACGTTGCATTTATTATGTGGAAACTGAAAAATAGTGCGACAAAACTAAGGCGCACGGTAAGGGACCTTAATTATCAGAAGTTTGCACTGGATCAACACTCAATTGTGAGTATTGTCGATAGCGATGGGCTGATTACTTATGCGAATGATAAACTGTGTGATGTTAGTCAATTTAGACGAGATGAATTGATTGGAAAAAGTCATCGTGTAATGAACTCTGGCTACCATTCGGATGTTTTTTTTGACGGCTTATGGGCAACGATTACCGCAGGTGATGTATGGCATGGCGAGATAAGAAGCCAGAAGAAAAATGGTGATTATTTCTGGGTGGATTCGACGATTGTGCCATTTGTCGACTCGACTGGAAGCCCTTATCAATATGTGGCGATTAGAACGGATGTGACAGAACATAAAAGACTTGAACGCGCGCTCTTTAAAGAAAAAGAAAGGGCGCAAATTACCCTTGAATCGATAGGTGACGGTGTTATTACGACTAATGCACAGGGTTTAGTTGACTATATGAACCCTCGTGCGGAGATGTTAGCGGGTGTAGATTTTGATGCATGTCGAGGACATTTGTTAAGTGAGGTGTTGAATATTTTTGATGAGGTCACACATAAAACAAGCGAAAGTCCAATCAATGCCTGTTTGCAAAAGGGTAACAGAATCGCGTTACCTGGGCAGGTGATTGTGAATCAATTCACCGGTAAAGAATTTGCGGTAGAGGTGACGGCTAGTCCAATCCTGGATCGAGAGAGTGTGGTTGTCGGGGTGGTGATCATTTTCCATGATGTCACTGAACTGCGTGGGCTGGCCAATAAGGTTTCGTACCAGGCAACGCATGATGCGTTAACGGGTTTAATCAATCGTCGTGAATTTGAACGTCGCCTGGCACTGTTGCTGGAGAGTGCGCGGCAGGAGGACAAGGAACATGCGCTCTGTTATATCGACCTGGATCAGTTCAAAATTGTCAATGATACCTGCGGTCATGTGGCTGGCGATGAGCTGTTGCGTCAGTTGACCACTTTATTGCAGGCTCAGGTAAGGGAGCGAGACACATTGGCGAGGCTTGGTGGTGATGAGTTTGGTATATTGCTTGGCAATTGTCATTTGAATAAAGCGGAGAAAATTGCAGAGGCCTTTTGTCATATGGTGAAAGAGTTTCGTTTTGTGTGGCAAGATAAAAGCTTCGAAATTGGTGCCAGCATTGGGCTTGTTGCGATTGAGGCTAATAGTGGCAGTACGACTGATCTGTTGAGTGCTGCGGACTCTGCTTGTTATGTTGCTAAGGATAAGGGGCGCAATCGAGTTTACGTTTATCAACCTGATGATGAAGAACTAGTAGCGCGTCATGGCGAAATGCAGTGGGTTTCTCGGATTAATCAAGCGCTTGAAGAGAACCGCTTTGAACTTTTTTATCAGCCGATTGTGGCGCTTCAAGGTGGAAAAGAGAAAATGCATGTCGAGGTATTACTGCGCCTGCGGGATGAGGCTGGTAAACTTATTTTTCCGATGGCGTTTATTCCTGCTGCGGAACGATTTGATTTAATGCCTGCGATTGATCGCTGGGTGATTCGCAATGTGTTTGCTTTTTGTGAAGCGAGTGGTAGAGATGATATTACCTATGCGGTTAATCTTTCTGGGGCCTCATTAAGTGATGCGGGTTTGATGGGGTATTTGCGAGAACAGTTCTCTAACTACGATGTGCGGCCTTATGATATCTCTTTTGAAATCACAGAAACGGCGGCGATTTCGAACTTGAGTGAGGCGATACATTTTATTTCGGAGCTTAAAATTCTCGGCTGTAGTTTCTCGCTGGATGACTTTGGCAGTGGTTTGTCGTCATTTGCGTATCTTAAAAACTTGCCGGTGGATTACTTAAAGATTGATGGTGGCTTTATTCGAAGTATTGTGGATAATCCTATCGATTGTGCCATGGTCGAATCGATCAACCATATTGGCCATGTGATGGGGATTAAAACCATTGCAGAGTTTGTGGAAAACGATGAGATTTACACGTGTATAAAGAACTTGGGAGTTGATTATGCTCAGGGTTATTATATTGAGAAGCCAAAACCCTTGTCCGATCTATTTAAAGAAAAATAATTGAGAGCCCTATGCGATTACTTCATACTATGATTCGTGTGGCAGACCTTGATGCCTCAATCAGTTTTTATACTGAGGTGCTTGGCATGCGTCTATTAAGGCGTAATGATTACCCTGCTGGGCGCTTTACGCTAGCCTTTGTTGGTTATGAAGATGAGTCGCTCGGGGCTGTTATTGAACTCACCCATAACTGGGATGTGAGTAACTATGAGTTGGGTAATGCCTTTGGCCATATTGCACTGGAAGTCGACGATGCCTATATTGCCTGTGATGATATTCGTGCTCGTGGCGGCAATGTGGTGCGCGATGCCGGGCCCATGAAAGGTGGGAGGTCGGTAATCGCCTTTGTTGAAGACCCGGATGGTTATAAAATTGAATTGATTCAGAAGAAAAGCAAGTAAGTGCTGAGAGGAGCAAATAAGAGATGAAAATTGCAGGCTATATGGTTGTCGTGGGTTGTTTGTCACTATCGGCATGTTCTGACTTTCAACCGGCTAAAACCGGTTCGGTTGGTGGTTATCAATTGCAGCTAAAGAATGACCCTGCACCTTTAAAGGTTGGCAGCAAAGCGAGCATTGAATTTTCGATTAGAGATGGAGTCAATCAGCCGGTTGATAGTTGTACTGTGCATTTTCGTCAATACATGCCAGGGCATGAGATGTCGCTTGATAACGTGTTTGTGCTGATGGTTGATCAGGCCAAAGTTGGAATTTACACGGCTGATAGCGGCGAATTTTCAATGGGTGGTGACTGGGTGCTGGAATTTGACTTTATCTGTGGTGCAGACCACCACACAATTCCCTTTGATTTTAAGCTTGAATGGCCAGAATAAAGGCAGAGTACGAGCGTATTTAAGTGCTATTTTGCCCGCGGCTGTGTGGCGTGCGCCGACTGTTTAACACCGCGACTAGCATCGTTATTAGCCACCAGTAACTTATCGCGGCACCACCGCCATCAGGGTCACTGCGCGTCACCTCCAAGGTCATTATTATACTATTATTGCTTTCATCACTGTCATCTATTGCATTTGAACTGACGGTTCCCGTATGTCCCTGGAGGCCAGGCGCTGTGGTGACGATATCAACAGTGAGCGTGACTGTTTCATCCGTTGCCAGGCTGCCAAAGTCACAGACTAAAGAAATGCCCATCTCGCAGCTTCCATGCGTGGTGGTGGCCGATAAAAAAGTACTGCTTCTAGACAGCTCTCCTGAATATTGAGCTCGTTCTGCGGTTGTAAACCCTCGGTTGGTGATTGAGGCGACATAGCGAGCCGTTTCACCTTCTCGTACTTCCTTGATGGTAAAGGCTCCGCTGATGATTAGGTCCGGGTTCGTTGAGAACAGAATATGTGCGGCGGCTCCTGCGGCAATAAACTTTCCGCCGTCCCAGAGCACGGTTTTAAATAAGCTATTTGTACCAGTTAAGATATCTGTCCATTCTGTGGCGTTAGGGCTAACCTTAATGCTGCCTGATGGCGCAACAGCCGTGAACTGGGTACCGCCAAAGCTAAGATCGCTGATTTGGATGTTAGGAAATGCGGGCAGCCTGCCACCCCCGGTCCACGCTCCATTACTATTACTTAATATGGTAGTGCTAGCGGGTGAGTTGGAGGTGCCAGTAACGATGATTCTGTCTTCACTGATGGCAATGTTGTTTAAATTAACGCTGGTGCCGCTGTCATTTCTTGTCCAAGAAATGCCTTTGGGGCTGGTGGTGATGGTGCCGCCATCACCGACAGCAATAAAATGATCTTCATTCCAGGCGATCTCGTGCAGTGTGTGTGACTCACTGGAGTCCCGGGGAGTCCATTTCTCACCGTTTGCACTGGTATAGATGACACTGTTGAGCGCTGAACCACCGACGGCAACAAATTGATCTTTACCCCATGCAATGCCGTACAGTGTGCTTGAACTATCTGGCAGGTCGGGTGATATTGGCGGTGGTCTCCAGCTAGTGCCACCATCGCTGTAGCAGATGGTACCGGCATTACCGACGGCGACAAACCTGGTGGTGACATCGCTCCAGCTCACGGCGTGCAGGTGATGAGAGCCACAAGATGAAAGTGGCGTTTGGTCAGCCCAGCTCACGCCGCCATTATTACTGTTTAAAATAGTCCCATTGTCGCCGACGGCTACGAGTAGCGTGTCACTTTTGGCAAGGTCATTGATCGCTTCTTGGGTTTGAACTGAACCAGCAGTGAGTTTCCAGGGGGTGCCACTGTCAATGCTGGTATAGATGTCGCCACCACTGCCTACGATGGCCACAATGGAATGAACGGGTTTGACGGGGCTTGACGCGACCCCATAGAAAAAACTGGCACTGGATGAGGCGGCGGGGATTGCTTCGGACTCCCACGCATCTCCGCTTGAATCATCACTGCGCAGGAATGTGCCCCATGTGCCAGTGATGAGGAAATGATTCGTTTCATTTTCTATCCCAATACTGAGTAGGTCGTTGGTGACGTTGCTACCACCGTCAATGATGGTGGAGGGGGTAGTCCAGTAGTAGGCATCATCGCTAGTAATAATGGTACCTGCATTACCGATGGCGATGTATTTGTCATTATCAAAGAGAATATCGTTTAGGTGCTGTGATGTAATGCGGCCTCTGCCGATTAATATATCGGTGGGGACGATGTTGGTAGGGTCGCTGGTGATGAGTTGGGTACTATATTCCCCAGCAATCAAGGTGGACGTGTCATCGACAGCGATGGCTAAGAGGTGTTCGCTCGTCTGGGCATTTTGCGTTGTCCAAATGCTGCCATCGAGGCTAGTGCTGGTAATGAGCGTGCCGTTGCTACCGACCACAATGTGGTTGCTGCCATCCCAGGCGCTATCGAATAGCCATTCATCGCTGATGTTGCTGGTGCGTGCTAGCCATGTGTTGACGTTGCTTGTCGTGGTGAGCAGTACACCATCTTTGCCGGTGGCAAGGAAAAACTCATCGCCAGGAGCTGATGTTAAATTACGAACCCCTGTGACGTGTAGTAAGTCGGTGCTGAACCCTGCGGGCGGATCTGTTGCGGCTTCCCAGTCGGTGGTATTCACGCTCGTTAGAATTGTGCCCCCGCTGCCTACCGCAACATAATTAAAAATAGCATTTAGATTCCAGGAGACACTGTGTAGATCCGCTGAAGTCGCATCTATTGCTTGCTGAGTCCAGGTGAGCGGCGATAGCGGACGAGTGAGAATGGTGCCGTTATCACCCACAGCGATAACGCTGGAAGTTTCATTGAAGGTGATGCCGCGTAATGTTTCGGTTGAACCGGATGTCTCTGGGATCCAGGTTACCCCATCGTTAGTAGAAATAATCGTGCCGTTTGCACCTACTACCACAAAGTGTACGTCTGCCCAGATTACGTCGTGCAGGTTATCGAGAATATCGGGAATATCGGGGCTACGCTTTGTCCAGCTGAGGCCATCACGACTGCTCAGGATTAAGCCATTATCCCCCACGGCCAGAAAGAGTTTGTTCGGGCCGGATTTACCATTGTTTGCAATACTATTGATCGATCGTGTATGCCAAGCAATGCCATCCACACTGGTTAAAATAGCACCATCATCACTGCTGGCAACATATAAGCTGCCATCCCAGGTGATACCGCGAAGCCTGGGTGGCGGTACGTTACTGTGGCGGTCTGAGTTGAGCGTAGGGGTTTCAAGTCGCCAGCTAGCGCCGGTTTTGCTGGTAAGAATGGCGGCGACAGGTCTGCTCTGTACGCCATTGATGGGGTCAGTAAAGGAGAGGGCGTACTCGCCAATGGCGAGGAACTGTGTTCCATTCCAGATAACATCGGTTAGTTTATGGGTGATGGTTGATGTCCGAACTTCCCAATCGCCGCTGCTAGTACGGCTGACAATGGTTCCCTGCTCTCCAACGCTAACATAGCGAGTGCCACTCCACGCAATATCATTCAAATTCGCGGTTGTATTGGAGGGCTCTACCACCCAGTTTTCAATGCTGCCCGATTGACTGCTGATAATATTGCCGCCTTCGCTGACAGCGACAAACTCATCATCGGCCCAGATCACACTACTGTGTTGATTACCATGTGGAGTAGGGTGTGCCCACTCCCATTGGCTTGGTATCGCATGTACGCAGAAGGGTAGAAGGGATGCCAGTAAAATACAGCCGGCTAACATCGGCAGGGCAGGGGGTTTGTTATTGGCTTGAGTGGAGTGACTAAACAAGAGGGTTGCCTTGGTGTATGCGAGTGCCGATGCTGGCGCTCAGAGCAGTGTTACGAATACGCATCCTGTGCTTATATATAGCGGCAGATGATGGATTAAATGTAGCACTTGACATGTGGGTTTTAGCTGGATGTGAGCTTTTATTTTTTTAAATCAATCTGTTGTCGATTGTGGTGGTTTATTTCTTAAGCAGTTTTCGCAGCCCTTTCAAATAATGCTTCTCATCAGGTGCAGTATTGCGTTTTTGTGCTTGCATCAGCATATCACCCAGTGGTTCCATCATTTTATGCTCAGCGGCGTGGGGTTCAGTACATTTTTCGACCAGCGCCTGGTAGATGTCGATAATGCCCTTGGGGCGTTGAGTGGCGAGTTGCTCCTGGATCGCGATATGCATCGACATATGCAAAAACGGGTTGCTCTGGCCCATTTCGGGGGTGAAATCCTTGTCGATTACCGCTGCCGGGTCCGATAGCAGTGCGTGATATTCCGGGTGCTGTTCGATAATGCCCGCGATGAGCTGTTCCATTGGCTCTAGCGGCGTGGTGCCATTGAGTTGTTTTTGCCAGATATCAAAAAAGAACTGACGCATCTTGTGGCGATCTTTCGAAAAAAGCATGGTTAATTCTCGGTTTAATTATCTACTCGGGTAAATTATAGTCTATTCGATCGCTTTCTGTTTGTATTCACACTGGTCCTCAATCACGCAGGCACCACAACGCGGTTTACGCGCCACACAGACATAACGGCCGTGCAGAATCAGCCAGTGGTGGGCATCGAGCTTGAACTCCTCTGGGATGAACTTAATCAACTTCCGCTCGACCTCCAGAACCGTTTTGCCAGGAGCCATTTTAGTGCGGTTGGAGACGCGAAAAATATGGGTATCGACTGCGATGGTTGGTTGGCCAAAGGCGGTGTTGAGAATGACATTGGCGGTTTTACGCCCGACGCCCGGTAGTGCCTCAAGGCTTTCTCGATCTTGCGGTACTTCACTGTTGTAGCGGTCTTTGAGAATGGCGCAGGTCTTAATGATGTTGGCCGCTTTACCATTAAATAGCCCGATGGTCTTAATGTATTGTTTAAGGCGATCCACTCCCAGTGCGTGGATCGCCGTGGGCGTATTGGCAATCGGATAGAGCCTATCGGTTGCCTTATTAACCCCTTTGTCAGTCGCCTGGGCAGAGAGAATGACCGCGATTAACAACTCAAATGGCGAGGTGTAGTTTAATTCTGTGGTGGGATGAGGGTTTTCCGCGCGTAGGCGCTCAAAAATCTCAGTGCGTTTCTGCTTGTTCATGTGGTGTGATGGTCGTTTGTGTCTGAATTTTTATTGGGCAGTATAACATGACTGATGAACTGCTTATTTCGGCTGACTTGTGAGAGAATCGACAAATTATTCTCTATTCAGGAAAGCGATTTTATATGAGATTCAAGTTAATGAACTTTAGGTTACCGGCATTCAGATTTGAATTTTTTATCCCTTTGCTATCGCTGTTAGCGGTTACTACGCCACTACACGCGAGTGAAGAACTGCGCTGGCAGCAGGCGATCGATCATGCGGCGCAGGCGGTACTGGCCATTCGCGTCGATGCCCCACGTTCTTTTGATACGGGGATCAATAATTCAGTACAGGCGACCGGCTTTGTGGTTGATGCCGAGCAGGGGATTGTGTTGACGAATCGCCATGTGGTGCAACCGGGGCCGACGGTCGCCAAAGGGGTTTTTCTCAACCGTGAAGAGATTAAGTTAATACCGATTTATCGAGATCCTATCCATGATTTTGGTTTCTTTAAATATGACCCAAAGGCACTCACCTACAACAAGCCGGTTGCACTAGGCCTGATGCCCGAGGCGGTGCAGCGAGGGCGTGAGATTAAAGTGGTGGGCAATGATGGCGGAGAACAGCTTTCGATTCTCAGTGGTACCATTGCGCGCCTCGACAGACCCGCCCCTCTTTATGGGAGAGGCAACTTTAACGACTTTAATACCTTCTATATTCAAGCCGCCTCATCAACCAGTGGTGGCTCCTCTGGCGCACCAGTGATTGATATTGAGGGCAACGTGATCGCATTGAATGCGGGGGCAAACATGCGTAATGCGGCTAGTTTTTATCTGCCGCTGGATCGCGTGGTACATGCCTTCAAACGCATTCGTGATGGCATTGAGATAACGCGCGGCACACTGCAGACAACCTTCAAATACCAGCCATATGATGAGCTTAAACGTCTCGGTTTAAGCGATGAAAATGAGGCGTTGGTACGCGCTCAGGATCCCGCAGCCGTGGGCTTGTTAACGGTTGCCTATTTGGTCCCCGAAGGTCCCGCCGATGGCTTGTTTGAAGCGGGTGATATTTTACTGAAGATTAACGATGAATGGGTACGCCACTTTATTTCATTGGAGGCAATGCTTGACCGGCATGTGAATGATGATATTTCCGTGGTGATTGAGCGTGCGGGTAAACAGCTCACTCTGATGCTTAAGGTGCAGGATCTTGATGAGATTACCCCCTCGCGTTATATCGACGTGGGTGGTGCGATTTTACATGACCTCTCATACCAGCAGGCGCGCAGTTTTAATATTCCCGTCTCTGGGCTTTATGTGGCGTATGGCGGTTATATGCTGAGTAATGAGCTGATTGGGCGTGGTAGCGTGATTACCTCTATTGCGGGTCATGAGGTCAATACTGTTGATGAGGCTGAGGCGGTGCTACAGACGATTAGTGATGGCGAGCGATTTTCAGTACACTTTTTCCAGCTGGTAAACTCGCGGCAGAAAATGCAGCGCGTGGTGACGATGGACCGGCGCTGGTTTCCAGCATCGAGCTGTTATCGTGATGATGTGAAAGGGCTGTGGCCGTGTGAAGAGTGGCCGGCGAAGACGCTGGTGTCAAAGCCGCAGCCGAGTACCACGCGTTTTGTGACGTCAGAAACGCCCGCATTGCAGCGGATGGTGCAATCACTCGTGCGGGTTAACTTTGATATGCCTTATGTCGTAGAGGGAATCACTGAAACACGCTATACCGGCGCGGGGCTGTTGATTGATATTGAGCGCGGTTGGGTGTTGGTGGATCGCGATACGGTACCCACCACATTAGGTGATGTCACCATCATCTTTGCCGGTTCACTTGAAGTGCCGGGTCACGTTGAATTTGTCCATCCTCAGCATAATTTTGCCATGGTCTCTTATGATCCCACGTTGATTGGTGATACGCCGGTGCGTAATGTGACTTTTTCAGATGAGCCGCTGGCACCGGGGGATGATGTCTGGTTGATTGGCTCAAAAATGAACCATAAATTAATCTCGCATAAAACGACCGTGGCTGAGATTGATATGCTGAGTTTGCCGCTGCCCTCGGTGCCGCGCTATCGGGCAACGAATCTTGAAGTTATTTCGTTAACCAGCCAGGCAAACACGGTGGGCGGGGTATTGACGGATAAAGACGGTGCGGTACAGGCGTTATGGTCCAGTTTTGGTTATCAGCGAAATAATAAATTTGGCAGCATGGTGGTGGGTGTGCCGGTGGAAGTGGTACTGGATCAGTTGCGCTGGCAGCAGCAGGCGCTGTCGTCGGCTATTACGCGCACGATGGCGAGTGAGTTAAATTTTGTGCCGTTGAATGAGGCGCGAAAACGCGGCCTTGATAATGAATGGGCATTGACCATGGAGGCTCACGATTCAGAGACGCGCCATGTATTGCAGGTGATACGCGTGGCGGCCGGAAGCCCTGCGGCAGCTGTGCTGGAAGGCGGTGACCTTATTTTGGCGATTGACGGCCATGTCGTGACGACTTTTCTTGAAGTAGAGCGCGCGGCACAGCAGGCTGCATTAAAGGTAACGCTGCTACGTGGCGGTGAGATTCTCGAGGTGAATTTACAGACAGTGCCGCTTGATGGTGTTGGCTTGAAGCGATTCGTGAGCTGGGCTGGGGCAATCTTCCATCGCCAGCAGCGTGAAATAGCGGCTCAGCGGGGGTGGGATGATGACGGGCTGTATGTCTCATGGATCTGGAAGGGAAGCCCAGCCGCGCATTATGGGGTCTACCCGACAGGTCGCTTGACTGAACTGGAAGGGGTGGCGATCCGTGATCTCGATGGTTTTGTCACCCGCCTTCATGAAATTGCAGGGCTGGCCTCTGTGCGTGTCAAAATGATCAGCTTGAATGGTAAAGAGACGATGTTAACGCTAAAACTGGACAACCAGTACTGGCCACCATTTGAGCTGCGAGATGATGGCGAGCATGGTTGGCAGCGTGCGGGTATTTCACCTGAATAACATGCTTAAAAGACCTTCTCTCCCGCTATTTATTGATGGGGGAGGAGGGAGAGAAGGGGGTAACCGGTAGTGCTTAACGTGGATTAATATTAGTGGCTTGAAGAGAAGAAAGAAATGTGACAGATTGTCGCAGGGGATGGTGTGTTAATGAGGCCCGTACCGCGGGTGTATGCGCCGTATTGCATTAGCGACCTAACATGTTGTTGGATTTTGTTACTGAGTATAGATGTATGCGTATTGTTTTGTTTTTATGTTCTATGGTTACTTTTGTTTCACTGCCTGTGGGGGCATGGTATGAGAAATCAGGTGATTATGTATCCCAGGTAGAGGTCATCGATTTATCTAAATTAAAGGCCACCACCTTCAATGTGAATGAACTGCTGGTGCGTGTGGTGTTATTGGAAAACTGGCAGATACAGCGGCGTTCAGCGACACAGATACTGGCGAAACTTAATGATCAGTGTCTGATGCGTATTGACCTTGAAGCGCGGCAAATTAGGTTGCAGGAGGTTGTGACCAACTGTGACTTTAACCCAGCGTGGCTAAGTACTATACGCAAAAATTTTATTAGGGATTCAACCTATCATCGTCATGTTGAGATTGCACGCGACTATTTAGGCGAATATTAGCGTGGCCGCTTACTGCCGATACCAGCGCTCTCGCAATGCATTAAATACTTTATTGGGGTAGACGTTCCGCCCCAGACTGCCGTTGTAACGTGCTAGCCCGCGGGTGAGATCACCATTCTCTTTATCGAGGTAGTATTTCAAAATGGTACAGCCGAGCCGCAGATTGGTCTCTATGTGAAACAGGTTATCACCTGGTTTTCCGATCTCTTTGAGCCAAAATGGCATTACCTGCATTAACCCCTGAGCACCCGCATGGGAAAGCGCCCAGCGGTCAAAGTTACTCTCGACCTCGATGACGGCTAATACTAGCTCTGGCGCTAGTTCAGCACGGCTTGCTTCTGCATGGATCAGCTTGAGTAGCTGAAGCTGTTTTTCCTGATCCTGTTTTCGGACGCGACGTTGCAGGCGCTGTGACATATCCACTAACCATACCTCCGCCTCAAAACGGTCCTGAAAGCTTTCGCTATCGTTGATGGCGCTGATGAGTAGGTTGCGCAGCTCAAAATCGGGTGCGCGCTCTTTGGCTGATAGCGGTGATGTAACGAGCAGACAGCAGAGCGCCAGCGCTGAGAGCCTGAGTGGTGAGAGAAGAATCTGGCTGGTTTGATTGAACATAAACACCTGCTGCGATCAATGTTATTGATTAGATCGTCATGCAAGTGTTTTTGCTTTAGCGCTTATCCGTAGTTTTTGATGTATTCAACAATCTCGGTCAGCGGGATCTCCTTTGTGTCGGTATCACGGCGATGTTTGTACTCGACGATATCGGCATCCAGGCCGCGCTCACCTAGCACCAAACGATGCGGGATGCCGATCAGGTCGACGTTGGCAAACATCACCCCGGGGCGCTCTTTGCGGTCTTCAAACAGCACCTCGATGCCCGCTGTTGTTAGTTCCTCGTAGAGTGATTCGCATGCTGCGCGCAGGCGCTGGGATTTGTGCATTTTGAGCGGCAGTAGCGCCACCTGAAAAGGTGCAATCACCTCTGGCCAAATGATGCCGCCATCGTCGTTGTTCTGCTCAATCGCGGCGGCGACAATGCGTGATACCCCGATGCCATAACAGCCCATCGTCATCGTCACACTTTTGCCCTGATCGTTAAGGCAGGTTGCCTTCATTGCTTCACTGTATTTTTGGCCGAGCTGGAAGATATGGCCAACTTCGATGCCGCGGCGGATCGACAACGTACCGTTGCCATCGGGCGAGGCATCGCCCGCAACAATATTGCGGATGTCGGCAGTGATGGGTTCCGCTAGATCACGTCCCCAGTTGACACCAGTCAGATGTTGCCCGTCTGAATTTGCACCGCAGATGAAGTCGGCCGTGTGTGCGGCACTGTGATCAGCGATCACGGTAATCGTTAGCCCGCCTTTTAAGCCAAGTGGCCCGACTGAACCGGGTTCACAGCCGGCGGCTGCTTTTACCTGCTCAACAGTGGCAAACGTGAGAGGTGCTTCAATCTGTTCCAGTTTTTCAGCCTTGAGCACATTCAATTCATGGTCACCACGAACGACCAGCGCTACCACCGAGTCTTCAATGCCCTTTACCAGTAGTGTTTTTAGGGTTTTCACGGTACCCACTTTTAGAAACTCAGAGACCTCGGCAATACTCTGCTGATTCGGCGTATCAACCGTTGTAACTTCGGCCGTTGGTGCGGCGCGCGCTCCCTTTGGGGCGACCGCTTCCGCTAGTTCAACGTTGGCGGCGTAGTCACTGTCGGATGAAAAGGCGATCGCATCTTCACCGGAGTCAGCCAGCACATGAAACTCATGAGAGGCACTGCCGCCGATAGCGCCGGTGTCGGCCAGCACCGCACGAAAATCGAGGCCCAATCGCTTAAAGATGCACGAATAGGTGTCGTACATCTGCTTGTAGGTCTGCTGCAATGACTCATCGGTGGCGTGGAATGAGTAGGCATCCTTCATCAGAAATTCACGTGCGCGCATCACCCCAAAGCGGGGGCGGCGTTCATCACGGAATTTAGTCTGTATCTGGTAAAAGGTGGCGGGGAGCTGTTTGTAACTACGGATCTCGTTACGGATCAGGTCGGTGATCACCTCTTCATGGGTCGGGCCAAAGCAGAAGTCGCGCCCATGCCGGTCCTTAAAGCGTAGCATCTCGGCGCCCATTTGCTCCCAGCGTGCGGTTTCTTGCCACAGTTCGGATGGTTGTACTGCGGGCATCAGCAGTTCCTGCCCATCGGCGCGATTCATCTCTTCACGTATCACATGCTCAACTTTTCTTAGCACGCGCAGGCCAAGCGGTAGCCAGCTATAGAGGCCGCTGGCAAGTTTGCGAATCATCCCTGCGCGTAGCATCAATTGGTGGCTGATTACCTCTGCATCGGCAGGGGTCTCTTTAAGGGTGGCGGAGAGGAACTTTGAAGCGCGCATTGGAATCCTAGGTTGAGGTATAGACAATGCGCCAGATTTTACCAGATTTTACCTGATTTTATGCCGCCTAAATCAGGCTTCTCTTGATTCAGTATTCGTCAGGTATTGGTAGTAAAGCGCATTGAGAGGTCAATCGATTGTATATTTTTGGTGAGGGTACCGATGGCGATGTAATCGATGCCGCTCTCTGCAAGGCCGCGAATCTCATTAAAGGTGACGCCGCCAGAGGCCTCCAGCTTTGCCTGCCCCTTGTTGAGAATTACCGCGCGTTGCAGCATGGCGCGGTCAAAATTATCCAGCAACAGCATGTCGGCCTTCGCAGCGAGTGCTTCATGGAACTCTTCTAAGTTTTCAACCTCGACTTCGATTGGCATCTTGGGGTGGCTGGCGCGAATTTGTTCGACAGCTTTGGTGATTGAACCGCAGGCGAGGATATGGTTTTCTTTGATTAGAACACCATCGTAAAGGCCGATGCGGTGGTTTTCACAGCCGCCACAGCGTACCGCGTATTTTTGCGCCAGGCGTAGCCCTGGGATGGTTTTGCGGGTATCGCGGATGGTCGTTTTTAGCCCTTTGACGCGATCGGCGTAGCGCCGTGATTCGGTTGCAATGCCGGAAAGTAGCTGCACAAAATTAAGCGCGACTCGTTCGGCACTAAGGATGGCACGGGCTGGCCCTTGAATGGTACAGAGCGTCTGATTTTCATTGAGCAGGTCACCATCTTGTGCTTGCCAACTAATGGATATCTCATCACTCAGTTGTAGCATGGTTTCGCTAAACCATTCACGCCCACATAGAACCGCGGTTTCACGCGTGATCACGGTGGCGGTGGCGGTGGTCTCCGCTGGTATCAGAGAGGCGGTGACGTCGCCCTTGCCAATATCTTCTTTGAGCGCTGCTTTGACCGTTTTTTTGATGTCTGACGGTAATATGAGTGTTGCCATTAAAACGATTTCCTAGGCGCTGTCAATGAGGCCTTAAATATAATGATGTTGTGCGATTGTTTGTTGATGGTGTTGTTTAAGTGCGTATGACGATGAACCGTGGTATTGAAGTGGCGGGGTGACGTTTCAAACCATTTTCGTATCGACAGCGCTCAAAAAAATCATGATCAACGTAGTCGATTGTACATTGTTTTGCGAGGCTTTGTGATGAGGGCTGGGTAAAAGCTGTGTTTTATACTTGAGTAAAATGGTTGTGTTTCGTCGGCTTGAAATTTCATTTAAGGCCCTTATATCGAGTAGTATCCAAGGATAAACAGATGTATGTTTGCGATAACCAAGACAGAGAGGGCTCCGCATGAGAATGGATCGATTGACCAGTAAATTTCAGATGGCATTAGCAGACGCGCAGAGCCTTGCGGTTGGCGGTGATCATCAATTTATCGAGCCCGTTCATTTGATGGTTGCATTGCTCGATCAGCAGGGCGGTACGGTTCGACCGCTGCTGAATCGTGCTGATATTAATGTTAATGCATTGCGCTCTCAATTGGGTAAGGTGCTTGACCACTTGCCGAGTGTAGAAGGGACCGATGGTGATCTGCATATTTCGAATGACCTTGGGCGCTTGTTAAATGTGACCGATAAATTTTCACAAAAACGTGATGACCAATTTATCTCCAGTGAACTTTTTGTGATGGCAGCGGTAGAGGATAAAGGTGCTCTGGGTCATGCGATGGCGCATGCTGGAGCGGTGAAAGGGGCATTAGAAAAAGCGATCGATGAAATACGTGGTGGTGAAAGTGTTAATGACCCAAATGCTGAAGAGCAACGCCAGGTACTTGAGAAGTTTACCATTGATCTGACGGAGCGCGCAGAGCAGGGCAAGCTTGATCCTGTGATTGGGCGTGATGATGAGATTCGCCGTACCATTCAGGTGTTGCAGCGCCGTACTAAAAATAACCCCGTATTGATTGGCGAACCAGGTGTCGGAAAGACTGCTATTGTAGAGGGATTGGCGCAACGTATTGTGAACGGTGAAGTGCCAGAAGGGCTTAAGGGTAAACGTATTTTGTCGCTTGACATGGGGGCGTTGATTGCCGGTGCAAAGTTTCGCGGTGAGTTTGAGGAGCGTTTGAAAGGAGTGTTGAATGATCTTGCCAAGCAAGAAGGCTCAGTCATTCTCTTTATCGATGAGCTGCATACCATGGTCGGAGCTGGCAAGGCAGAAGGAGCGATGGATGCCGGTAATATGTTGAAGCCTGCGCTGGCGCGTGGTGAATTGCACTGTGTGGGGGCGACGACGCTGGATGAATATCGTCAGTACATCGAAAAAGATGCGGCACTTGAGCGTCGTTTTCAGAAGGTGCTGGTGGACGAGCCTAGCGTGGAAGATACCATCGCGATTTTGCGTGGTCTGAAAGAAAAGTACGAAGTACACCATGGGGTTGAGATTACCGATCCGGCCATTGTCTCGGCAGCGACGCTATCGCATCGATACATAACAGATCGACAGATGCCGGATAAGGCGATTGATCTGATTGATGAAGCGGCGAGTCGTATCCGTATTGAGATCGATTCCAAACCAGAGGTGATGGATAGGCTTGAACGACGCCTGATTCAACTTAAGATTGAGCGCGAGGCGCTGGGTAAAGAAAGCGATGAGGCGTCGAAAAAACGCCTGGCAATTTTGAATGATGAGATCAGCCGATTAGGCCTTGAATTTTCTGATTTCGAAGAGGTGTGGAAGGCGGAAAAGGCGGCATTGCAGGGCACGCAAAAGATTAAAGAAGCGCTTGAAAGTGCGCGTATGGAGCTGGAGACTGCGCGTCGTGCGGGTGATCTAGCGCGGATGTCGGAGCTACAGTACGGGCGCATTCCTGAGCTGGAAAAACAGCTCGATATGGCGGGGCAGGCCGAGATGCAGGAGATGACACTGCTGCGCAATAACGTCACGGATGAAGAAATTGCTGAGATTGTCTCAAAGTGGACCGGGATTCCGGTGACGCGGATGTTAGAGGGTGAACGTGAAAAATTACTGCGTATGGAAGACGGATTACACCAGCGTGTGATTGGTCAGGATGAAGCGGTGAAAGCGGTGTCGGATGCTATTCGTCGTTCACGTGCCGGACTATCAGATCCTAAGCGGCCGAACGGATCATTCCTCTTTCTGGGGCCGACTGGTGTGGGTAAGACCGAATTGACCAAGGCACTCGCATCGTTTCTGTTTGATACAGAAGAGTCGTTAGTGCGCCTTGATATGTCCGAGTTTATGGAGAAGCATTCGGTTGCTCGCCTAATTGGCGCACCTCCTGGTTATGTGGGTTATGAAGAGGGTGGTTATCTGACTGAGGCAGTCCGTCGTAAGCCTTATTCGGTCGTGTTACTTGATGAGGTAGAGAAGGCGCATCCCGATGTCTTTAATATTTTGTTACAGGTATTGGATGATGGACGCCTGACCGACGGCCACGGGCGCACGGTTGATTTCCGCAATACGGTGATTGTGATGACATCGAACCTGGGTTCGCAGGTGATTCAGGAGATGACTGGTGAAGAGAATTACGAGGTGATGAAAGAGGTGGTGATGGCGGGTGTTAGTGCCCATTTTCGTCCCGAATTTATCAATCGGATTGATGATGTGGTGGTATTTCATCCGCTCGCTCAAGCGCAGATTCGAGCGATTACCGATATTCAAATCGACTATCTACGTGAACGCTTGCGTGAACGCGATATTGACCTGCAATTGAGTGATGAAGCGCTGGATAAGCTGGGCGAAGCGGGTTTTGACCCGGTCTATGGTGCCCGACCGCTGAAGCGTGCAATTCAGAGAAAGCTCGAAAATCGCTTAGCGCAGGATATTCTGGCGGGGAAGTATTTGGCGGGTGATATTATTGAGATAGTGATAGTGGATGGTGAATTGAGTTTTGGAAAAGGAGAGAAAGATGCCTGTGTGACAGCGGCGTAAAGAAGAAATGGGCGGTGGTGGCAACTACTCAGTAGTTGCCACTGGCTGTGCTTTGTTTTCAATATTTCCTTTTTCTTCGTGATGCACAATAGGTAATTTAAACCAGAAACAGGTGCCAACCCCTTCTTCTGTTGAGAAGCCTAGTTCTCCTTCATGCTTTTCAATAATCGCCTTACTGATGGATAACCCCAACCCAGTACTACCCGTTTTACGGGTGTTGGTGGAGTCCGCTTGCGTGAATTTCTCAAATATTTTGTCATGAAATGAGCTTGGAATACCGGTGCCGTGATCAGTTACGCTGATATTGATGTGCCCATCTATTGCGATGCTATTAAGTTCGACAGTGCTTCCGTTCGGTGAAAATTTAACCGCATTTGAAATTAAGTTGCACAGTACCTGCATCAGGCGATCTGAGTCGGCATTGATTTGAATGCCTTGTTGATTGTTTATGATTTTCAGATTGATACTGAACTGTTCGGCATAGTCCCGATTAATTTCAATTGTCTGTTCGATAAATGGTGCTACTTCCATTATGCGCGGTGTAAACGCCATGTTACCCGCTTCAATTTTTTGCATATCCAGGATGTCATTGATTAATAGCAATAGCCGATCTGTGTTGTTGTTGGCGACGACTAACATATCTTTGACCTGCGGCGGTATGTGACCTAATACGCCGCCATTAATCAACCTCAATGAGCCGCTGATCGAGGTCAGCGGTGTGCGTAATTCGTGACTGACGGTGGAGACAAATTCATTTTTAAATTTTTCTGCTTGTTTACGCTTGGTGATGTCTCGAGCGATGCCGCTGAAAAGGCGCTGGCTGCCAATCTTCATCTCATTGATGGAGAGCTCGAGCGGGAAAACGTCTCCGTTTTTTCGTTGCCCTTCAACCTCAACTCGATTGCCGATAATCGTTTTATTGCTATCTTTGATATACCGCTGTAGCCCTTCTGAATGTGGTTTCTTATATGCTTCAGGCATCAATAGCATGATGTTTTTTCCTTTCACTTCTTCTTCGGTGTAACCGAAAATTTTACTTGCCGCTAGTGTAAAGGACTCAATAACACCGGCTTCATCAATGGTGATGATGCCATCTGCGATGTTATTAAGCACTGTCGAAATGCGCACTTCGCTGGCTTGAGAAGTTTGTACCAACGCTTGAAGGTTGAGGGTGGTGCGCCAAAGCTCTTCCCCCATGGTATTAAATGCGACAGTCAGATTGGATATTTCATCATTACCTTCGTGTGGTAATTGAATTTTATAATCGCCGTTAGCAAGCTGGCTAGCCGCTTTTTCAAGTCGTAAAATGGGTTTTCGGATGACCAAATTTTGCCAAAAGGCACTGGCAAGGCCAACCACAGAAAATAGTAAAAGGGTGATTAATTCCAGGTTGAATATGCGCTTTTTTTCTATCTGCAGCTCTTGTGTGACGTCAATGGTTAACTGGATGTTGCCGACATTTTCATTGTCGACTAACAGCTGATGAGAGAGCGAGATGTGATTTTTGTTGGCTAATAAGGTGGTTTTTTTGAATGGGTAAACTTGAATCCCATCTTGGTTTTTTAGTACCAGCTGTTTCCAGCGATCTTTGTGGATCCGATGTGTGTGTGAAAGACTGCTGTGTAAGGCGGCAAGATCACCCGCTAGTAGAGAGCGGATAAGGCTTGGCTCTAATGTTTTCAGCACCCTAATTTCTTGCAATAGGGTTGTTTCTTTTTTGTCATTTTGTAGGCTTTCACCCCAATAGAAATGAATGACGATGGCAAAACTGAAGACACCAATCAAGATTGGTAGCAGTAATTTTCCTAGTAGGCCCATTGAGTTGTTATGCTTTAATTAAGATTATTCTTGATAAAATCTTTCTAGGCCCAACTTGCTAAGCGAGGTGTAATCCTCCATAGAGGTGGTGCCAATTTTTTTGATAGGGATGTTTTTTAGCATGCGCTGCCCTTGTGTCGTGTTACTGAGTGAGAGTAAAGTGTCAGTGACTTGTTTAATCACTGCTGAACTGACTCTAGGATGTACGCTGATGGGATGCGGTACGACATGGCGAGTTTTATAAATTATGTGTAGCGCATCTCGTACTTCATGTGATTGCTGTTCGAGTGTCTTTTGCACCCCGCCGCCTGCCTTAGTGATGCCAAGGGCTACATTTAAGTAGACAGAACTGTGTGTTTTGACATATTTAGGTTGTACTTGTATTTCAAAAAGGTCTTCCAGGTCGGCGCGGATCATAAGGGATGCTCCTAGCGCATTGGGGGCGGGAAAGCTTACGGTTTGGTTGGCGAGTTCTGCTACCTTCTTAATTCGCCCCCCTTTTTTGACCACTAAAATTCCCTGTAAACGTTTTTCAATGTCACGAACTAAAGGGATATAGCCTTGACGGTTATTGGCACGTAGGGCGTGATATGGGTTCATGTAAGCAAAATCAAAATGGCCAGCATTGAACTCTTTTTCAAACTCTGGAATGGTCGGTGCACCCTGTAGTCTGAATTTGTATCCGGTTGTTTTTTCTAGTTCTTTTAAAATTGGTCGCCAAATTTTGTGAATTTTACGTGAATCGAACTGAGGGACAATGCCAACGCTAAATGTTTTGGTGCCAGAAGGTTGAGCGCTGATAGCGCCGCTACTAGAGCAATATAGCAATATAGCAATAAAGTATGTCGCGATAGTCAGTGGTGATGATGTCATTGTCAGCCTCCATGCTTTTCAATGGTATCTTGCAGTTATCTGGAATTCGATTCGTATACGATAAATCGCACCCTTGTTAGATTGTATCGTCACTTTGAAAAATATTTGTAGTGGTAAATATTCATGTCGGAAATGTATGGTTTTGCCATGACCTCGGGTACACAGGGTATAATATTGTTTGTATTGATATGAAGGTGTGTTTGAAATGAAGAAACTGGAGCCGGATCAGCTGTATGCAGCGCCGCTTGATGAAATTGTCAGTTTTCGCTTTGATGAGACGGTGGTGGATGTTTTTCCCGATATGATTAACCGCTCTGTTCCCGGTTACAGCACCCTGATCAATATGGCTGGGATCTTGTCATCTCAATATGCACAGCGGGGTAGCCAGCTCTACGACCTAGGCTGTTCGCTGGGCGCGGTGACGTTATCGATGCGTCGTCGCTTAACACAGCCAGATTGCCGCCTGTTTGCCATTGATAATTCTGCCGCGATGTTGTCACGTTGTCGTCAATACGTAGGGGCTGATACGGTCGATGTGCCGGTTGAGTTTGCATGTGCTGATATTCAGAATGTTGCCATTGAACGTGCTTCTGTTGTTGTGTTGAATTTGACGCTGCAATTTATTGCACCCTCACATCGCATGGCCATGATTGAGAAAATCTATGCGGGTATGCTGCCGGGTGGGGTGTTGTTATTGTCGGAAAAATTGGCTTTTCATGACGCGGCCGAGGCCGTATTTTTTACTGAAATGCACCACGCCTTCAAGCGCAGTAACGGATACAGTGAGTTAGAGGTGAGCCAAAAGCGTGCAGCACTCGATAACGTGCTAGTGCCCGACACACGTGAGCAGCACGAGGCGCGCCTACGAGGCGCCGGCTTTCATGCGGTACGTCAGTGGTTCCAGTGCCTTAACTTTGTCTCGTTTATGGCAGTGAAATGACGGTTTATCAGCGCTTTTATGAGCAACTCGCAGGCTCGCCACTTGAGTTATGGCTTGATACGTTACCTGCAACGGTGGCGGTAACCTTTGCGCGCGGGCACGGTGATCTTGCTAAGTGGCAGGCGGTCGTTGAGGCGCTACCGCACATTAATCCCTCATCCATCGATCTCTCTGCGGGCACTGTGCGCATAGGTGAGGGCGATGATGTCGATGTTGAGGCATCCGCAGAAATTGAACGTCAACTGCGTATTATGCATCCTTGGCGAAAGGGGCCCTATTCTGTCTTTGGTATTGATATCGATACTGAGTGGCGTTCGGACTGGAAATGGGCGCGGCTTCAACAACATATCTCACCGTTAAAGGGGCGTTATGTGTTGGACGTGGGCTGTGGCAATGGTTATCACGCCTGGCGCATGGCGGGCGAGGGGGCAAAATTAGTCACGGGGATTGATCCAACCATGTTGTTTGTGATGCAGTACCAGGCCTTGAAGCAGTATATGCCGCAAGTGCCAGTGTACGTGCTACCGCTGGGCATTGAGCATTTGCCGCGGAATCTGAGTGGTTTTGATACGCTTTTTTCGATGGGGGTGTTGTACCACCGCCGTTCGCCGATTGATCACCTTTATGCATTGCGCTCGCTGCTGCGTTCTGGCGGTGAGTTGGTGCTGGAGACCTTAGTGGTTGATGGTAATGCTGATACGGTATTGGTTCCACCGGGGCGTTATGCGAAAATGCGCAATGTGTGGTTTATCCCGTCGCCACAGGCACTGGCGGGGTGGTTAGCGCGTTGTGGCTTCAAGAATATTCGCCTGGTGGATATTGCGGTGACATCGTTTGATGAGCAGCGCAGTAGCGGCTGGATGACCTTTGACTCACTCCCAGATTTCCTTAGTCCTGATGATAGAACGCTGACAATTGAAGGCTTGCCTGCGCCCAAACGAGCCGTGTACATCGCAGAGGCGCCCTGAGCGCAATCAGAATTCCCATTTACATAAAGGGGTTAACGTTGGTTTTATGGGCTTTGCAGAGATCATAGTCATGATATAATCCACATGTCTTAAGTGATGGTGGTATTTACCCGATGCTAATGTTTGATCCTCAATACGTTCGCCCTGATGATGTGGGGACGCACCGCAATAAGGTCTTGTTGCTGACTAAGCCAGAATCAGTGGAAGAAGCGGAAAGTGTGGCCTATCGAGAGCGAGATCGAGCCGGTAATAAGGCGATCCTCCATCCTGCTATTGCACATGAGCGTCGTAAAATCGCCTCGCGAGATCGCCGCCAGCACGAGCGCCGTCAGGAAGACGATTTGCCGCTACTTGATACGCGCTGTCATCGCGAGCGCCGGAAACAATGGCGGCGCGAGCATGATGCATTGCCAGGGTCTGAGAAACCTTCAAATCGACTAATAATGGGTGTTAATGAGATTGTTTAATTGGCTCGCGGTAAATATTGAATAAGCGTTGCTGATGTTAAAATAAGCGGCAGATATATTAAGATAAGTTGGGCATTAAAAACCGACGGAAATACTAGGAAAAGCGCGAGGGTCTGGTGTATCGTGTGCCTTGTTGTGAGAATTGTTCGTTGCGAATGAAAATCAAGGGGTTAGGATGTTAGCGATATACATACAGATTGCCATTGTATTGACGGTGGTCGCATTTTTAGTTTTTTTAACGCTAGATGATAAAAAAAACCGAAAGCTTCGAGAAGAGGAAGAAAAAGAGGAAGCATTAGCGCTGGAAAGAAAGCAGCAGGAAAGTGCTGGTGATAAAACTGAAAAAGAGTAAATCTTGAGTTGAAATACCTATCTACCTAACGAATGACTGCTGAGAAGTACCCTAAATCCCCATCTGCTGTTTGAATCGCTGTTTCCACGCTATTGAGAACCCTGTTCTGGTTAATGCCTCCTAGAACGTAAACCCTTTGGTTGTGGGTGACCGTTGCTGTGCCGCTACGAGCGGTTGTTAGCGGCGCGGTGAGTTGCCAGCGCCCCACATGCCCTGCTTTGTCGAGGGCGGCGAACTCGATGCTATCCAGCCTCTTTGCGCCATCATGGCCTGCCACAATATAGAGGTAATTGCGCAGTGAAAATGCAGCGGCGATAAAACGAGGGGTCAGTAGCGTGGTATTCTCAATGTGCCAGGGTGATAGTGCGCCACTATCGCTGATCTGGCTTAACTCAACATCACCATAGCTGACTGTTTGGTCATTTTTCATGTGGCCAGCAAGCAGGTAGAGGTTTTTACCTGCGATTGCGGATGAATGAATGTAGCGGTCTACTGTTGAGTGCTGAGGCGAGAGTGTCCACTCGCTAAGCTGCCCATTTTTGTTCACAGTTGCCTGCTCGATTGAATGAAGAAAAATGCCGTTATAGCCCCCAAGTGCATAAATACGGTTGCCGTGTTGATTGACTGTGAGGCCGCGTCGTGGCGTGGTCAGGTCATCGCTTAGCAGCCATCTACCAAGCGAGCCATCAGGGTTGATTCTGGCCTTTTCTACGGTGGCAACAGGGATGTTGCTTTCACCTAGTGCCCCTTTGGCGCCGCCGATTGCAAACAGGTATCCGTTGCTCGCTGCCGCCGCGAGATAAAAACGGCCTTCATTCAAGGGGCTTGTCTTTTGCCATTTGTTGAGGCTGCCATCCGCGTTAATTTTACTGTATTCCACCGCACGAACGTAATTGTTTTCGGCATCAATGCCACCTAGTACATATAGGTAGCCGTTGTATGTGGCTGATGCTAATGCGCGCCTTGGCTCAATAAAAGACGTAGCACTTTTCCACCCTAAAATGAATGTTGGTTTATGGCTGTCATCTTGTTTAGCCTTTAGTGAAAAAACGGCAATAATGGCCAGAAGCAGCACGAATAACAGCGGCCATAGATAGTTTTGCGATTGTCTGTTCATTGCCGGCAATAGTCAGTCATTTAACTTGAAAGAGGTTTGGTATCGTGCAAAGGTCTCATAATAGCAGTGATTGAATGAGGGCTGGAGTGTGTCGGTAGATAATGTTGAGGTCATTGAAAAAACGATCTGTTATAAAGGGTTTTTTAGTATTGCCCAATTACGGCTTAGGCATCGAAAATACGATGGTGAATGGAGTGAAATCTTAACGCGAGAAATCTTTGAACGAGGGCATGCGGTTGCTGTATTGCCGTATGACCCGGTACGTGATGAAGTGGTGTTGATAGAGCAGTTCCGCGTTGGCGCGTTAGATTTCCCCGCCGATCCCTGGTTAATTGAAATTGTGGCAGGAATTATTGACGAGGGTGAGAGCGCGGAAGGTGTGGCACATCGAGAGATGGCTGAAGAGGCCGGTTGCGAGATCGAACGGTTAGAACATGTATGTGACTATCTTGTGAGTCCCGGTGGTACGACAGAGTCAACAGCGCTCTTTTGTGGCAAGGTAGATGCTACTGGAGTAGGGGGCGTGCATGGGCTTATTGATGAGGGGGAAGACATCAAGGTGAGTGTGGTCTCCTATGATGAGGCCGTGTTGCTGCTTAATAGTGGCCGCATTCACTCCGCCAGTCCTATTATTGCACTGCAGTGGTTGATTCTAAATCGAAATCGTTTACAGCGAGAGTGGTGTCAATAATGCATCAACTGTTTCTTGATGTGGTCGATATATAAATATGTTGAAGCGTGGTGGTATAAATTAATGTTAATACCCGATAAAAAACCATTAATGGTGATGTACGAAGAGAACTATCAAGCATTGGCCCGGCTGGTGCCTGATATGGGGGTTGATACGGCAATACTTTCATCATCCAGAGGTCTGCCGGATCTACACATGCATGTAGTAGAGCGCGGAAAATATACGTTAACCATTGCTTTTCTTCATGCACTTGATGATAACGAAATCGTGCCCGATATGTACCTGAAAGTGAAGGTCTATCATGATGCGCGGGTTGCCGAAGTGTTGACCTACCAAAACAAAACGGGTTTTGCCCGCATCTATACATATCCAAATAAAAAGTTACGTTATCCAATTGAAAAGCGGCGTGTGAATCAATTCCTTTCTGAATGGTTGGCATTCTGTGCCTCAAAAGATTATCGCTTTGTCTGTAGTGTGGGGGTATAGCTGCACTACCCTGCCGTTTTATAGTACACCTCCGCCCTTTTATTAAGTCTTCCCTGCCTGGGTCGATACAGACAATAGCAGTTGTATTTGTTTCTGGTTGGTCCTCTTTGTGTATTGCATAGAGGTTTTATGGAAAGCGAGTATAGTAAAGCGAGGGTGTTTTTATGAGCGGCCCAAAAGATGATGACTTAGACATGAATGATGCGTTTTCTGAAGATTACATTTCAGCTGATAAATGGGGTAATGAGTGGGATTCGTCGGGGGATCTATCGGACATCGATTTTAGACTCGTAGACGAGGAGTAGTGCTCCTCAATTCGTTGTCATGTAGTCGGTTCAACTGATTAATTTAGGTTGAAGGTTCTCTTCAATTCGACTGCCGTTGTGTTCGCTTTATTCCTTTTGCACTCATCAGGGCGTATGGTGTAGAAATGGCTATCCTATTGATAGCCGGCTAGTATCTCTTGTATTGTGCTTATAAGAATTAACTTTGATTGTAAGGTGCCATCTAGCATGAAAAAGACGACCGCTTTTATTTTTTTTACAGCATTGCTTGCACTTTGTAATTCACTTGTGGTTGCTGATGAACCTGCGCATGAGCGGGCGGCAGAGATCAGCATTGGCCTTGAGTTATTCCGTTGGCAGGAGTTTGATAGAGCGGGTACGCGGCTGCTAACAGAGCAAGGGCCACGGGCTCGTCTTAGCTTTTCTCATAATAATGAAGGGCGCTTGACTAGTGGCCTGCTCTATCGAATGGAATTCTCTGCCTATGGCGGTGCTGTTGATTATGATGGCCAAACCCAGAGCTTAGGCCATTTTGCTGCTGCAAGAGTTGATTATTTAGGCGGTGCAACGGAATTGACTGGCGGGTATCGGCTGGTGAATTCTAAACTGGGGCGCTCATTCGATTTGCTTGCGGGTGTGGGGTGGGATAGTTGGTCTCGGAGTATTGGTGGCGGTACTAGCTCGCAGGGCCAGCGCGTGACAGGCTATGAGGAGGTTTATGATATTGTGTTTACCCGGTTTTCGCTAGGAATGGAAAAAAGGGCTGATATCTGGCGAAGTTTGTGGCGCGCTGGCATTAAATACCCTGTTTATACGAAGGAGACGATTGATGCGTTTTCGCTGGAGCTGAAGCCTGGTAAGCGGCCTTCGCTCTTTTTCTCATACCGTTTTCAGTTGATAGGCCATGATGGTGGGCAAGGTACTTATGTCAAGTTTCTCTATGACACCTACCGTTTTGCTAAGAGTGATGTGGTATCGGGGTTTGAACAACCTAAAAGCCGCATGAATATTATGCGGTTTTCGATAGGACGAGCATTTTAAAGCGTTCGATAATATGCTGTTCAGTTAAGGAACCGCTGAATAAGTTATGATTGTTTTATACTGGTTGAAATCTTTATATACCATACTACGTCGATGAAAAATATTTAAGAGTTGTAATGGTTCAGGAGCGACCTTGTAAATATTAATTTCAACAGATCTCTTCATGGCGTTCAAGTGGAAAGCGCCGCAGGCTATTCATAACAGCTCTGAAGAGTTTAAAGCCTCGGTGATATAAACCATTCTGCGTGAATTTAAGCGAACTTATCTGGCGTTACGAACAGTTCCTGGCGGCACGCCAAATTCTCGTTTGAATGCTCTACAAAAAGCGGCTTCAGATTGATCGCCCAGGCGTGCAGCGAAGACTGAGAGAGAATCTGATGTCTCTTGCAGTTGTGTGCGAGCTAATTGCATGCGCCAATGGCTGAGATAGCGCATCGCGGATTCACCGACTATAGGAGGGTGAAGCGAGCAGAAAATCCGGAGCGTGACATGCCAACTTCTTTGGACAGCAAAGCGACGCCCCAGTCTTTTTCCGGTTCACGATGGATCATGGTGAGCGCCTTTCCAATTTTCTGATCACGCAGTGCGGCGAACCAGTCTTTTTCAGCGTCCGGTGCGGAGTCTATCCACGAGCGCATTGCCTGGATGATGAGGATATCAGCTAAGCGGGTGATAACCGTTTCGCTGCCCGGTCGTAACTCTTTGGCTTCACGCGCAATAAAATGCAGCGTGCTCTGTAGCCAGCTGTCTTCATCCGATTTTAAACTATCAATGTGCAATATCCTGGGCAGTAGCGAAATGAATTTTTGTCCTGCAGCATGATCAAAGCGTACAACACTGCAGGTAAGGTGGGTCGGTTCACCGCCGCCGCCGTGCCGCATGATCTCGTAACGATCGCTGACTTTCTCAACCGGAATGTCGAATAACGCGACTGGTTTATCTGCCGTATCACTACGGATGATATGGCCGAGACCATGCGGAATGAGCGTGAGGCTGCCTTGCTGCAATAAACGTGGCTTCTCACCTTCTACCTCAAGCCAGAGATTCCCCCGGGTAACGATGTGAAACATCATGCCGTCCTCAAAAGCAGGCAGTTCTATACTCCACGGAGCGGATAGTTCAGATCGACAATAAAACGTAGTGCTGAGCCGAAGCAAGTGCAGGGCTTCGCCGAGTGGATCAGTAGGGCCTAGGTTATTTACCGTCTTGATAGCAATCGATTTCATGAGTTAAATGCTGCCACATGATTCGATCGTAATCCCGGCGATATGGACGAAGGGTATATAAATGTGGATTTCCAGCAATTGCGGGTCCATTTCCTATATGTCACAGTGGTATTGATTCTATCTATCTTATGGCCTATCTTGAGTCATGGGCATTGCGATTGATGGGGTGAATTTCCGCAAACTAACACTAAAGTGCCTTCCCGCTAACGCCGGTTCACGCCAATACTAAGCCTATATTTAGTCAGAAATAGACCGCTTAAAGATGTATTTTTAAGTAATACTAAGGGCTCAAAGGAATTATTTATGAGTAAAAAAACAGAACGCTTTGGCTGGTACCTAGGTTAATGAATGGCAATGTCAGATGACATTCTGACATTGATAAATAAAAACATACAGCCCTCTATTTAAATTTTAAAGGTAATCCAAATGTTTGAAGGCACATTTATATTGAGTAAAGTGGTCAGAATGCATCTCTTCTTATTTAGTCAGTGCATTGACGCTTATGGCTGCGGTGATGATGGCGGTGGCGGAGAGACGGTGGCGGAGAGACATCCACAGATACGGGGCCAGTCTTTACCAGCGAACTAACAGGGTACCAGCACAAGAACAGTTTATAGTGTCAGGCTGAATAGCCTGACTACTGCTATATGATTTGATTGCAATAGGGTGCTACTCATGTTGCTTGCTATCGCGTAGGCCCCTGGCTTGCGGTGAGCATGAGCTGGATTGTAAAAATCGTTTTATCTTCAATAGTACTTTCTGTACTCGGCGTTATGTTTTCCTACACATAGCTAGGAACTTATTAAAGTTCTAAAATATTCAGCCGTTTTAATATTTGACAACTTTTGGTGTAGAAGAATCGAGGTTGTGAGCGTATTGATAATGGCAAATTCCAGAGCAGGTTAGAGGGTTTTTATGGCATCACAAGAGCGTGGTTCGTTATTTGGTCATCTATCCGTCAGGATGAAGATCAATTTGACCGTCGCCATCATCTTTGTATTTGTCATTAGCATGGTGACTGGTTATACCGTGTATATAGAGAAGCAGCGTGCGCAGGATGATGCGGAAGAGCGTACGCAAGACCTCGCCACATTCTATTTTGATAGCCTCAATACCATGATGCTAACAAACACCATGGATCAGCGCAGCATCCTGAGAGATAAAGTTCTTAAACGCAATAATGTTGTTGATGCGAGGGTCATTCGAGGTGAGCCTGTGAATCAACAGTATGGGCCTGGTTTCCCTGAGGAAGCGCCTGTTGATGACTGGGATAGGCGTGCGTTGTTGGGTGAAGATATTATGGAGCTGCAGGAGGGCAAAGACTTTGATAAGGGGGTTGAGGGGCGAGTCTTAACTGTCTTGACACCATTTCGTGCCACTTCCGGAGAAAACCCAGGTGATGTGAATTGTTTAGCTTGCCATAACGTACCTGAAAATTCAGTTAATGGCGCTATCCGAGTGAGTTATTCATTACAGAATATCGATGAGACAATTGCTAAAGATGTGCGGACACAAATAATTGCAAATGTTGTATTGTTAGTGGTTGGCTTGTTATTGGCTAATTTTTTATTGGGAAAATGGCTTTCTGCACCACTGAAACGGGTCATGGATACGGTTAATCAGCGTGCCGAAGGCGATTTGACTGTGAGAATTTCTATCTCTTCCCTGGATGAAATTGGTAAACTTGGCATGGCGTTTAATACCATGGCGGACAATGTAGATGGCGCCAATCAACAACAACAGATTCAGGCACAGCGTGAGCATGATGCTGCGGAAGTACTGAAAGAGAAGGTTAATGTATTGCTTGATGTGGTTAACCGAGCTGCTGAAGGTGACTTGACGGGCGTGGTGACTTTTTCTGGAGACGATGCCATCGGTTCGCTGGGTTTTGGCTTGCAATCAATGGTGCATAATTTAAGCGAGCTAATGGAAGAGCGCCGCATTGCAATGGAAGACCTTGAAGAGAAGGTTGGTAAGATGCAAATAGTGGTGCAGTGCGCAGCGGCGGGTGACTTAACCGGGGAAATCGATGTTAGTGGCGATGATGCGGTGGGTCGTATGGCTCAAGGTATTCAGGCCATGATTAATAGCCTTAACGGTCTTGTTTCGCAGGTTCAGCAGTCAGGTATCCAGGTGACATCCTCTTCTACTGAAATAGCCGCATCCGCTAAACAGCAAGAGGCAACGGTGGCCGAGCAAGCGGCAACAGTGAATGAAATTGTAGCCACGGCCACTGAAATTTCAGCCACCGGTAAAGAGTTGGTCAATACCATGGACGAAGTGGCGGGTGTGGCATCGGGTACTGCTGAGGCAGCGGCTAGTGGTCATACGGGTCTGATTCGCATGGAAGAGACAATGCATTCGGTGGTTGATGCATCCAATGCGATCGCCTCTAAGCTTGAGGTGTTAAGTGAAAAAGCGGGCAATATCAACTCAGTGGTGACCACGATTACAAAAGTGGCAGATCAAACCAACTTGTTATCACTGAACGCGGCAATTGAGGCTGAGAAGGCAGGGGAGTATGGCGTTGGTTTCGCTGTTGTAGCGACTGAAATTCGTCGTCTTGCCGATCAAACCGCTGTCGCTACACTGGATATTGAACAGATGGTGCAAGAGATGCAGTCTGCGGTATCTGCGGGTGTGATGAGCGTCGAGAAATTTTCGAAAGAGGTGAAAAACAGTGTCGATGATGTACGTGAGGTGGGTGCTCAGCTGGCACAAATTATAGACCAGGTGCAGACATTAACACCACGCTTTGAGATTGTTCATGAAGGCATGCATATGCAGTCTGAAGGTGCTGAGCAGATTAAGCAGGCAATGATTCAGCTAAGTGAATCGGCACAGCAAACGGTAGAGTCATTGCGTCAATCCAATAGTGCCATTGATCGCCTTAATGATGCTGCACATGGCCTACAAGGTGGCGTCTCCCAGTTCAAGATAGATTCCTGATGCTGTTCGTCATATTTCATGTGGGTGATGACCGTTATGTGGTTGATGCTAAAAAAGTGATTGAAGTGGTGCCATTGGTAAAGTTGAGTAATTTTCCTAATACGGCCAACTATGTTGCAGGTTTGTGTAATTATCGGGCAATCCCTGTACCTGTGATTGATATCTGTTGCTTGCTGGATGGTGTTATGTCACGTGCGGTGATGAGTACACGGATTTTACTCGTTAAATACACCGATTATCGTCATCGTGAGCATCATCTTGGAATGATTGTAGAGCGTGCAACAGAAACGATTTCTCTAGAATTAGCACGCTTCCATCGTTCTGCGCAGCGCGCCTCAGAAAATAATGTTGTTTCAAACATGATGACCGATGAACGTGGCATCATTCAATGGGTGGATGTAGACCATTTATTATCTCGGCACGATTGTGATGTCTTGTACGGCAGCCCTACTGAGTCGGGTGAATGATGTGCGAGAAGATTGAAGCATTATTAAAAAATAAAATTGGCCTTGATATCAATTCGGTCGGTACCGCGTCGGTGAAAAATGCCATTAAACGTTGTTTAGTGAGTTCTGGCTGTGATGATCTTGGGCAATATTATAATACGCTGTTAAGTTCTGACGCTGCGTTTAAGCGCTTGGTAGAAATGGTGGTTATTCCTGAAACTTGGTTTTTTAGGGATGATATTCCTTTCGATGTCTTTTCTAATCACATTAAATCAGGTTGGCTAATTCCCAGAGAAAATTCACGGATGCTAAAGGTGTTGAGTATTCCCTGTTCTACTGGCGAGGAGCCATACACGATTGCCATGGTTCTTGATAAATTAGGTTTTCCAGCTGATCGGGTGCAGATAGATGCGATCGACATTAGCCAGGCCTCACTTGATAAGGCGGTGGCGGGTGTTTATCGAGACAATTCGTTTCGCAGTGATGAGCTGACATTTCAGTCGGCATATTTTCAAAAAATTGAAAGCGGTTATCGTCTAAAAAAGAAGATCAGAAATCGAGTGAATTTTAGTCATGGGAACTTATTAAAAGATGATTTTTCTCAGATGAAGGGTTGTTATGACGTGGTTTTTTGTAGAAATTTACTGATTTATTTTGATAGTAAAGACCAGGGATCTGCTGTTCATAAGCTTTATGATCTACTAGCACCAGAGGGCGTATTGTTTGTTGGGCATGCTGAGGCAAATAATAATGTAAATAGTTTGTTTAAGTCATTGCGGCTGCGTGGTGCATTTGCATTTGTTAAGAAAGATGGTACTGAAAATTGTTCGGTGGATAGCTATGATAAGCGTTTTCATGAGTTTTCAAAGAAGCATAGTGCGATACCGCCTGTGAGTAGTCGGCGAGTCAACACGGGTAAAGTGTCGAACAATAGCGGCCGCAATAAACCCTTTTCTGCCTATACGGGTCGCGCGGGGTATGAAAAAAAAAAGGATGAGCAGACGCTGGTATTAAAGGCGCAGGCACTCGCTGATGAGGGCGCACTTGAGGCGGCGGAGAGTCTGTGTCTCGATCTTATTGCGCGCTTTAGCAGCGCAGGTGCCTATTATCTGTTAGGCCTTGTGTATGAAGCATCTAATAGAGAGGACATGGCTGAATCCATGTTTAGAAAGACTATTTATTTGGTGTCAGACCATGCGGAAGCCTTAGTGCATCTTGCACTACATGTTGAGCGTAAAGGGGATCACAATGAAGCTCAAAGTTTGCGCCGGCGTGCTATGAGGGCGAGCCAGTGAATATTGTTTTTCATGGGTGTTTAGATGGATGAGCCGATAAAAAACTGTTGGTCAACCATTGGTGTGTGGGGGACAGAGGAAGAGAAATGTCCGCGTTTAGAAGAAGTACTGCACTGTCGCAACTGTGAGGTATATTCAAACGCTGGCCGGAGCCTGTTGAGCCGCGCGATACCTGAAGATTACCAGGATTACTGGACCTCTTTGCTGGCAAAAGAGAAAATTAGAAAGAGTCATGATTCGACATCCGTGGTGGTGTTTCGACTCGGTGATGAGTGGCTTGGTTTGCCGACGATCACGATCAAAGAAATCTCTGAAATTCGTCCAGTACATGGTATTCCAAACTCTCAAAGTTTGGTCGTCAAGGGCTTGGTTAATGTGCGTGGTGAACTAAAGCTTTGGGTATCGATGGGCAGGTTATTATCTGTCGACAAGGGCGGCGACACAGGTACTTCTGCATTACGTAAAAGCTTTCTTGAGCGATTGGTGATTTTTGTAAAAAATGGGGAACAATTTGTTTTTCCGGTGAGTGAAGTTATTGGTACACATCGTATCTGGAAGGAAAATATCCGTGAAGTCCCTGCAACGGCTGCTAATTCAATATATTCCCACCTTACAGGTCTATTTGAGCTAGAGGGACGGCATGTGGGGCTATTAGACCCTGAGCTGTTGTTTAATTCACTACAGAGGAATCTCGTATGAGTGAAGACCTCAGCGGATTCTCTATGCTTGACCTCTTTAGAACGGAGGCAGAAGGGCAGCTATTATTATTGACGGATGGTTTGCTTGTATTAGAGCAAAATCCATCAGGAACAGATAGCCTTGAATCGATGATGCGTGCATCGCACTCTATCAAAGGCGCTGCGCGGATGGTGGATATTGATCCCGTCGTACGTATTGCCCACGTGATGGAAGATTGTTTCGTGGCTGCGCAGAAGAGTGAACTGATATTGAAGAGTGCCGACATCGATATCCTTTTAAATGGCGTTGATGTGATGGGGCAAGTCTCTAAGCTGGATGAGTCAGATTTGCCATCATGGAGTGAGCAGAACAGGGCGACGTTAGATGCGCTGGTCTTAGCGCTTCAAGGAATATTAAGTGGCGAGCAACCGCAGGATTTAGCGATGCTGGCAGAGGCTAGTACTGTTGCTGTGGTGGCGGACGAGGAGGGGCAAGCAACCGTTGTTGACTCACCTTCTGAACATGATGCTGTTGATAAGGGCAAGGCGGCAGAGCCCCCGCCTGATAAGGCGGTATCACTGGCAGAAGTAAAAGGGCGTGTGTTACGTGTTAGTACCGAACGTATGGATCGTCTGCTGGGGCTCGCCGGTGAGGCGATGGTCGAGGCGCGATGGTTGCATCCACATATTGAAGCGATGCAGCGCTTTAAGCGCTTTCAGTTTGACCTGGTAAGTGAGCTGGATGATTTGCGTGAAAAATTTAATGAGGTCGATGTTAAGCCGTCAGTAGCGATGGCATTGATCGAGTTGCAGCGAAAAGCCGTCAAGCAGCGCGAAGTATTATCTGATCGGCTGGTTGATCTGGAGCACTTTGATTATCGCACTGCAAACCTTGCGGGACGATTGCACCGAGAAGTATTGGCAAGCCGTATGAGGCCCTTCTCTGATGGGGTTGATGGCTTTCAACGAATGGTACGGGATGTTGCACGCTCGCTTGGAAAAGATGCGCGTCTTGTCATTACCGGTGCCACAACGCAGGTTGATCGCGATGTGTTAGAGATGGTAAAAGCGCCGCTTAATCACCTGTTGAGAAATGCGGTGGATCATGGTGTTGAAATGCCAGAAGAGCGCGAGGCAAGCGGAAAACCTTCTCAGGCAATTGTAACGCTTGATGCGCGCCATCGCTCTGGAATGTTACTGGTGACTGTTGAGGAGGATGGTCGCGGTGTTGATATTATATCGCTGAAGCAGAAGGTTTTAGAGCGCGGTTTGAGTAGCGAGGAGATGTTGTCACAAATGGGTGATGCTGAGCTATTGGAATTTCTCTTTCTGCCAAGTTTTAGCACGCGTAATGAGGTGACCGAAATATCAGGAAGGGGAGTGGGACTGGATGTTGTGCATGATTCAGTTAAAGAAATGCGCGGTGTGGTGACTGTTTCATCGAAGCCAGGAGAGGGCACACGTTTCCAGATGCAGTTGCCATTGACCCTGTCGGTTATTAGAACCTTGCTGGTTGATATTAGCGGTGAAAGCTACGCTTTCCCACTGGCACGAATTGACCACTTGTTGAAGATCTCTGCCGATGATATTGAGCTTGTCGAGGATCATCAATATGTGACGTGGAATGATTGCCATATAGGTCTTGTTTCGGCATCCCAGGTGTTTGGTTTGGCGCCAGTTGTGAGCAGGGAACGGCAATTATATGTGGTGATTTTGAGTGATCGGCATGGTCAATACGGGGTGATTGTTGATGCATTTATGGGCGAACGTGAGTTAGCGGTTCAGGTGATAGATCCGCGTTTGGGTAAAATTAAAGATGTGAGTGTTGCTGCGTTACTTGATGATGGCTCGCCTACATTGATTATTGATGTGGATGATATGGCGCGTTCGATTGCTAAACTGATATCAAAGGGACGGATAGATAAGATTGCTGGTGACAACCTGCGTGCTAATGAAGATCGTCGGCGGGTGCTGGTGGTGGATGATTCGATCACCGTGCGGGAAGTTGAGCGTAAGATGTTGGAAGCGTATGGCTATGAAGTTGATGTTGCCGTGGATGGTATGGATGGTTGGAATGCGGTACGTAGCGGTGATTATCATTTAGTGATTACCGATATCGATATGCCGAGAATGGATGGTATTGAACTGGTGAAATTGATCAAGCAAGATGAGCGACTACGGCGTATCCCCGTGATGGTTGTTTCTTATAAAGATCGAGAAGAGGATCGCTTACAGGGGCTCGACGCTGGCGCTGATTATTATTTAACAAAAGGCGGCTTTCATGATGAATCATTGCGCGAAGCGGTGGTTGACTTGATTGGAGAGGCGCGATGAGGGTCGCGATAGTCAATGACATGATGGTGGCTGTTGAGGGCTTGAAGCGTATTTTATCGACAGCGACAGATCATCAATTGGCATGGGTTGCTATCAATGGTGAGGAGGCGGTAAATAAATGTGCCAATGACTTACCTGATCTGATTCTCATGGATTTGATTATGCCGGTGATGAATGGTGTTGAAGCTAGTCGAAAAATAATGGATGAAACGCCCTGTCCAATTTTGATTGTGACGGGGTCAGTTGATGGCAATAGTACGATGGTTTTTGAGGCGATGGGCGCGGGTGCGCTGGATGTTGTTAAAACACCTGTGCTGAATGCTTTCGGATATATTCAGGGTGAGGTTACGATTCTTGATAAGATCAAAACGATTGAAAAATTAACGCAGCCAAGAGCTCCGCGTGAGCGCGTTAATGTGGCGCCGCGTGCTTCAAGGTGGCTTGCACAGCGCAATCAATCACTCGTTATTCTTGGCTCCTCAACAGGAGGCCCGCCGGCTTTGGCAAAAGTGCTTGCTGACTTTCCTGTTGGTTTTACTGGTAGTGTTATTATCATTCAGCATATTGATGCACACTTCGCATGTGAACTGGTTGAGTGGCTAGATACTCAATGTAAAATGCAGGTAAAGGTAGCGGAAGAGGGTGAGGAAATTGCCCCTGGGATCGTCTATCTTGCGGCAACGAATGATCATCTGGTGATGTCTTCCAACGGGCGCTTGGCATACACTGCAGAGCCTAGAGAAATGGTCTATCGGCCTTCAGTGGATGTCTTTTTTGAAAGTGTTGCATTGCACTGGGGAGGACGCTTGGTGGCTGCGCTGTTAACGGGCATGGGGCGTGATGGTGCGCTTGGATTGTTAGCGCTGCGTCAAAAAGGAGTGCATACCATCGCGCAGGATGAGGCTTCGTGTGCCGTGTATGGTATGCCTAAAGCAGCGGCGGCACTGAATGCGGCAGTGGAGGTTCTTCCGTTGGATGGAATCTCAGCAGTATTGCTTAAGCGCTATGGTAGCGTGATTAGAAATTGAGCATGGGGCAGTTGATATGAGTAAGGTGAATAAACCATTGTCAGATGAGAGCAAGGCTGCAGATGAGGTTGTCGTGTTGCTGGTGGATGACCAACAGATGGTTGCGGAGGCGATTCGCCGCATGCTGGCCGATGAGCCGAACATTACTTTTCATTACTGCAGTGACCCTAAAAAGGCCGTCGAAATGGCGGCTGAAATTGCACCGACTACTATTTTACAGGACCTTGTGATGCCCGATATCGATGGCATGACATTGCTGCGCGCTTATCGTAATCATCCCGTATTGAATAACACACCAGTCATTGTACTTTCGAGCAAGGAAGACCCAAAAGATAAGTGCGAGGCTTTTAGCTGTGGTGCCAGTGATTACCTTGTTAAACTGCCCGATAAGATTGAATTGATTGCACGTATTAAGGCGCACTCTCGTAGTTATGTGGCACAGCAGCAGCGTGACGCCGCTTTCCGTGAGTTACATGAGTTACAAAAAGAACTGGAAATCAAGAATGTTGAGTTACAGCGTCTCTCCGCGATTGATGGCTTGACGGGTATTCCCAATCGACGTTCATTTGACGAATATATCGCCAAAGAGTGGCGGCGTGCTGTGCGCGAAGGGACCTGTCTTGCGCTACTGTTAATCGACATTGATTTCTTCAAGAAATACAATGACGGCTATGGCCATCAGGGCGGTGATGATTGTTTGCAAAAGGTTGCGCAGGTTTTGGCTGATACGATGCGCCGCTCATCTGATATGGTGGCGCGATATGGCGGTGAGGAGTTTACGGTGGTATTGCCCAATACCGATCTTGATGGCGCGATGGTGATTGCGGAAGAGTTACGCCTTGCTGTAGAGAAGCTAGCGCTTAAACATGCGTTCTCTGATGTCACTGATATTGTTTCGATCTCATTGGGTGCGGCAGGTATTCCACCGCAGTGTGGTGATGACTGTGCAAGCTTAATTGCCTTGGCCGATGCGGCACTCTATAAGGCGAAAGAGGAGGGGCGTAATCGTTGCTGTCGTGAAAATCGTGATGGCGTTGATTAAAAACATCAAAATAGTTGCCCAGTGGTGGTGTTAATCCGCTTCTTTATCCTTATTAACAATCCTTAACTCAGGGTAGATTCGGGCTGTTTTAACGGTGTTGTCTGTGATCTGTACAATCTCCATGGGGTAGCCTGCAATGCGTAGACTAGTGCCGGGAACAGGGATTGATTCCAGGTAATCGGTGATTAAACCATTTAATGTTTTGGGGCCGTCTGTTGGAAAGAACCAATGCATGGTGCGATTGATCTCACGCAAATTAGCGCTGCCATCGACAAGAAAACTGCCATCTTCCTGTGGGTGGATATCTTTAATAACGGTTGCAACGTCAGTGGTGAACTCGCCGACAATCTCTTCCAGAATATCTTCTAAGGTGACCAGCCCTTCGATATCACCATATTCATCGACCACCAGGCCGATACGTCGCTTTTGACGTTGGAAATTCAACAGCTGGGTGTTGAGCGGCGTGCCTTCTGGCATAAAGTAAGGCTCTTTTGCGATGTCGAGAAGCGTCTCTTTACTGAATTCTTTTTTATGGATAAAAGGCAGTACATTACGCACGTGCATAATGCCGAGCACATTGTTGATGTTTTCACGATAGATGGGGAGGCGGGTATGCTGGCTGTTGGTGAGTAATTTGACGATCTCCTGCAGGCTATCATCGAGGTCAATACCGATAATTTCATTGCGCGGCACCATAATATCTTCGATGGTGACTTTTTCAAGGTCCAGGATGTTAAGCAACATTTTTTGATGACGTTGCGGAATCATGGCGCCCGCCTCAATCACCACTGTGCGCAATTCCTCCTGGGTCAGTTGTTGTAGCCCGCTGCTGTTGGGCGTAACACCCAGTAATTTGAGCAGGTTGTTGGCGACAATGTTAATCATCCAGACCATCGGGTAACAGATGACCAGCAATGGTTTGAGAATGATGGTTGCTGGAAAGGCGATATGCTCGGGATTGAGTGCGGCCTTTGTTTTAGGGGTGACTTCTGCAAAAATCAAGATCACCAAGGTTAATACGCCTGCCGCGGCGGCGATCCAGGCCTCGCCCAGATATTTGAGTGCGATGATGGTGGTGA
This sequence comes from Thiotrichaceae bacterium, assembly GCA_002401765.2. Taxonomy (GTDB): domain Bacteria; phylum Pseudomonadota; class Gammaproteobacteria; order SZUA-140; family SZUA-140; genus SZUA-76. The sequence goes on from NVTY02000034.1 coordinate 156,975, forward strand.
TCGAAGAGGCAAGGATGTTGACAAAATTATTGCCGAGCAGGATTAGGCCAATTAAACGGTCTGGGCGCTCGAGCAATTTCTGCGCACGTTTTGCGCCAGCGTGCCCCGTTTGCGCAAGGTGACGCAGGCGATAGCGGTTGAGGCTCATCATGGCTGTCTCAGAGGCGGAGAAAAATGCCGAGATCAGTAGTAGAAAAAAGAGCACCACGAACAGTGTGGTTAGTGAAATTTCATCCACGAGGTGTCATCCTGTTTGCAAAGTGCCTGGTTGGTGATTGGGGTGATATCGTCATGCTCAGCGGCAGGATAAAGGGAGAGTGTATAAAATCGACGCTTTGGCCTGTCCGTTGGAGCTATTGTTGGCTGTATTTACACCAGTGGCCAAAACCATATTTCTTTGGATGAAAAATAGCATCCTGAATTACATACTTGAACTGCATTAGCAGTTTCAATTAAGTCAATATGGCCTCCACCATAACCAGTAACTTTCCAAAACAAAATAATACCCTTTTTTCCTAGTAATTGCGTAACTGCCTTTCTTGGGTCGATAAATACTGCTCTTCCAAAAACATCTGCCTTCAGTAATTGATCGGCTAAAAGCTTAGCTCCAGGTTCAATCATTCTACCTTTATAAGGCCCGTCTTTGATTTTCAACCGCCCAGAAAAATGAACGCCAGATTTGATTAGAGCGAGGCTCATTCTAACTGCGCATGTATTCTTATATCCAGGATTTTGTTCCATTAAATTATTAATATCGTATCCAATTTCCTCATATACATTTTCTCCAGACATATAATTCGATTTTATTCGATCTGAAGAATAATAATTTTTCTTTAAAGAGGTGTAATGTGGTTTCATTTTTATTTCCCGCAATAAGGGTAGTCTTGATTTAATATTTCTTTAATGATTATCGAAGCTCGATAGTCAAGTTTATTTTTTGTGACTTTCTTAAACCCTTCAAAAACACTCTCTCTCAAGGTGATCGTTTTAAAAGTTTTATAATCACACCATGACTGGCCCTCTGTCGCATCCATTACACCAAGTAAATATAATTCAGCTTTCTCTCTCTCCTTTGGGTCACTGCTCATGTACGATTCGAAAAAATCTTGCGCCTTTAAATTAACACTATTAATCGTTATTTTAAATGCCAGTGGGCTGTGTGAATTATCAATATTTTCATTTGCGTTGGCAAACAATGAAAAAATTAATAGAAAACTTAAAGCATATAAAAATTTAAGTCTTTTCATTATAACTTTGTTCATAATATGCCCTTTAAATATAATCCTGGAATTTAAGATGCAAAATTATTTGATGTACGGCTAACGTGAGGGCGTCATGGTACTATTTGAGTACCACTTCCAGCACTAGTTTGCTTCCAAGGTAGGCTAGTAGCACTGCGCTAAAGCCAGCCAGCGTCCAGCGAATCGCTTTTTTGCCGCGCCAGCCATACTGCCAGCGGCCCCACAGTAAGATTGCAAACACCGTCCATGCGGTGATCGAAAAGACCGTTTTGTGGACCAGATGTTGTGCGAACATATCCTCAATAAACAGTGCGCCACTGGCAAGTGATAGGCTGTAAAGTATAAAGCCAAGCCCGATCATCTGAAACAGCAGGGTCTCCATCGTTTGCAGGGGGGGCAGGGTACGAATAAAGCCGCCGGGATGTTTGTTGTGCAGGTGGCGATCTTGTATCGCCAATAGGATTGCTTGCACTGCTGCGATACTTAATAAACTGTAGGCGACAATTGAAATCAAAATGTGCGCACCGATCTGTGTTGTGCCGACTTCACTGATGTAATACTCGGAGGGAAATACCAAGCCGAGCGAAATCGCTAAGGCGGCCAATGGTAGCAATACAATACCAAGGTTTTCCACCGGCTTGGTGAGTGCTGCGGTTAGCAATATCAGTGCGATGAGCCAGGAAAGGAGCGATGCGGCGTTAAAAAAACCGAAGTTGATCCCTTGCGGGGTAAACATATTGAAGGCTAATACGGTGGCGTGCAGTGCCATTGCAACCAGACCAAGCAGGATTAGCTTGGTTTTATTATCCATCTCAATTTTTTTTGTCAGGCGCATGGCCAGCAGGGTCGCGGTTGCGAGATAGCAGGCGATGGCAGCGAAACTGATTATTGTATTGCTCATACTTTTAGTTAGGATTATCCATTAAGGCGGAATGATGACACAAGCAGTGAAGTCATTGAAGAGGTGATTTTGTTAAATATTTAACTTAATGGGTAAAATTAACTTAAAAGATAAATGAAAATGTCGATAGATATGATAGTGTTACGATTTCACAGTGCGTCCTTATATGCCATGTTAACACCATATTCGTGGTGAAAGTTGGGGTGTTAAGGGATTTTGAAGTAGATTTAAGGCGAAATGGTAGGATGATTTCAAAAATGTATTTCAACTTGGATCATGAAATGTTGTCTACTGATGGTGGGCTTATCTTAATTGAGCGTGCTGATAGCGTCTATTCAGGAGGCGTCGAATGAAATTGCGAGTGCTGGGCTGTAGTGGTGGGATTGGGAATGGACTAAGAACGACCTCACTGCTAATTGATGACGATATATTAATCGATGCTGGCACCGGTATCGGCGAGCTGACGCTTGTAGAGATGGCGAAGATCCGTCATGTCTTTATCACGCATTCCCATCTCGATCATATTGCCTGCCTGCCATTGATGGTTGACAGTGTTTTTGATCAACTGAAACAGCCGATCATCATTCATGCTCAAGCGCCGACGATTGAGGTGCTGAAAAAACATATCTTTAACTGGGCGATCTGGCCTGATTTTGCAAAGCTACCCACCCCTGAAATTCCCGTAATGGCCTATGATGTGCTTTCTCCGGGTGAAATTTGTGATATTGATGGGCGCTTGCTGGAGATGATCCCCGTTAATCATATTGTCCCTGCGGTTGGTTACCGGGTGGCTTGCGACACCGGCGTGTTTGCCTTTTCTGGTGATACAGTGACTAATGATACCTTCTGGGCGGCATTAAATGCGCATGACAGGCTTGACCTGCTATTGGTTGAGGCGGCATTCAGCAATAAGGACCGAGAACTGAGCCTTAAAGCGCGTCACTATTGCCCTTCATTGCTGGCAGAAGATCTGGAAAAACTCAATCATACACCCGATATTTTTGTGACTCACAATAAGCCGGGTGAGGAACAGCGAATTTTTGATGAGTGCCAGCAGTTAATGCCCGCACGAAATTTAAAGCGCCTGCTCGGCAATCAGGTGTTTGAATTGTAATCCTCCTTTGAGGCGGCCTGTTCTGACAGCTGCCGGCTTATCTCGGCTCGTTGAAACGTGTATCATTGACCGTCTGTAATAAAAACCAATTCAATTTAGAGAGTTTTCGATGTTTGATGGCTTAAGTGATCGCCTCGGTCGTACCCTTAAAAATGTCCGAGGTCAGGGCAGGTTAACCGAAGATAATATCAAAGATGCGCTGCGTGAAGTGCGTATGGCACTGCTGGAGGCCGATGTCGCCTTGCCGGTGGTACGTGAATTTATCGGTCGAGTTAAAGAGCGCGCCGTCGGCAAAGAGGTATTGTTGAGCCTGACACCTGGCCAGGCCTTTATTAAGGTGGTGAGCGAAGAGCTGACCACTACCATGGGTGAGGCCTGCGAACAGCTAAATCTGAGCACACAACCGCCAGCGGTTATTTTGATGGCGGGTCTGCAGGGAGCGGGTAAAACCACCACGGTTGCTAAGCTGGCGCGCTTTTTGAAACAGAAGCAGAAAAAGAGCGTGATGGTGGTGAGTGCGGATGTCTATCGTCCGGCCGCGATTGAGCAGTTAAAGGCGTTGGCCAGTGAAGTGGCGGCTGAGTTTTTCCCCAGTGATCCTTCGCAAAAACCAGTTAAGATTGTTAAAGCTGCGATCAAGCAGGCGAAGAAGCAGCACATTGATGTTCTGATCATCGATACCGCAGGTCGCCTGCATGTCGATCATGAGATGATGGGCGAGATCAAAGAGATTCACGCGGTCGCCGATCCCATTGAGACCCTTTTTGTTGTTGATAGTATGACGGGACAGGATGCCGCCAATACCGCTAAGGCCTTTAATGACACGTTGCCGCTGACCGGCGTGGTGTTGACCAAAACGGATGGTGATGCACGTGGTGGTGCGGCGCTCTCGATTCGCCAGATTACCGGCAAGCCGATTAAGTTCCTTGGCGTTGGTGAGAAGAATGAAGCGCTTGAGCTGTTTCATCCCGATCGTGTCGCTTCTCGTATTCTCGGCATGGGCGATGTACTGACGCTGGTTGAAGAGGCGGAAGGCAAGATTGACCGTGATAAGGCGGAGAAGCTTGCCAAGAAGATGAAAAAGGGCAAGGGTTTCGATCTGGCAGATTATCGAGATCAGCTACAGCAGATGAAAAGCATGGGCGGGGTCGCGGGCCTGATGGATAAAATCCCCGGGCTTTCTAATATCTCGCAAGAGGCCAAAGGGCAAATTGATGATAAGCAGTTTGATCGCGTCGAAGCGATGATTAATTCAATGACGCCGCATGAGCGCGCCCGCCCAGAGATCATTAAGGCCTCCCGCAAGCGTCGTATCGCGGCGGGTTCAGGGGTGCAGGTGCAGGAGCTCAATCGGATGCTGAAGCAGTTTACTCAGATGCAGAAGATGATGAAGAAGATGGCCAAGGGTGGTATGGCCAAGATGATGCGAGGCCTAAAAGGGCAGATGCCTTTTCAATAAGATCAACGCGTTATCTTTTTTATTGCGTGGTATTACCTAGCTCATTGCATTGTGTTTGGCGGGTGAACGCGTTAAATTATCCCCGATAATGAAATTAGGCTTTCCTAAGTGGCTAGTTTCACGTAAAATATTGGGCTTTTCCGCCCTCGTGTAAATAGCCTGGGCATATTTGAGACAGAACAAGAGGAAGTAAGTTACTGATGGTAACGATACGTTTAGCACGTGGTGGCGCCAAGAAGCGTCCTTTCTACCATATTGTGGTAGCGGATAGCCGTAGAGCCCGCGACGGTCGCTTTATTGAGCGCCTAGGTTTTTTTAATCCAGTTGCCCAAGGGAACGAAGAGAGATTGAGGCTTGATAACGACAGACTGAACTACTGGGTTTCCCAGGGTGCGCAGCCTTCTGATCGTGTTGCAAAGCTGGTTAAGTCACAGGAAGCGGCCTAATTTATTAGGTAATGTTTGATATGAGTGATCGATCAGTGGTTTTGGTCGGCCGCATTTCTGGCATTTATGGCGTACGTGGCTGGGTAAAAGTCTATTCCTATACGCATCCACGAGAAAACATCCTAGGTTACTTGCCATGGCAAGTTGGCTCTGAGGATGGTGGATGGCGAACCATGAAAGTGGTTGAGGGTCGCCCGCAAGGTAAAGGCATTGTTGCGCATCTCGAAGGCTTTGATGATCGAGATGAGGTGAGAGCGTTGATTGGGCTTGATATAATGGTCAGTCGTGATCAACTGCCGCAGGCCGCTGACGATGAGTACTACTGGGCTGATCTGGTTGGCCTGCAAGTGCAGACGATGGAAGGTTTGGTGCTGGGTAAGATCGATCACCTCTATAATACGGGTGCGAATGATGTGCTAGTGGTTCAGGGGGATCGAGAGCGCTTGATACCGTTTGTACGCGGTGACGTGATTACCGATATTGACCTCGAAAAGGGGTTGATGTTGGTGGACTGGGATCCGGAGTTTTAGCGGTGCGGATTGATGTGGTTTCACTGTTTCCGCATATGTTTGATGCGTTGACGCAGGACGGGATTACCGGCAGGGCGATAGCGCGGGGTTTGTTACAGCTGGCGGTGACTAATCCACGGGATTTCACTGCAGATCGCCATCAAACCGTGGACGATCGACCGTACGGTGGTGGCCCTGGTATGGTGATGATGGTGTCGCCGCTACGTGATGCGATTAATGCAGCACGAGAAGCGGCCAGAATTGCCTCGGGGAATTTGGACCATGGTGGGAGCAAAGTGATTTATATGTCGCCACAGGGGCGACGGTTAGATCAGCGGCTGGCGACTGAACTGTCGCAGGAGCCTAATCTGATGCTGGTAGCAGGGCGTTATGAAGGGATTGATGAGCGTCTGATTGAATTGCAGATCGATGAAGAGATTTCGATCGGTGATTATGTGTTAAGTGGTGGTGAGTTGGCAGCGATGGTGGTGATTGATGCGGTGACGCGGCTGTTGCCCGATGCACTAGGCCATGCAGACTCGGCGCAGCAGGATTCGTTTGTGGATGGGTTGCTGGATTACCCGCACTACACGCGTCCGGAAGTAGTAGATGAAATGGCCGTGCCAGAGGTGCTACGCAGCGGTAATCACGCATTGATTGCGCGTTGGCGACAGCAGCAGGCGCTGGGCAGAACATGGTTAAAGCGTCCTGATCTGCTTGAGGGCGTTGAGTTGAATAAAGAACAGCGGCAGTTACTGGATGCATTTATCCAGGAACATGACGCACAGAGTTAGACATTAATTAAACACCATTGGTGATAGCAGGAGTAAGACGTGAGCAACCTCATTAAACAGATCGAAGAAGAACAGATGGGCCGTGAAGTGCCACCGTTTGCACCTGGTGACACCATCGAAGTAAAAGTACGTGTTAAAGAGGGCGAGCGTGAGCGTCTACAGGCCTTTACTGGCGTGGTGATTGCTAAGCGTAATCGCGGCCTGAACTCTGCTTTCACCGTGCGTAAAATTTCTTACGGCGAAGGTGTTGAGCGTGTATTCCAGACCTACAGCCCGAACGTACAGGACATCACCGTGATTCGTCGTGGAGATGTAAGACGTGCCAAACTTTACTATCTGCGTAACCTGCGTGGTAAGGCTGCTCGTATTAAAGAAAAATTAAAATAAGGTCAGATGTCATCGACCTCACTTCTAGTGAGATGGGGGTGTGCAAAAAGCCAGTGACGTTTGTCACTGGCTTTTTTGTGCCATTCAGTTTTATTGAGTGGTGATTTTATCCCGACTGATTTTGGCGCATAATCGGGTACGAGTAGAGTAATCAATATGCGAATGAGTGATGCCTTCTGATCAGCTAAATTATGATGTTGTGATTGAAACCCCTGTGACGGCGATACGCTTGGGTCTGCGGGTGGTAGGCGATAAGCTGGCAGGTATCGACCTTCTTTCGACTTGCCACCCGATCCAAATGCCGACGAGAACATTAACGCATGAGATGGTTCGTCAACTAGAGGGTTATTTTAACGACCCTCAGTGGCAGTTCTCCTTACCCGTGGTATCAAGCGGAACGGTATTTCAGCAGCGCGTATGGCAATTTATGCGCGCCATACCGGTGGGAGAGACACGTCGGTATGGTGATGTTGCAATCGCACTTAAAAGTGCGGCAAGGGCAGTTGGCGGAGCCTGTCGTCGTAACCCCGTACCGCTTGTGGTGCCGTGTCATCGAATCGTTGCTGCGAATGGACTGGGCGGTTTTGATGGGCAGCGTGATGGCGCTGAGTTAGATTTTAAGCAGTGGCTGCTCAATCATGAAAAGCAGTAAAAATGAATCAACGAAGTCACTATTATCGGAGCAAGACAGCCTCCTGATTGACCGCTTTCTCGATGCGCTCTGGATGGAACGAGGGCTGAGCAAAAACACTCTGGCGGCATACCGTTCTGATCTGCAAAAACTGGCGGTGTGGTTGCCAAATTGTGAGCGAATGTTGATCAACGTCGGGCGGCGTGATCTGCTGGCTTATCTTGCTCATTGTGTGGCACGGGGGATGCATGCGCGTTCGAGCGCGCGCATTCTTTCAAGCATGCGGCGTCTTTATCAATACCTGGTACGCGAAGGGCTGTTGAGTGAAGACCCCAGTGCGCAGATCGAGTCGCCTAAGCTGGGCAGGCCGCTACCTAAGACGTTAACCGAAGATGAGGTTGAACGTTTATTAAATGCACCTGATGTTGCGACTCCTTTGGGCCTGCGTGATCGAGCGATGCTCGAAGTGCTTTATGCCACCGGCCTGCGCGTGTCAGAGTTGGTCGAGCTGGAGACTGCGCGTGTCGGACTCTCTCAGGGCGTGGTGCGGGTGATTGGTAAAGGCAGTAAGGAGCGTTTGGTGCCGTTGGGCGAAGAGGCATTGGAGTGGATTGAACAGTATCAGGCTGAAGCGCGCCCCGATTTATTGAAGGGAAAAATAAGCGGCGCATTATTTGTGACTCGACGAGGTGGGGCGATGACGCGCCAGGCATTCTGGTATCTGATTAAGCGTCATGCGCGCGATGTTGGCATTAATAAACCGCTGTCGCCGCATGTGATGCGCCATGCCTTTGCATCACACCTGCTGAATCATGGTGCCGATTTGAGGGTATTGCAGATGCTGCTGGGTCATAGTGATCTCTCTACCACGCAGATCTATACCCATATCGCACGAGAACGGCTTAAAGAGATGCATGCGGCTCATCACCCTCGAGGATAGGCGTGGGCGATATTTTGAGGCTAATGTTTGTTATGATGCGGATCATTTAGCAATCTCAGATTTAGATAACTGTGGGAAAAATAATGAATAAACGTTTCGTGTTGGTGGTAGTGCTGCTCGCTGCATTTTCGACCTCAGTATTGGCGGATGATAGCGCGGTCAGGAAAACGCTGTCCAAGATCATCCCCGGACAGATACCAGACCTGGTTGAAGAGAGCGCATATAAAGGATTGTTTGAGGTGGTTTATGGTTCGGACATTTTTTACCTCTCAGCCGATGGCCGCTTCCTATTTCAGGGCGATATGGTTGATCTGACAACACAGGACAACCTTACCGAGGCGCGACGTACACAGGGGCGTCATCAGTTGATGCAGACGGTCGCGCTCGACAGCAAAATTCGTTTTATTCCTGCAAATGGCAAACCGACATATGTGGTGGATGTGTTTACCGATGTTGACTGTTTTTACTGCCAGAAACTCCATCATGAAATGGAAGATTACCTTCGTGAGGGAATTGAAATCCGTTATCTAGCCTTTCCGCGTGCCGGCGTTGGCAGTCACGCATACGAGAAGATTGTTTCAGTCTGGTGCGCTGAAGATCAGCTCGGCGAAATGACATTGGCGAAAAATAAACAGCAACCAGCAAGGCGTGAATGTGACAATCCTGTACAGGAACATATGGCACTGGCGCGGAAGATTGGTGTGAGTGGCACACCTGCATTGGTGTTTGAAGATGGGGCTTTGATGCCTGGTTACGTACCGGCCGCTCAGCTTAAAAAGATTCTCGACGAAAAAGCGGCCAAATAGAGTGTGATGGGCTTCCTAATGTTAAAAAATATTCATATTTTCTCAGCGCTCATTAGTTTTACGCTCTTTTTTATGCGCGGTCTGTGGGTGATGCGTGGCTCTGCCATGATGCAACAGAAGTGGGTTAAAATTGTTCCGCATATCAATGACACCATTTTACTGGGCACGGCGATTGCCTTAATGATTTCGATTGGCCAATACCCATTTGTGGAAGCCTGGTTGACGGTTAAATTACTCGCCTTAGTTGCTTATATCTGCCTGGGAATAGAGGCGCTGGGCCTTGCTAAGAGTGATATTGGCCGCTCACTGGCATGGCTTGCGGCGTTGATTGTATTTTTATTTATTGTTTCTGTTGCGATCACCCAATCACCTTTTGGTTTTCTTTATTCATTCATGCTTTAGTCTGGTTTTTTCAGACGATCATTATTTTTTACTGCATGCAATTTGAATGCTATCCGCCAGATGTTGACGTTGCTAGTTCCGCACTGATCGCGGTTGCTGGTGTGTTTTCGGCCTGCCCAAGGAAAATATTCCGATAGCAGACAAAGACAAACACCGGTAGTAGCGGGAATAGTATCAGTGCAAGTATGTTAGCGGCAGCCATTGTTCCCAGTAGCAGTACTGCCCATAAAACGAGTGTTGTGCACATGGTCTGAAAGTTGATGATGATGGCGCGATGGCTGAGTGCGCTTGCTTCGGCGTAAGGCAATTCATGAAATAGCATCAGTGGGATGCAAAAGAGTGTGCGCAACAGAAACATCGCTAGCAACATGAAGTAGAGCATGGTGGCGAGCAATTTCAGCATAAAGAATAACGGCATCTCTTTTTCAAACAGTAAGCGATCGACGACGCTGATGCTGGCACTTAGCAGGTTCTTGTCGACATTCATTGAGAGGCTGATTAACCAAAAGGTTGAGCCGACCAGGAAGGCCATGAGGGTCATCTTCAAAAAGGACTTCTGCTCGGGGATCAATGCATGCGCCCGCTCGCTAATCGTAATCTTGCGAGAATTATCTGACGAGAAGGCTAGCAGCAGCAGGTCGCTGAAAAAGAAATGCATTAAAAATGCGACAAACAGTAAAAAAAGCGGTAGTAATATGAGTGGTGGTGTCTGTTCAGCAAGCGTGGCAAAGGCCTGGACAGTGAAAAATAAAATGACAAGAAATGTAGCTAGCGAGCCAATGAAGAGTGATAAGCGGCGCGTGAGTAGGCTAAATGATTCTTTAAACCAAAGCGGGATGTCTTTGGCATCCACTTTTTTTGGTTCCAGTGTTTTCATTGTACTGCCTCTCCTCAGGAATTTACTGACTAACAATGCTTGATCGGCTGAATATTGAATGTACTTGATCAAAGCAGTATAGGTATTGTGGTTTTATGGGTCAACTCTAACGAAAGAGGCCACAACGGAGAAGGCTGGAACAGGTTTGTTTGTTGCGGTTGCTCAGCGCAGCACTTGAGATCAAAAATAGTGCTTTATGAGTAAGGCTTGCTTATTAATGCCTGATATTCCTTCGAGAAATGTCCGAGAGAGCTTTTGAGTACCGTGACAGCACCATCCACCAGATGACAGCGACCACTGCCAGGTAGCAGTTCACTGAGGCTGATGAGTGAGTCAAGGTCATGTTTACCTGCGTTGCCGACGGCAATTTTCCGGGTGAGCCGCGCCATTTCGCTAGTGCCACTGGTGCAGGGCGGGCATTGGCCGCATGAGGCCGCCGCAAAAAAATCGAGATATTCGGCAATGTGTGAAATGATTGCATTGCCTTCAGCAACCACAATCATCGCGCCTGTTCCCAGGGCTGCATTGTGTTGTTTGAGTGAATCAAAATCTAGCGCAAGCGATAATTCATTTGCCGTTAAGATTGAATTAGATGGCCCGCCTGTAAAGACTGCTTTAAGTTTTCGATTGTCGCTGATGCCACCGGCGTGCTGAAAAATAAGCGACGCCAACGACGTGCCCATGGGTAATTCATACGCGCCACCATCTGCAACATCTCCGCTGACACAGTAGATTTTAGTGCCGCTACAGTCACCTTCACCTAATGCCTGGAACCACGCTGCACCGTTACGCACGATGTGCGATACGTTGGCAAGGGTCTCAATATTATTGACCAGTGTCGGTTGGCCATGAACGCCTGCCACCGCCGGGTAAGGGGGCTTTCCGCGCGGAAAAGGAAAGTTCCCTTCAACCGCCTCAATGGCCGCAGTCTCTTCACCTGCAATGTAGTGGCCGGGTGATGGCATGATCTTTAATGTCAGTGCCGTCGCTAGCACCTTGGATATTTGTGGCAGGTAATCGCCCTGTTGCCATTGTGCGAGGGCATTTGAGAGTATTTTGGTGGCACGTTTCAAATGAGGGTTGATGTAAAAAATGATGTGATTGATGTTGCAGGCGAGTGCGGTGATTAATGCCCCTTCAATGACCTGATGCGGTGACTCCTCTAGTAATAGTCGGTCTTTAAAGGTACCGGGTTCGTCTTCATTGCCATTGCAGATTAGATAGCGTTCATCGCGCTGATATTGTGCCGCTATCATTTGCCATTTTTTGTAGGTGGGGAAACCACTGCCACCGAGGCCGCGCAACCCCGCAGCCTTGATGGTTGGGATGAGTGCCAATGGCTCTTTTAGTGCAATTGCGAGCCCTTTGCCGCCTGCGCCACTGAGCCATTCATCTAGGTCCGTGCAGCAGTTATCAGGGCGGCGTAAGAGTTGATTTAACGGCATCTTTGTCATGTGCCTTTTCTACTGAAGCTGGCATAGTGGGGAAATAGTAGCGGCCCTGGTGTGTCGCACACGATGTGGCTATTTTTTATTTCGCGACGAAATACCTTTAAGTGGTCGAGCAGCCATTGATTCTCGTTTGATGGCGGGTGCGTGGCGGCGGCGGCACCCGCGCGTCTGCCGAAACTGATGATCTCCAGCAGCGCGTTGCCCATGGTGCGATTTTTACCGTGAATACCACCGCTCACTTCACCGGCACAATAGAGCCCTGGGATAGTGGTTTCGCATGCTTCATTAATCACCACGCCGCCATTTTGGTAATGTAGCGTGGGGCAGATCAGCAAGGGTGATTGGTAAGGGTCGATGCCTGCTTTATGACACAATGCCATGAATTTTGGGAACTGCAGTGCCAACATACCGGGTTGCTGTTTTTCCAGTGAGGGTATGTCGAGCCACACCCCCTGCCGACCGCTTGCCAGGCGTATTCCTCGTCCCCCGGCACATTCACGCATGATCGCAGCGCAGACCACGTCGCGTGGCGCAAGCTCGTCGATAAAACGCTCGCCAAGGCTATTGACTAACTGTGCCCCGGCGGAACGTATGCCTTCTGTGATTAAGGTACCGGCCAGTGTTTGTGGCCAGGCCAATCCCGTTGGGTGATACTGGAATGAATCTAGCGCCTGCAGCTGTGCACCGAGTCGATAAGCCAGTACCAGGCCGTCACCGGTGGCCCCTATATGGTTGGAAGTGGGGAAACCGTTGAGGTGCATGCGGCCCAGTCCGCCGCTGGCGAGTATGACTGATGTTGCTTTGACGATGGTGTAGCGCTGCGTCTCAATTGAATAGAGCAGTGCGCCGCTACAGTGGCCCTTTTTATTGGATAGTAGTTCGACCGCAGGGTGGTAATCATCGGTGGTGATTTTGTGGTGCTGACGTACGCTCTCACGCAGCACACGCATCATCTCCAGGCCGGTGTAGTCACGGTAGTAGAGTACTCGGTTGGCTGAGGTGCCGCCGGCGCGACGGGTACAGAGGTTGTTATCTTCATCTCGATCAAACTGCATGCCCTGTTGAATCAGCCACTGGATCACCTCGGGGCCGTCGAGCACCATCTGTTCCACCAGCCGTTTATCGCTACAGTGGTGACCTGCCTTGAGGGTTTCATCAAAATGCGCCTGTGGCGTGTCATCAGGATCGATAGACGCCTGAATGCCACCTTCCGCCATCACGGTATTGCTATCCCCCATGCGCAGTTTGGTGGCGATCAACACATTCGCACCATTCTCCGCCGCAACCAGTGCCGCACTGCAACCCGCTCCGCCGGCGCCAATCACCAGCACATCGGTCTCTATCTGCGCGGCAGCGGCTAGCATCGCTTCATTCGTCGGCGAGTCTGATTGTAATAGTGCTGCCAGCTGTGGGTGGCATGGCTCGTGACGGTTAACGCCGACCTTAAGTGCTACGCGGTTATTGCTGTCGTAGTCGGGGTGAAAGTCCTGCAGCAGCTTTTGATGGTCTATTGCCGATGGCGGTAGTGGGCGCTTGAGGTCAATGCGATACGCTTGCCGTGCCTGTTCGAGAGGAGTGCCGTTACTCATGCTTATTAATATTTAATTGTTAGTTCGCCGCGTTGCAGTGCCTGCAATCGGTTAGCAAGGTTGGGTGGTGTTGGTTGGTTAACGGCAGTGGTGCGGCGTGCAAACAGTGCCACATAATTAGGCGCGATATTTTCAGGGCAGCTGGTGGTGCAGAGATCGCACATCACGCAGTTGATGAAAAGCTCTCCGGCAGCGCCCAATTTCCCTTCGTTGGCGAGTGTGATCCCCTGTTCAACATCAATTCCTTTCGGACATGCAACGGTGCAGCCATGGCAATGGCGACAGTGGGCGGCCTCTGGGAACACCGCTTTTAGTTGCTGCTCACTCTCAACAGAAGATTGTAATTGATAGCGGTGATTTAACAGTGCGGGTGACTCTTTCTCAAGGTATTGAGGGAAGACCACTTGCATCCCGGATTCGACCTGACTTTGGCAGGCGAGTGCCATATCGACTTCAGGTTGGTTGCTATACTTCACCATAATACGGCATGAGCCACAGACCCCTTCAAGACAGCTGGCACTTTTAAAATTAGGGTGACCTGTTTTCCACAGTGCCTGAATCAGCGAGTGGTTGGCTGAGACAGAAAGCCGGATGCCGTTGACAGTGATCTCAATGCTGGTTTCAATATGGCTATTAGGGGTGTCTGTATTTGTCATCAGGCGGTCGGGCTGTGGTGCAAAAATGGCAGTATATCAGGTCTTATCGATGACACAGTAGTGGCTTAGCGAGTGCTCGCCTTGAGGTAATTGTTCGGAATGAGGATGGTTTTTTGTGGGGGTTGTTGATCGTCGCAGTTGGGGTAGTCCAAGGTGTAATGCAGGCCACGACTCTCTTTGCGCAGAATCGCTGAGCGGATGATTAAATCGGAGACGAGGGCCAGGTTTCGCAGTTCGATTAGATCACTATTGACGCGAAAATTACTGTAGTAATCGGAGATCTCATGTTGCAGCAGGTCGACACGATTTTTGGCGCGTTGTAGTCGTTTGTCGGTGCGTACGATGCCGACGTAGTCCCACATAAAGCGTCGCAGCTCATGCCAGTTATGGGTCACGACGACCTCTTCATCAGAATCGGTGACGCGACTTTCATCCCATTCAGGCAGCGCTTGTACTGATTTGGTTTGCTGCAGACGTGCGAGAATATGGCGGCTGGCCGATTGGGCAAACACCAGGCACTCAAGTAGCGAGTTGCTGGCCATGCGATTGGCTCCGTGCATGCCGGTATAAGCGGCCTCACCGACGGCATAAAGGCCATTGATGTCGGTACAGCCATCAATATCACTCATGACACCACCACAGATATAGTGTGCTGCGGGTACCACCGGAATGGGCTGCTGAGTAATATCATAGCCATATTCGAGACAGCGTTGATAGATGGTAGGAAAGTGCTCTTTGATAAACGTTTCTGATTTATGACTGATGTCGAGGTGCACATATTCAACGCCAGAGCGCTTCATGGTGTGATCGATCGCACGTGCGACAATATCACGTGGCGCGAGTTCCGCGCGCTCATCAAACTGTTCCATAAAACTGCTGCCATCGGGCAGGCTTAGCTTAGCGCCCTCACCGCGCAGGGCTTCGGTCACCAGAAAGGATTTTGCTTGCGGGTGAAACAGGCAGGTGGGGTGGAATTGAATAAACTCCATATTGGCGATACGGCAGCCTGCGCGCCATGCCATCGCAATGCCGTCTCCGGAGGCGACGTCGGGATTGCTGGTGTAGAGGTAGGCTTTGCCTGCGCCGCCGGTGGCCAGCACCACCGCTCGCGCTGAGAAGGCGACGACTTGATCATTATCGCGATCAAGGATGTAGGCGCCATGGCAGCGGTTGTCGCGCCAGCCGAGCTTACTGCCCGTTATTAGGTCGACCGCGATATGGCGCTCGAAGATCTCGATGTTGGGGTGTGCCCGTGCCTGTGCTGCCAACGTTGTTTCCATCTCGCGCCCAGTGGCGTCAGCGGCATGTATCACGCGTCGATGGCTGTGCCCACCTTCTTGGGTGAGGTGGTAATCGGCGCTCTCTTTACCGTTCGGTTCTTTGGTGAAGCTTACGCCGCGATCAATCAGCCATTGGATGCTTTGTGGGCCATGTTTAACCACATGGCGTACCACCGCTTCATCGCATAGCCCTGCGCCTGCGTTAAGGGTGTCTGCGGTATGCGAATCCAATGAGTCAGTTTTATCCAGGACGGCTGAAATACCGCCCTGCGCATAAAATGTCGCACTTTCGGTCAGGGCTTCTTTCGCGACCAATGCTATTTTAGCGTTATCGGCGAGGGTCAGCGCCATGCTGATGCCAGCGGCGCCACTGCCAATGATCAGTACATCATGTTGTTGGGTTCTGCTTGTGTTCACTGCATCGCTCGCTCAGTTGGCTCTTGGGATTGATGGCTGAGGCTGATTACCCGTTGGCCAGTTATCATGAACGATCCATTATAAGTGGCTAGATGCACTTTTGTCGCGTCAATCTATCATTGCCGTTCTGTGCTTGAAAATAGCGCATAAAAAAGCCCGGCAAAATGGGGGATCTTGCCAGGCTAGCGAGGAAAAAATGACTAAAGTTAGTCTTATATTATTTTCCTAAAACGTCATTACGCGTGCTCTCTGCAATCGCCGCCGCTTCACTGATTAGATCGGCGGGTACATCAAGTTCGGTCAATGTGGCACCCAGGTGTTCTATCACTGCGTCAAAGTGACTGTCGTTAAGGCCATTTTTAACCAGGTGAGCATGCCCTTTACGCATGTCTGTGCCGCTGTAATTGTTGGGGCCGGCAAATGCCATGGTCAAAAAAGCCTTCTGTTTGGCTGCCTGGCTGTCCATATCGACACCTTCAAAGAATTTACTGATGCGATCATCGGCCAGCACCTTGCGGTAAAAAATATCAACCGCTGCATTCACCGCGCCGTCACCACCAATGCGCTCAAATAGTGATGTCTGACTGTTTTGTGCTGCTTTCTCTTCAGCGGTAAAACCGGCTAGCACATCTGTACGGGTGCTTTCAGCAATGGCTGCGGCTTCACCGATCAGTTCGTTAGGCATGCCCAGTTCAGTCAGGGTTGCGCCCAGGTTTTCCATTACGGCATCAAAGTGACTGTTATCAAGCCCTTTCGCGACTAGGTGAGCATGGCCTTTACGCATATCTTCGCCGGTATAGTTACTGGAACCGCCAAACGCCATGGTCAAGAAGGCCTTCTGCTTGGCAGATTGTTTATCCATATCAATGCCTTCGAAGAATTGGTTGATGCGATTATCAGCGAGAACCTTGCGATAAAAGATATCGACCGCAGCGTTAACAGCCGTTTTACCACCAATGCGATCGTAGAGGCTGGCTTGTTTTGGTTCTGCTGATCCACCTGAGAAAAATCTTGCGATTGCACTGAACATATTTTGAATCCTCCGTTACGGGGCATAAGGTGTATTTAGGATGAAATTATATAGTCAACAAAGATGTTTTGTAAATAATTTTATTTAAAAAAGAAGGGTTATTTTAAAAAATTAATTAGAACATAGTGTTAATTGGATTTTTTGTGTTAATTAAATGGTCTCTGATGTAGTTTCGTGACTTCATATCGACGTAAGCAATAGAAATTTAATGGAAAATAGTTTTTACGCTTATAATGCGGGGCCGTAAAGTGGTGCCGCGATGTTTTCACCGCAAAATTTTGTATTTCATATTAAAGGAGTTCTACGTGCAAATTGCTGATCAAAAAGTCATAACATTGGACTACACCCTCAAAAATGACGACGGGACTGTCATTGATAGTTCAGAAGGGCAGGGTGATTTTGTCTATCTGCATGGTGCGCGTAACATCGTGCCTGGGCTTGAAAATGCATTGACAGGAAAAGTAGCGGGTGACGAAGTGAGTGTCGCTGTATCGCCAGAAGAAGGCTACGGCGAGCGTGAAGACGATCTGCTACAGACCGTGCCAAAAGATATGTTTAAAGAAGATGCAGAGATCAATGTTGGGATGCAGTTTCATGCGCAAAGCCCAGAAGGTGAGATGATGATTGTAACTGTGATTGAACTTGAGGGTGACGATGTCATTGTTGATGGTAACCATCCATTGGCAGGTGTCTCACTTAACTTTGATGTGAAAGTGATCGATATCCGTGATGCGAGTGAAGAAGAGCTAGAACATGGCCATGCGCACGGTGAAGATGGCGAGCACCACGATCACTAATCGTTGATGCCCGTTGATAACCCGGCCAATTTTTATAGTCAGGGCGGCTTGTCTATTTTCTCATGCCCTTTATTCGTATGGTATTTTTCTCGGCCATGTCAGGTCAGCGTCACTGCGACTGCTAGTCCACCCATGGTTGAGGGTTTGAAGGATATTTCGCCATCATAGGCAGCCACGATGTCATGCACGATGGCGAGGCCAAGGCCGTGCCCCGCGACGTTTTTTTTAATGCTTTCATTGATGCGAATACCGCGCTGGGTGAGTTGTCACATGGCTTTATCACTACAGCCGGGGCCGTCGTCTTCAATCGTTATCCCAGGTTTTATTCAGGATGTAGCCTTGCCCGCGTTTTGTTTTAATCGACTCATTGCCTAGTTTATTACGGAGGCGCTTGATATAGACCTCAATCATATTCATACACATGCTCGGTGAGGCGAGATTTGGAAAGGATAACACTGGGGTGCATCATCATATAACATAGCAGGCGAAACTCAGTGCCAGTGAGCTCAAAGCGCGCGCCATCTTTATTTTCAAGGCATTGATGTGCTTCATCAAGTCTCAATCCGGCCACGTGAAGGTCGCCAATATCCTGGGTTTGGCTACGTTTAATCAAGGCATTAAGGCGTGCGACGAGCTCTTCAATATGGAATGGCTTGGCTAAATAGTCATCCGCGCCTGCCTTAAAGCCATCGACCTTCTCATGCCTGGCATCACGTGCGGTGAGAATAATCACGGGCACCTTATTAGAATATTAGCAATTAACGATGTTTAATGAATTTCGCTCTATAATATGTTATTAATTAAGGCTTAATTTAAAGTCGTAGAGGATGTAGGGTGATGGAAATATTATTGTCAATAAAGCATCGTGCGAGATATGCGTCAAAGTGACGCGTTACTAAACGTCACTTTGACGTCTACTTAGTGTTAGATTTTGAAAATGAAATTAGAGGAAGTTTTTTCAAAGGGTGATGGCATTGCGCTGAAAAGGCTTCATTTCAATCACGAGCAGTCGGGCAAAAATGCCCCACTCAAGAGAAGTGTGAAATGGTGTTGAATCTGGGAATAAAATGCAGTGATGAATTTGAATGCTCCAGTGTGGCATTTTGCTGGCTATTCGTCCGAGTAATGACAGGTGTTCATTGGCTGCTGGTTAAGTCATGGGCGGTGGTATATTATTTTATGAAGTTCAGTGGCGCACCAGTGTTCGGCTGGTTTTATCAATCTAACCATGCAGTAAAGCAGACAGTATTTGTCTCAGATTGTTTCCTGCAAAAGCAGTGTGCTGCTGCTTACTTCAAAAGTTATGCGAAAGGAGAATTATGAAAATTAGTAACTCAAAGGTATTGATCATTGGCGGAAGCTCTGGGTTAGGACTGGGGATCGCCAAAGAATGTGCTATCAATGAAGCGCAGGTAACAATTGCAAGCCGATCTAAAGAAAAACTGCAAGACTCGGTATCTGAGATTGGTTATGGGGCTGAATGTCATGTTGTAGATATATCATCTGAAACCTCAATTATTAATCTTTTTAAAAATGTTGGCCATATAGATCATTTGGTAGTTACCAGTGGTTTTGTAACAGGAAAACAGTTTAGTGAGTTATCTGAAAAAGATGCCAGGGATGATTTTGAAATTAACTTTTGGGGTAAATTCAATGTAAGCAAGTATGGGGTAAAGTACCTTAACAAAGGAGGCTCAATTATATTTATTTCAGGTGCATTTGCTAGAAAACCAAATCCAAATGTTTTCATGACATCTGTATCTGTAGCGGCAGTTGAAGCTATGGCAAAAACGCTGGCTATATCACTTTCTCCTATCAGAGTTAATGTCATATCACCATACGTGATAGACACCAGTTTAACGGGTTCTGGGCAAATGAATGAAGATAGAAAAGAGTTTTTAGAATCTACTGCAAAAAGTCTTCCATCAAAATGTATTGGAAGTCCAAAAGACATTGGAGAGGCAGCAATGTTTCTTATGTCAAATTCTTATGTTACAGGCAGCATACTTTCTATTGACGGCGGGTTTACGGTGATTTAGTGAAAAATCGCATAACAAAACGCTCCAGCGGACAATTTACAGCGTGGTTTTTTTGCGTATTCGCTGTCGCTCAATTTTACGCAAAAAAACCACGCTGTAAATTGCCGCTGAGCAAGGCGTTAGGCTCTCCAAAATCACCCATCACTGTTGCAATAAACAGTTGCAAAAAATAGTTTGATATTTTATGAAAAAAGGCGTCTGATGGGTATTGAGTTAAAACATAAAGAGATGAGTATATTTTAAACA
>NVTY02000035.1 GCA_002401765.2 Thiotrichaceae bacterium
CTACGGCGATGTTCGCTTTGTCCCGCTGCTGGGTGAGGAAGGCTGGCCCTGAAGCCTTCCCTGGTTTAACTATGGGTGGTTTTAGCTGAAATTATCGAACTGAATTATCAGTATCGAGAAATAGACCAAACAGGCGTTGACCTGTTCGATATTCCCTATAAACAATATTAGCTTTTAGTAAGCGTTCTTTATGATGGGTGTCTGGATAAGCAGTATAGTTTCTAGATGCGGACATATATTTCTAAAATCCCTATTAATTCCAGGTGGCTTTCTTCTGTTTAAGCCCACCAATGAACGCTTATTGAGGATAGATTCTTCTTGATTCATCTATGTCAATAAGCTTATTGACATAGGTTCTCTTAGGTTTCAACGACACTACTAGTTCAAGGCGACAGAGCACTTGAATTTTACCGTTCATTGCCAATGGCAGCAATGGCTCGATTGCCGTTATCATAACCCCCAACATCTCCATGCCTCCAACAACCCAGCGCTACTCATCAACCACCTCACCGCCTAGTTCCGCTTCAATCTCTTCTGCCACCTGCCGACCCCCAATCAACCTCACCATTGCAGTCACTCTTTTATATGTCCGCAGCATCCTTTATACGAAAACTCACCTTCAGATCATTCATCCACGAGGGTTTAATCAATCCGTCGTGTTGCAAACGTCCGACAACGATACCGGGATGAATGCCAAGTTTATTCGCGAATCTTTTAACCTCAGTCTTGCTACGCAGGGCAGCAAGCTCATATTTATTCTGCGACTGTATTAACCAATCGCCTGCCCAGGTGTTAGCCTCATGCTCATTTTGATCTGTTGTTTGACCCGAATTGGGGTCATCGAGATAAACAGATTTTTTTTCATCTTTGTTATTCGCATGTAGAAGAATATGTGCCGCTTCATGAAAAAAGGTGAACCAAAATTTGTCATTCGTCTTTCCATAGAGAGAAAGCTGAATAAGCGGCCGGGTTGGACTGAGCCAACGGGCAACACCACTGACGTGAGCACGCGGAATAGCTGGCACAATGACGAAAGCAACGCCCGACTCATTTAAAAGCTGGCGAAGCCTGGGTTCAAACTGCAGTGGAGTCTCTCGGGTAAATTGGCGAATGGCTTTAAGCGCCAGCTCGAATTTGGCGCGGTTATATTTTGGGCCGTCTGGCGCTCCGGCTTGACGCTCACCCATACGCAACCAGGCGGAGATGGCTCCGATATCACTCTGTTCTTCACGGCTACGGCGAAAACTATACTGCATACCACCATAGTGATTACGCCACTCATCCGGCGATGCAACACCAAAGAAACGTAGGCAAGCGCCCACTAAAGAGGGCTTGGCTTTAGCATCAATACGGCATTTTGTAATCACCCTCACAGCCATCAGTTCTTTGAGCGGTAACTCATCAAGCCAGCCGATCCAATTAGCATGGGTTTGAGCCGCCGCCAAACGGGCACAATGTTCACGATACTTGGCTTCGCGGCTCAACCAAAAACCAACCGAACTACCGAGAACTCGCTCCAGCTTCAAGGCAGCATCCTCAGAGAGCGACGCCTTGCCATTGACAAGCTGATTGACATGTTTGGGGCTATAACCCAGCCGCACAGCCAGCTCAGCCTGAGTCCAGCCGCGCTCTTCAATGAGATCGAGAATGGTGTCGCCAGGAGGGGAGACCCAGTCTGGCGCGAACGGAGCACTCAACTCAGTCATGGTAATCCCCTATATATTCAATACTTACAATAGTGACCTGGGACCAGTCAATGCCACCATCAACATGTCGAGGACAAGGATCGTTGGCCGGAGCAAATACCAGGCGCCAACCACCGGCTAGGTTTAGTGAAAACTGGCCAGCCCGGTCTCCTTTCAGAGGGTGAGGATTACCTGCTGGCAGTTCAGTAACCACCGAAGCAGCCTCTAAGTCGCTCAAGCGAGCGCGCAACTTACGCGCACAAGCCGCTCCAAGTTTCTTCTCAGCAACAACCCGCTCCTCGCACAATCGGCGGAGTTTTTTGTCCTTGAACCTAATTTCCAAATCGGCCTAATCCTATCAAACTTTACCTATTAGGTATATTTATATTATTTTAGAGGCCCGCGCAAGGGTCATTATAAGACTCTGACGTAATCACAGATTCCATGTGCTCCCCCTAACACCTTATGGTTTCTCTATTGTCTATCTATATCATACGGGGAATATTCACCCCAGTTTTTTCGCTAAATCCTCAGCCTTAAGGTGCGTATAACGCTTCAGCATTGCCAAATCCTTGTGGCCAGTGATGGCAGAAACCTCCATCGTCTCCAATCCCATTTCAAAAAACCGGCTGGTGGCTTCGTGACGCAGATCATGGAAGCGCAGATCTTTGATCTTGGCATTTTGACAAACACGGGAGAAGGCCTGGGTGACTGAATCCCCCCGAATAGGAAAGAGGAAGCCAGTGATATGGTGGGGCTGCCGCTCTATCACCTCGATAGCCTTGGAAGAAAGAGGTATTTCTCGATCATCGCCATTTTTAGTGTCACTTAAAATCGCGGTGCGCTTGAGCATATTGATGTTCGCCCATTGCAGATTGACCAGCTCACCGCGACGCGCCCCGGTCTCTAGCGCAAGATGGATAAGATCTTCAATATAACCGCCATATTCTTTGGCCTCCCTTAGCAGTCGCTCTTGCTCGCCCGACTGCAAGCGACGGTCACGCCCCTTGCCCTTGGGTGGCATGGCAACTGAACCAACGGGGTTACCACGGGGCAGATAGATATCCCACTCTTGCTGGGCCAGCTTTAATATTCGACTCAACAGCGACATCTCTTTGCGCACCGTGTCGCCTTTGACCGTTTCCAGTCGCATATCGCGGAACTCTTTTACGGTAAGCGGTGTAATCGCAGCCAGTACACGGTCACCCAGCTTACCTTTGAGCAACTTGCCGCGCACTTTGATATCCGCTTCGGATTTTTTGCTGGGGGCTACTTCAGTGAGATAGCGATCGACGAGTTCGGAGAGGAGGGTGCTTTCCGCAATCGAGGTAGAGAGAAACACACCTCGATCCATTTCTGATTCGACATTGCGAGCCCATTGCTCAGCTCTGACTTTGGTTTTGAATGTTTTGGATTGGACAGGGTAGCCCTTCTTGCGAACCTTTGCCTGCCACTGGCCGTCGCCACGTTTGGTAAATGTCGCCATTTTCGCCTCCCAGATAACCACCAGAACACAATACCCAGAAATCTCTTAGTGTCCCAAAATTGTCCCAAATTCGAAAAATCGACTATGGGTTATTTATAGACTAGATGATAACTTGATGTTTTTAAAGGGGGATGATGGTGCGCCCGACAGGATTCGAACCTGTGACCACCGCCTTCGGAGGGCGGTACTCTATCCAGCTGAGCTACGGGCGCGTGGCCTGATTATATCAGCACTCAGCATTTAACGTCATGTAATGACAGCACTATTCACGCCATTGTTGAAGAAAATGGTCATAATTCTGCTGTAATCTGAACACACCACCACGCACACCACAGATTGCGGTTGCAAACGCTACGGCTCGTTTAACGATCTGCGACCATTGCCAGCCAACAGTTAGCCCATAGATCACAACCGCACTAAAGGCATCACCCGCACCAACAGTATCAACCATTCCAGCCACCTCAGCTGAATGAGGTTTGATAACACCCTGTTCTGCCACCCCAGATGCACCAGCCTTACCGCGTGTGATTAATAGAGACTTCAGACCATAACGCGCCTGTAGCTCAACTGCAGCCTCCGCGTCATCATCACTCAATTTCAATAATTTCTGTAGACAGTGAAACTCATGCTCATTCACCTTGACCCAGCTGGCCTGCTGCAACGCCTCTTCGATAACACCATCGCAAACCCAGGGCGGCCTTAGGTTGATATCAAAATAGAATGGTAGGGATTGATCTATCCGCAACCGATTTAGCGCTGCATATGACGCTGCATGGCGAATACCCAGTGTGCCGTGATAAAGCAGAGAGGGGCAGGGGAGAGAGGCGATGGCCTGCTGCGCCTGTGCACCATCAATAAAGTCATAGGCCTGGTTGGCGACAATCTCAAACTGGGGTTCTTCATTGATGATCGAGACATTAACGCTGCCGGTGGGTGCTGTTGCAATCGATTGAATGCCACTGCAGCTCATCTGCCATGCGCGCATTGAATGCAGGACTTTATCACCTAAGGCATCATTGCCTACCGCACTTATCAACAACGGCTCAAGACCAAAGCCTTTCAGATGCCAGGCAACATTAAAGGCCGCGCCGCCGAGTACTACGTTGCCATCGGCAAAGCGATCAAACAGCACCTCACCAAAGATGACAGGGGAGGGGAGCACTACCTTTTGCGTTGTCATCGGCTTAACTCAACCAAGGTAATAATGATTTGAGGCCTTTGCACAAGCAGTGATTTTGTTCTCTGGCTCCAACAGTAGGCGCTTTAGGCGAGGCAAAAGCGCACGGAGTGAGGGCGTTTATAACTATAAATAACCGATTGAGTACGCTTTTAACGCCGCCAGAGAGCAAAAGAACAATTGTGCAATGGGCTCAACTAGAAGTGCCAGCCCGCAGCTATATAGCCAACGGTGACATTGGTTCTATCAACAACCGGGCTATTTTCAATCTGCTCGCCCAGCTTGTTGTTACTCAGGTGCGCATTCAGCGACCACTGCTTACTAATCCGATAACGCGCATCCAGTGCAACGTAAGTATGAATGGTACTATCCGCAGCCGCGTATTGAGGCCGTGTTGCGGTTGCCTCGCTGGACTTAACACCGTAATAATAACTAACGGCGCTACGACTCATGCGTTCATAACCACCACTCGCTTTAATAAATAGCTTTCCGCGCTCAATCAGTCTGGTGGAAAACATCACCTTAACGGCAGAGCCATCATGGGTGTCCGAAACATCATTGAGATAGGCGAAATCAAGGTAGCCTATAGGACTGTCCCACGCCACGTTAACACCCGCTTCGGTTGCCGCGTCTCTATCTGACATGCCCGCCAGCAGTGCGCCATCGGTCGCAACAAAGCCGCGCTGTTGTTCTGCCAACAGACCAAAGCGCACTTTACCATCCTCAAATTTCCACGGCAGCCAATAGCCAAGGCGGTGCACATTAAAATAGAGCGTGTCGTTATAGCTGATATTAATCAGCGGCAGCGCAACTACTGAGGATGTTTGTGAACCTGAATATTTAGGGCGGGTGACCACGGCGGCCAACACTTCACCATGCAGCCCAGCTCCCCGAACAGAATTATCTAGTGGTGCAATGACGATCAAGTCATCCATTGCCCCGGCGCTTACACATACACTGGCACTACCACTTAACGCCATTAAGGCCGCAGCCAGGACTCTCTTCATCACACTTCTGTTCCTAATGTTTTTCGTCGCCAACTTACTCAACGGTAACTGACTTTGCAAGATTTCTCGGCTGGTCAATATCCGTGCCTTTTAATACCGCCACATGATACGACAACAGTTGAAGCGGTACTGAATAAACAATCGGCGCGATGGAATCATCAACCGATGCAAGCGAAACCACTTCTATGCCTTCTTCGGCTTCAACATGCACTGACTCATCGGCAAACACCAGCAGCTGTCCGCCACGTGCGCTTACTTCCTGTAGATTAGATTTAAGCTTTTCCAGCAGTTCATTATTGGGTGCGACGGCAATCACTGGCATGTTGGCATCAACTAGCGCTAGCGGGCCATGCTTCAACTCACCAGCAGGGTAGGCCTCGGCATGAATGTAGGAGATCTCTTTAAGCTTCAGTGCGCCTTCCATTGCAACCGGGTATTGCGTGCCACGGCCAAGAAATAGCGCATGATTTTTATCACCAAACTGCTTGGCAACCTCTTTGATCTTATCATCAAGGGCAAGCACTGCTTCAATCTTGGCTGGTAGTGAGATTAGGTGACTAACCAGCGCCTCTTCGACATGTGCTGGCATTGCGTGACGTCTACCCAGTGCGATCACAAGTAGCATCAATGACGCTAATTGAGTGGTAAATGCTTTGGTCGATGCAACGCCAATTTCTGGGCCCGCACGCGTCATTAGAAATAGGTCAGACTCTCTCACTAGCGAACTCTCTGGCACATTACAAATCGCCAGTGAATGGCCATAGCCTCGCTTCTTCGCCTCTTGCAGTGCGGCTAAGGTATCGGCTGTTTCACCCGATTGAGAGATACTAATGATCAACGAGTTATTGCGCACCACCGGGTAACGATAACGAAACTCACTCGCCACCTCAACACTGCACGGTACGCCCGCCAGTGATTCAAACCAGTAACGTGCAATCATCCCGGCATGGTAACTCGTGCCGCAAGCGATGATGTGAACACCCTTTACCTCATCAAAGATCTCACTGGCACCCACACCAAATGCACCTTCAAGTACCCGTTTTTTACTAATACGCCCTTCAAGGGTTTCTGCAATGGCATTGGGCTGCTCATGAATCTCTTTCTTCATGTAGTGGTTGTATTCACCCTTGCCCACTGAATCTGCGGTTAATTGGCTGATGGTAATTGGGCGCTCAACCACCTCACCATTCACATCATAGATGGTCACTTTATCTTTGGTAATATCGGCAACATCACCATCTTTTAGAAAGATAAATTTTTGGGTCACCGGTAACAATGCGGCGACATCAGAGGCAATAAAGTGTTCACCGATGCCAATGCCAATGACCAGCGGACTACCCAACCGCGCGGTAATTAAACGATCTTTTTCTGTATTACTCACCACACCAAGGGCATAGGCACCTTCCAGTTTGGTTGTCGCTTCACGCACTGCATCCAGCATGTTTTTGCCGTTGGCCATGCACTGGTGAATCATGTGAACAATGACTTCGGTATCGGTCTCAGAGGTGAATTCGTATCCACCCTCTGTCTGCTCACGTCTTAACGCTTCGTGATTTTCTATGATGCCGTTGTGAACAACGGCCACACTCTGCCGTGATAGATGAGGATGGGCATTAGCCGTTGTTGGCTTACCATGCGTTGCCCAGCGTGTATGGCCAATCCCGGTGTGACCTTTCTGCGGATCTTTAGCGAGCACAGCGTCGAGATCTTTTATCTTACCCGGCGCGCGAACACGCCCGATGTGGCCATCATCGTTGATGACTGCAATACCCGCTGAATCATAGCCCCGGTATTCTAGCCGTCTCAGTCCCTCTAATAAAACTGGGACAATATCGCGCTCAGCAACTGCTCCGACGATTCCACACATAGCTCACCTCATTACCTGTTTACTGCTAAGACGTGCTTAGCCATGAATCACTTTTTCTTTTGCGGGCGCGTCCAGGACTCTATCGATCTTTGCTTAGTCCGCGTTAACGTGAGCGCTCCGGCGGGTGCATCATTGGTAATTGTTGAGCCTGCACCAATGGTTGCGCCCGCGCCAATTTTAACCGGCGCGACAAGTTGACTGTCTGAACCGATAAATGCGCCATCACCAATCTCAGTAATATGTTTGTTGGCACCATCATAGTTACAGGTAATGGTACCGGCACCAATGTTTACATCCTTGCCAATAATACTATCGCCAACGTAACTAAGATGGCTGATCTTAGATCCTTCGCCCACCTCGGCCTTTTTTATCTCCACAAAATTACCGATCTTAACCTTCGCTGCTAAATTGGTCTCTGGCCGTATGCGAGCAAATGGACCGATAGTACATTCTTGCCCCATCACTGCATTTTCAATTACGCTGTTGGGTAAGATGATGCTGCCATCACCAATGGTTGCATTAGTAATCACGCAGTTTGCACCGATCTCAACATCATTACCGAGGACCACATCACCTTCAAGAATTACGTTAATATCGATCACAACATCGGTGCCCGTTTTGACCGACCCTCGTAGATCAAAACGAGCCGGGTCTTTTAATGTCACCCCAGCGGTCATTAACTGTTCTGCCTGTTGCCGTTGGTAATATCGTTCGATACGGGCAAGTTGGCTACGGTTATTGATGCCTTCCACTTCCTCAACAGCGCTTGCCTGCGACGTCTTTACCTCAATACCATCGCTCACTGCCATGGCGATGATGTCAGTCAGGTAGTATTCGCCTTGTGCATTGTTATTTTTCAGACGGCCCAGCCACTCTTTTAGCTTTCTGCCTGATACAGCAAGGATGCCCGTGTTGACTTCGGTGATCTTGCGAATCGCTTCCGTCGCATCTTTCTCTTCTGTAATGCACTGCACCACCTGCTCACTATTACGCACAATTCGCCCATAGCCATGTGGGTTGGGTAGTGCTGCGGTTAATAGCCCCATGCTGGTACCAGATACCTTTTCTAGTAACTGCTGAAGCGTCTCTTTGGTTGTTAAAGGCACGTCACCATAAAGCACCAAGACCACATGGTCATCCACCAAATTTGGCACGGCCTGGGCAACCGCGTGCCCAGTACCTAATTGTTCTTCCTGCTTAACACAGCTAACGTTGCGATCGGCAAGGGCATCTCTAACCGCTTCGCCGCCATGCCCATAGACAACATGGATATCCTGCGCAGAGAGTTGCTCTGCCACATCAATCACATGCGTCAGTAATGGCTTATGTGCCAGTTTATGTAACACCTTGGGGAGTTTTGACCGCATTCGCGATCCCTGGCCTGCTGCGAGAATAACAACGCTTAAATCCATCTGCTCTCTCTTTAACGAGTTAAGCCGGCTTAATCCGGATTAAGCCGGGCTAATCGGGAATAATTGTTTAGTTTCTACAATCGTAATGTACCAATAACGATAAAGGCCGTCTATTAAACGGCCTTTATCGATGCAATCTATGTTAAAAAGCGAACTAATTAACGCGCGCGACCCTTCAACTTTTTGATCGCCTGTAGCTGTGCAACTGCTTCTGCTAGCTCAGACTGTGCCTTGGCGTATTCGAATTCTGAAGTTTTATCTTGCAGTGCATCTTCAGCTTTCTGTTTCGCTTGCAGCGCTGCCGCTTCATCGATGTCTTTGGCGCGCAATGCCGTATCAGACAGTACTGTTACAACATGAGGCTGAACCTCAAGCATGCCACCAGAGACATAAAACGACTCTTCACTATCACCATTTTTGACGCGCACTTCACCCGGTTTGAGCTGCGTTAGCAATGGTGCGTGGCCAGGAAGAATCCCCACCTCTCCCATCACTGCGGGTGCAAATACCATCTCGGCCGTACCAGAGAAGATTTCACTCTCAGCACTTACGATATCGACATGTATTGTCATTGCCATTACTTAGTCCTGCCCAATATACAAACACAATTATTAAAGGGGGCTTAAACGTGCCCCCAGGTGTTTCTTGCTGATTTAAAGGGTCTTCGCCTTTTCAACCGCTTCTTCAATCACACCCACCATGTAGAACGCCTGTTCTGGCAGGTGATCATACTCACCGGCAATAATGCCTTTGAATGCCGTGATCGTGTCTTTCAGCGAAACATATTTACCTGGTGCACCGGTAAAGATTTCGGCCACAAAGAAAGGCTGTGACATAAAGCGCTGAATCTTACGTGCGCGGGTAACGGTCTGTCTGTCTTCTTCTGACAGCTCATCCATTCCCAGAATCGCGATGATATCTTTCAGCTCTTTATAACGCTGTAAAATACCCTGCACAGCACGCGCAGTATCATAATGTTCCTGACCAATGACCAGTGGATCGAGCTGACGTGAGCTTGAATCCAGCGGATCAATCGCCGGGTAGATGCCTAGTTCCGCAATTGAACGAGACAGTACAACGGTCGCATCCAGATGCGCAAAGGTGGTCGCAGGCGATGGATCTGTTAAATCATCCGCAGGCACATATACTGCTTGGATCGAAGTAATCGAACCTTTATTGGTAGAAGCGATACGCTCCTGCAATATACCCATCTCTTCCGCCAGTGTTGGCTGGTAACCTACCGCGGAAGGCATACGACCCAGTAGTGCAGAAACCTCGGTTCCCGCCAGGGTGTAACGGTAGATGTTATCGATAAACAGCAGTACATCACGGCCTTCGTCACGAAAGTATTCCGCCATGGTCAAGCCCGTTAGCGCAACGCGCAGACGGTTACCAGGAGGCTCATTCATCTGTCCGTAAACGAGTGATACTTTATCGATTACGTTTGAGTCAGTCATTTCGTGGTAGAAATCGTTACCCTCACGAGTACGCTCACCGACACCGGCGAATACTGAGTAACCGCTATGCTCGATCGCGATGTTACGGATAAGCTCCATCATGTTCACGGTCTTGCCGACACCCGCACCACCGAATAAGCCCACTTTGCCACCCTTAGCGAATGGGCAAAGTAGATCGATCACTTTAATACCGGTTTCCAGCAGTTCAGTACTACCCGACTGCTCTTCGTAGCTAGGTGCCTTGCGATGGATTGCCCAGCGAGTATCTTCGCCAATCGGACCTTTTTCATCAATAGGGTCACCGAGTACGTCCATGATGCGGCCCAGTGTCTTTTCACCGACGGGTACAGCAATAGGTCCGCCAGTATTGTCCACTGCTTTACCACGCTGTAGACCATCGGTAGAACCCATGGCGATGGTACGAACAACACCATCACCCAACTGCTGCTGCACCTCTAGGGTTAGACCTGCGTCACTCACGTGTAATGCATCATAGACCTTGGGCATGGCGTCGTGTGAAAATTCCACATCAACAACAGCACCGATAATCTGTACTATTTTTCCTGCACTCATCGCCTCAAATCCTCTTATAAAATTTTAATATCTTGTCTTGCAAAAATGATAAACAACTGGTCAATCAAGCCTCACGCTATACAGCGGATGCGCCACTCACGATTTCGGAAATTTCCTGAGTAATCGCTGCCTGACGTGCCTTATTGTAAATCAGCTGCAATTCACCAATTAGATCACCCGCGTTATCTGATGCGGACTTCATCGCAACCATACGTGCTGCCTGCTCACAGGCGAGGTTTTCAACCACACCCTGGTAGACCTGCGATTCAATAAAACGAACCAGCAGGGCATCCAGCACATCTTTCGCTTCAGGCTCGTAGAAATAATCCCAGTGGTGCGCCAGTTCTTTGTCTTCTTTTTTCTCAACCGGTAACAACTGTGCAACCGTAGGCTGCTGCGTCATGGTGTTTACAAATTCGTTGTAAACCACATAGAGGCGATCCAGTTTGCCTTCGTTAAAGGCATCCAGCATCACCTTAACCACGCCAATTAGATCAGAAATCTCAGGCCGATCACCCAGATTCTCCGTCTGTGCGACGATGTTACCGCCAAGACGTGCAAAAAAGGCACCGCACTTGCTGCCGATGGTGCAGAGCTCGATCTCTTTACCCTGGTCATGCCACTCTTTCATTGACGCAACGGTTTTCTTAAACAGGTTACTGTTCAAACCACCACACAGGCCACGATCTGAAGAGATCACGATATAACCAACACGGCTTACCTCGCGGTCGTCCATGTACGGATGCTTATATTCAGGGTGCGCGTGAGCCAGATGATCAACCACATTGCGCATTTTCTGCGCATAAGGGCGCGAAGCCCGCATGCGTTCCTGCGCCTTACGCATCTTACTCGCGGCGACCATCTCCATCGCACGCGTGATCTTCTGCGTATTCTTGATGCTATTGATCTTGGTGCGTATCTCTTTGCCTACGGCCATTACAACTCTCCCGTCTTTACCAGACGTTGTTTGCCTTGAATGACTCGATAGCCGATGTCAGTCCTGCTTTGATATCGCCATTGTAGTCACCAGAGTCATTGATGGTCGCCATTAGCTCAGCGTGACTGCTATTCATGTAGCTAGTCAGTGCCGCTTCAAAGTCACCAACCTTGTTCAGCTCAACATCATCAAGAAAGCCTTCATTAGCAGCGAATAAAGAGGTTGCCTGATCCGCAACACTCATCGGCGAATACTGCTTCTGCTTCATCAGTTCGGTAACACGCTGGCCACGCTCAAGCTGCTTACGGGTCGTTGCATCAAGATCAGACGCAAACTGTGCAAATGCAGCCAATTCACGATACTGTGCAAGATCAAGACGAACACCACCACCCAGTTTCTTAATGATTTTGGTCTGAGCCGCACCACCCACACGAGATACCGACAGACCCGCGTTAATCGCAGGACGGATACCCGCGTTGAAAAGATCGGTCTCAAGGAAGATCTGCCCATCGGTAATCGAAATAACGTTGGTTGGTACGAATGCAGATACGTCACCACCCTGGGTTTCAATGATTGGCAGTGCGGTCAAGGAACCGGTTTTACCTTTCACTTCACCGTTGGTGAATTTTTCTACGTAATCAACATTGACGCGAGCAGCACGCTCTAGCAGACGAGAATGGAGATAGAAAACGTCACCTGGATACGCTTCACGACCTGGCGGACGACGTAGCAGGAGTGATACTTGACGATAGGCCCAGGCTTGCTTGGTCAGATCATCATAAACAATCAGTGCATCTTCACCGCGATCACGGAAATATTCACCCATGGTGCAACCCGCGTAAGGGGCGATGAACTGCATCGATGCTGGATCAGATGCGGTCGCTGCTACAATAATGGTATGAGCCAGCGCATCATGTTCTTCAAGCTTACGTACCACATTGGCAACAGAAGAGGCCTTCTGACCAATCGCAACATAAATACAGGTAATACCGGTGCCTTTCTGATTGATGATCGCATCAATCGCCACCGCTGTTTTACCGGTTTGACGATCACCAATGATCAGCTCACGCTGGCCACGGCCAATCGGCACCATCGCATCAATCGCTTTCAAGCCGGTCTGTACTGGCTGGTCAACACCCTGACGTGCAATCACGCCTGGCGCTACTTTTTCGATAGGGGAGGTGCCATCTGATTCAATCGGCCCTTTACCATCAATCGGCACACCTAGGGAGTTTACCACTCGGCCTAGTAGCCCTCTACCAACCGGAACCTCAAGGATTCGACCGGTACACTTTGCGTTATCACCTTCAGAGATGCTTTCGTAAGCACCCATAATCACCGCACCGACAGAGTCGCGCTCAAGGTTAAGTGCCATGCCAAAGGTGTTGTTGGCGAATTCAATCATTTCGCCCTGCATGACATCAGCCAGGCCATGAATACGAACAATACCATCTTTAACGCTGACCACGGTACCTTCGGTACGTGCTTCGCTGACTACATCGAAATTTTCGATTCGTTGCTTAATCAGCTCACTGATTTCTGCTGCATTTAACTGCATGTTTATATCCTCTATAACGAATTATTTTCAGTGGGTCTTAAACCAACGTTTAATGGGTCAGGGCATGGGTCAGTTTTTCTAACTGCCCCACCACCGAACCGTCGATAACCATATCGCCTGCGCGAATAATGGCACCACCCACTAGAGAGTTGTCTGTTGTGCAGACGAGCTCGACCTCGCAACCCAAACGCTTTTTCAACGCTTTTTTGATGCTGGTCTGCTGCGCACTGGTCACCGGAAATGCGGAGACTACCTGCGCCTGGACTGTTTTTTCAGCCTCAGCACGGTATTCTTCGTACAACGTCGTGATTTCAGGCAGAACGGTTACCCGTCCATTTTCGACCAATAACTTAATCAGATTTTTTGCGGCATCGTCAAAATGATCACCGCAAACACCCAGAAAAAGGTCAACCAGTTGTGCATTGCTCACCCGTGGATTACCGACCACGGACTGCATTCCACTGTCCTGTACTACGGCAGATGCCAGCGCCAGAGCGTCAGACCACTTTGCAAACTGCTTAGTTGCTGCAGCTTGCTCAAAAACGGCCTGTGCGTAAGGACGTGCGATTGTGCTTTTCTCAGCCATGCTCGTTCAGCCCTCTTATATCTGGCCAACCAGATCTTTCAACAGATCGGCATGCGTCTTTTCGTCCACTTCACGGCCAAGAATACGGCCCGCACCTGCAGCAGCAATCGTTGCTACCTTACCGCGAAGCTGCTCTTTGGCACGATTCACTTCCTGCTCGATCTCAGCTTTAGCACCAATAATCAAACGTTCACCTTCTGTACGTGCCTTCTCTTTTGCCTCTTCGACAATTTCGTTGCCACGTCTTTCTGCCTGGGCCATGATCTCAGCTGCCTGAGACTTCGCTTCAACCAGGTGCTCTTTAGCGCGCTTTTCAGCAAGCTCAAGATCATGCTTACCCTTATCTGCAGCAGCCAGGCCGTCAGCAATGCGCTTCTGTCTAGCCAACAGAAGGTCATTCATCGGGTTCCAAAGCACTCGATTGACGAACCACAACAGCGTAACGAATGCGATAATCTGTGCAATCAGAGTTACGTTAATATTCATCTAAGTCTCCTAAATAAATAAGGTGTTACCAACCTGGGGCCGGTTAACCTTATGCTGCGCCAATTGCGCTGCTTAGGGCACCTACGAATGGGTTTGCAAACAAGAACCACATTGCGAACGCCAGAATGATAAAAGGGAAAGATTCCATCAGGCCAGCAAAGATGAACATGTTGGTCATGAGTACTGGACGCATTTCAGGTTGACGCGCGATGCCTTCAAGAGTCTTCGCACAGATCAGACCCCAGCCGATAGCTGAACCCAGACCTGCAGCCGCCAGGATGATTCCGACGCCAACAGCAGTAGAGGCATAAATTTGTGCGATCATTTCAGGTGTCATTTGGTACATCTCCTATTTAAAAAATATTAAATCAAAACTCTAAAAATCAAACTATTAAATCTAAATCAAAACTCTAAAACTCAAACTTAATGCATCTCGCACTCTTATACTTAAATAAAGAGCGCGACCAACTAATGGTCTTCTGTATGAGCCATCGCTAGGTACACAATCGTCAGCACCATAAAGATAAAGGCCTGCAGCGTGATGACTAACAGATGAAAGATCAACCAGCCAAGATCCAGAACCACCTGCAATGGGAACCAGATCAGCGCGCCAAGACCAACCGCCATGGTGCCACCAATCAGTGCAATCAACAGGAAGACCAGCTCACCAGCAAACAGGTTACCAAACAGTCGTAGACCTAAGCTCAGCGGCTTCGCCAGCTCTTCAATCGTAGACATCACAATATTCACTGGTATAAAAAACTTACCAAACGGATGGAAGACAAACATCTTCAGATAGCCCAGCACACCCTTAACCTTGATATTGTAGTAAAGGATCAAGGCAAACACCGTCAATGCCATCGCCATCGTGGTATTCAAGTCAGTGGTGGGTACCACCTTAAGGTATTCAATACCCAACACACCCGATGCAATCAAGGGCAGTAGATCTACAGGAATCAAATCCATAAAGTTCATCAACCATACCCACACAAAAATCGTCAACGCTAATGGTGCGATAAGGGGGTTATGACCCGGAAAGGTGTCTTTTACCTGCCCACTGACAAAATCGATTATCATTTCGACGAAATTCTGAAAGCCACCCGGTGTGCCAGTGACAAGATTGCGGCCTAAACGCGCGCTAACAACAATCATCAAAACACCCAATGCGACACTAAAAAACACCGTGTCTATATGCAATGCCCAGAAGCCCACGGCCTTGTGAGTCACAGGATCACAGTCACCAACGCATAGGTTGGTCAAGTGATGCTGAATATACTCGACTGTTTCGTTACCACTCGATGATCCGCTCAAACCTGCACTCTCCAAAAATTATTACTAAATTCTTACTTATTCAGCGCTTGTCTGTTTTTCGCGGCCCTGTCGACCAGCCATTAAAACAAACACTAGTTGCGTGATTACAAAACCGATAATCAACGGCAGCGCTGCCATCTCTAGCGCGCCTAACCCGATTCCAAACATGACCAGTACCAGTACAAAACGTACGACTGCGCCCAAATACAAAATCACCTGGCTCATTTGAGCACTTTTTTCAGCTGCCACGCTGGCGCGATTAATTCCGCGGCTCAACATTGTGGTCGTAGCGACACTCACCAAACCGCCATAAAAAGCAGAAATTGCCACCCATGAGCCGTCTTTCAGCAAAAACCCAGCGGCAATCGCAAGGCTAATACCTAGCTGCAATAGTATGGTTTTCTTGGCATTATTAGCCAACTCACTTGATTTTTCGGAATCACTCATCCGAGCTTACTCAACAGTCCATGCACCTTAATGATCCCACCCACTATACCAAGGCCGCCGAATATTAGCATAAAGAGCGGCTGAGTATCCAGCCAGTAATCAACGAATAAACCGAGGCCAAAGCCAGCGACAGTCATTGATGTCAGCATGGTGCCAACCCCAATCAGTAAAAGTCCTGGCCCCTTCTGTTCACTCATGCGCTTATATTACCTGGCTCATCCAAAACAGGGAGGACAGTATATCAAAAATAGATTCAGTAGGTTAGGTCTGTATTACAACAAATTTCATTTAATATGCTCAAGGATGCCTTCCAGCTCATCAAGACTATTATATTGAATCACCAACTTACCTTTGCCTTTTGCTGAGTGCTGAAATCTAACCGTCGCACCCAATCGTTCTGACAAATCCTCCTGTAAGCGACGTACATCAGGGTCATTTTCAATGCTCTTCGATGATTTTGCCTTCACTGCAGGCGATTGCGCCCGCCTAACAAGTTGCTCAGTTTCACGCACCGACATGCCTTTTCCAACCACCCGTCGCGCCGCCTCAATCTGCGCATCGCCCTGCAATCCCAGTAGTGCGCGTGCATGCCCCATCCCCAAATCACCTATCTGCAACATCTGCTTCACTGCTGCGCTAAGATCAAACAGGCGCAATAGATTAGAGACCGCGACACGAGAACGACCGACCGCCTCAGCAGCCTCCTGGTGAGTCAGTTCAAATTCTAAGATCAAGCGCTGCAGTGCCGTCGCTTCTTCCATCGGGTTAAGGTCTTCACGCTGAATATTTTCGATTAGCGCCATCGCCATGGCGGTTTGATCAGGCACATCTCGCACCACCACGGGCACTTCATGCAACCCTGCAATCTGCGCCGCGCGCCAGCGACGCTCGCCAGCGATGATCTCATATTTGTTTTCTGAAATAGGGCGTACAACAATCGGCTGCACCACGCCCTGCGCGCGAATTGATGCCGCTAACTCATCCAGCGAATCGGTACCCATGTCGGTACGCGGCTGATATTTACCACGCTGCATCACATCCAGCGGCAGGTGGCGCAGGTCCGATGTTCTGGCCGCCGCCTCCGTGGTGGTCGGCACTGGGGCCGCGCCGCCTAACAATGCATCAAGGCCGCGTCCCAAACCGCGCTTTTTCGTCGCCATCAATTACTCTCTAAAAATAGTGTTAGCTAGATTATTAGCCTTAATGCCTTGAAAGACAAATAAAAAATATTACGCGACCTGCGCGGCTTTAGACTCACGACGCAGTATCTCACCCGCCAATGCTAAGTAGGCAAGGGCGCCGCGCGAGGTCTTATCATAGTGAATAGCAGGCAGGCCATGACTTGGCGCCTCCGCCAACCGTACATTTCTTGGCACCACGGTACGGTATACCTTGTCGCCAAAATGACTAATCAACTGTGCCGAGACTTCATTCGACAGGTTGTTGCGCGGATCAAACATGGTACGCAGCAAGCCCTCTATTGAGAGACGCGGATTAACCGTCAAACGCACCTGCTCAATCGTCGCCACCAATGCGGTCAAGCCTTCAAGTGCATAATATTCGCACTGCATCGGGATGATTACCCCTTCGGCGGCCACCAGCGCATTGACCGTCAACATGTTCAATGTTGGCGGGCAATCGATCAATATATAGTCAAACTGATCATCAATCGGTTGAAGCGCCTTAGCAAGACGACTCTCTCGGCCGTCAACATTGATCAATTCAACTTCTGCCACAGTCAAATCACCGTTCGATGGCAGCAAGCTGTAACCAATATGCTCCTGATGAATCATCACCTCACTCACGCTTGCCTCATTCAGTAACACATCACAACATGAGCCCTCAAGTGAATTTTTATCAACGCCGCTGCCCATGGTCGCATTGCCCTGCGGATCGAGATCGATCAACAACACACGGCGCTTGGTCGCCACCAACGAAGCCGCTAGGTTAACGGTCGTCGTGGTTTTGCCCACGCCGCCTTTCTGATTGGTAATCGCAATAATTCTGCTCATAAAAACACCCCTAAACCGGCTCGCATAGCGAGCGGTTTTTTAGTCAATCTTTGGCTTTAACTGCACAATATGACGCGCCGCATCATCACCCGGTACCGCCACTGTCGATACTTCAAATGCCCCGCATAACTTTTCTAGCACCGCTAGTTCAGCCGTCGGATACTGGCCCTTCATCGCCAGCCACTCTCCTTTTGGAGCAAGCAGGTGCTTTGTTAATGTCACCATCAACGAAATTTCAGCAAAGGCACGCGATGCAATCTGATCAAACAGCGCCTCCGGCCCAGCGCCTATCAGATACGCCTCAACCCGGCCATTGTGCACCTCAACATTGCTAATTGCCAACGTGCCCATCGCCTGCGTCATAAAACGGGTCTTTTTGCTGCTGCTATCCAGTAGTACAAACTGGATTTCGGGAAAGAGAATGGCCAGCGGTATCCCCGGCAGCCCAGCCCCAGCCCCCACATCCAGAATCCGCGCACCCTTAATGTACGGCACCACGGTAAGACTGTCGAGCAAGTGCCGTGTCACCATCTGTAATGGATCTCGCACGGCCGTTAGGTTATAGGCCTTATTCCATTTTTCGAGCAGACCCAAATAATCGAGCATTTCTTGCTGCTGCTGATCTGTAATCGACAAGCCCAGTTCATTAATGCCATTTTGCAGTATTTCAGCCTGCTGTTTGCGCACGGGCTTATCAACACTCATCCTGCCGTCCTCTGCTTAGTGTGCGCTGAACGTTTTTTCAAATGAACCAACAATAGTGAGATTGCCGCTGGGGTCACGCCCGGCACCCGACCCGCCTGACCAACGGTTGCAGGGCGCTGCGTCATCAATTTCTGCTGCGCCTCTATCGAAAGGCCTCGTACCTGGTCATACGGAAAATCATCCGGCAGCGTCGTCTCTTCATGGCGTCGATGTCGTGCAATTTCTTCCCGTTGGCGCTCAATGTAACCCGCATACTTTGCCTGCACCTCAACTTGCTCGGCAACAGATGGGGCAATTTCAACGGCGTTTGCACAAGAAAGCTGCATGATCGATTCATAAGTCACCTGCGGACGGCGTAATAGATCAATCAATTTCTGCTCTTTTGTCAACGGCCCTCCCAGGATTTTTTCAGACTCCTCATCGCCCAACTGCCCCGGACGCACCCATGTTTCACTCAGCCGCTGCTGCTCACGCACGATCGCTTCGCGCTTTATCTCAAACGCAGCCCAGCGTTCATCATCAACCAAACCTAGCGCCCGCCCTTTTTCGGTGAGGCGCAGATCAGCATTATCTTCTCGCAATAACAGGCGATATTCCGCACGACTAGTAAACATGCGATACGGTTCCAATGTGCCCTGGGTAATCAGGTCATCGACCAGCACGCCAAGATAGGCCTCATCGCGACGCGGGCACCACGCCTCTTTTTCCTGCACCTTCAACGCGGCATTCAATCCCGCCAGTAGCCCTTGCGCCGCCGCCTCTTCATAGCCGGTGGTGCCGTTGATCTGCCCGGCGAAAAAAAGCCCGGCCATATGTTTTGTCTCAAGTGATGGCTTCAATTCGCGCGGATCAAAATAGTCGTACTCAATGGCGTAACCAGGACGAATGATATGGGCAACCTCGAAACCCTTCATCGAACGCACCAGCTCAACCTGCACATCGAATGGCAGGCTGGTCGAGATACCATTGGGGTAGACCTCATTGGTGGTCAACCCTTCCGGCTCCACAAAGATCTGGTGTGAACCCTTATCAGCAAAACGGACAATTTTATCTTCGATAGAAGGGCAGTAACGCGGCCCAACACCTTCGATCACCCCCGTATACATCGGCGAACGGTCGAGAGCTGCGCGAATAATGTCATGCGTTTTTTCATTGGTATGGGTGATATGACACGAAATCTGGCGCGGATGGTCCGCCACTTTCCCCATATAGGAGAAGACTGGCAACGGGGAATCACCCGGCTGTTCAGTGAGTTGAGAGTAGTCGATGGTGCGCCCGTCGAGTCGTGGCGGGGTACCGGTTTTAAGGCGATCAACCGTAAACGGCAGCTCACGCAGACGACGCGATAGTGCATTTGATGGCGGATCACCCGCGCGCCCACCCTGATAATGTTGCATCCCAACATGGATCAGGCCACCCAAAAATGTCCCCACCGTTAGCGCCACCGTTTTAGCGCGAAAGCGCAGCCCCATCTGGGTCACAACACCCATCACACGCCCATTTTCAACCACCAGGTCGTCAACCGACTGCTGAAACAGCGTCAGATTGGGCTGGTTTTCGAGGGCAGGGCGCACCATATTCCGATACAGTATTCGGTCACACTGCGCGCGCGTCGCGCGCACCGCTGGCCCTTTACGCGCGTTTAGGGTCCGAAACTGAATCCCAGCCCTGTCCGCCGCCTTCGCCATCAGGCCACCCAGCGCATCAACCTCTTTCACCAGATGCCCCTTGCCGATGCCGCCAATCGCCGGATTACAGCTCATCTGCCCCAGGGTATCGATATTGTGGGTCAGCAGCAGCGTCTTCACGCCCATACGCGCAGCAGCCAGCGCAGCCTCTGTGCCCGCGTGGCCACCGCCTACTACAATTACATCGAAATCGTCTTGATAAAACATGTCGTGCCCACTTAAAACCAACCACCCGACAGGTTTCCGGGGGAACCGGGTATTTTACGCGAGAACGGGAGGGTAACCAAGCGAATACAGATTAAATGAAGTCCGTAGCAAACCTAAACTACACACAAATAAAGGGGGTAAGGCACCGCTATCTAGTGATTGGTTTAAAGTCACTCTCTTGGCAGGGCTGAAAATTTACTGGCCAAGGCGCACTAATTTTACACAAAACACGATATTGAAGCGGGGCATTAACATTTACCTTCTCAACACTAACCTTCACTTTATCTGCACCTAGAGATCCCATAAGCTGATTAAACTCAGCCGAGAAATAACGGGGCGCATAGCCAACTAATGTGATCGGGTCACCCGTTCTAAGCAGCAACGCCTTGTCGTCAAACTGGTTTTGAGGATCAGGCATCGCAAAAAGCCGTTCTCCAACCTGGAGCTCACATGCCCGCAAACTGTTCTCAGCATGCAAATGACGCATGCCTTGAGAAAAAAAGAATACTTCATAGCGACGGTCTTCCGTTGGCTGAGGGCAGGGGAACAGCTCCAGAGAATCAGTAGCGCGCAGGCCACCCGTTCTAGCTAATTCATCAAGAGAATCCGGGTGAACATGACTCAATCCGAGCCATGACATATATTGCTCATACTCTGGGCGTGACTTTGCCAAAATACGGTTTTTAAATAGCGGAAAAAGCTCTTCAGATACGTACTCAGCATAAAGGTCTTTCATACGGCCAAATGGCGTGAAATTTTTCATGCTTTCAGCGCCATGGGTATACACAAAATGGTAGCGGTTATCCTCACGGCGAAGCCTTCCCACAGGAGCCCACTGTCGTGATTCTGAATCTTGCCAAGCTACAAAAAGTGACTTCATTATTCCTCAAGTGACTGACTTAACAATCTATTACGGTTAACTTCCAACATCTTCAGCGCGAAGAGCCATTTGGTAGATTATCAACGATTTTTTCGAAAACCACCAAATCAATAGCTTCCAACCTACGCAACCAGTATCGGCCAGAAGCAGGGCGCATTTTAGCGATTTCATAGAAAGCAGTAACTGTTCCTAATGGCCTGTTGTCCGAAGTGGCAAGATATAGACCAGATCTGGCGCGATTACAGTAATGCTCAACACTCTGACCTCTATCATTAGTCTCTAAACGGGCAATCCGTTTCTCATCTTTTTCATTTCTTCCCAAACTGGAAGCATGATCAAAAGTAGGGGCTAATCTTAGGCCGTATTCGGGCGAAACAATCAGCCCCCAATTTTCATGGTGGCGATCCTGATTGCTCACCAACGCATCGAGCATAATGTAACTGATAAAGACATCCAAAGCATTTTCAATTACCTGCGGCTTATCCCAGCCAATAGGCACCCCTATCTCAGTTGCTCGCAAAACAGGTCTAATTCGCTGAATAAGATGCTGACTTGAATTATAGGTAACGGTTTCTTCGTAATCTGGATAAATCTTGGCTAGAAGCTCATTCCCATGAACGAGCCGTCCATTATTAGGAACAAATGTCGGTGATATAACACCATCGCGCCCTTTCCAACTCGCCAACTCATATTCTGCGTGAGGGATATCTAATGCTCGACAAATCTCACAACAGACCTTTTCCGCCCAATTCTCACCCGTGCCAGGTCGACCGACTTTAAATAGCACTTGGCGATTCTCTATATCCCAGTACCATTCCTTAGCTTTGGTACCCATCTGCTCAAGCTGGGATGAAGTATCAGCTGGTATATGAATAATAGGGTACACTTTTAACTAACCTATTGTGAAGAAACCATAGACTGGCATTAAGCGTAGATTAATTCAAACTTACTCATGTTACCTAGGAATATAACCAAGCCTCTTCGAATCAGCAAAATCGAAGTAATTGATCTTTTATATATAATTCAGTGCAACTCCCCCGGCTCCACCGCCGATGCATCAATCTCCTGAATCACCACCCATGGCAAAATCACCACGACCCAGAATAACGGCTGGCTCTTCACCCATGCCGCGGCATCTGCGGTTTCAGCGCGGCGCACGGTGCCAGCATCAAACCATTTTTCCAGTCCGGCCTTGTCATCATTCGCCATCGTCAGCGCGACATCAATCAGATCGATACCCGGATTAACCGCCACCACCGCGCCCCGTGCAAAATGACGCTCTAGCTCATGCCACTCCATCTTGCCGGTTTCAGCAACCAGCTTGGCGCGCAACACTTCTACATCTTCACTCATGCTTTTTAATCCACCATCAGAAACAAAAAAGGCCGGGCAACCTGCTGGCTGCCCGGCCATCATACGGTTAAGCGGCTATTTTACGACAATCGTCACTACGGCGGAAACGACCGGTGGTTGATGCGGCACATGGCCTTTATCGCCCAGAATCAACTGCAAGGTGTGCTTTCCGGCGGCCAGTT
This sequence comes from Thiotrichaceae bacterium, assembly GCA_002401765.2. Taxonomy (GTDB): domain Bacteria; phylum Pseudomonadota; class Gammaproteobacteria; order SZUA-140; family SZUA-140; genus SZUA-76. Next base: position 23,017 of record NVTY02000035.1, read on the forward strand.
CAAGTGTTGTTTCTGTTTGACCACCACCAAAATGCGTCACTTCTTTGCCCATGTGCTTATCCATCGCAGGCAGTTTTTTGCCATTGACCAGCAGGTGGTGATGGCCGGTATTTTTTTTCTCCGTGCCGGCGGGGGCAACACCCATGCCACTCAGCCCAAATACCACTTTGACTGGCGAGGTGACCACTTCACCATTGGCAGGTGAAATAATATAAGCCGCAGCGCCCTTTGCCGAAGGCGTTCTATCATCCGCCAGTGCATTCAATGAAACCAATGCCGCTGCACAAATCACTGCTGTCTTAAAAAGTCTCACCGCGTTCTCCCTGTAAAGAGCAAGGTTAAATAGCCCGTTAAATATGAAAGCACTTACTCTACCACAATCTTCTGGCCATCAAATTCCACAATTTGTCCGCGGCGAATCTTGCAGCGCTTGCGCAGCTCTAGCTCACCATCAACCGTCACATTACCATCCGCGATGACGGTCTTGGCCATGCCGCCGCTATGGCACATACCCGCGAGCTTCATCAGGTCACACAATGCGACGTATTCACGTCCATCCAGATCAAATTTTTCCATGCTACCATTTACGCCTTATATATTGTTAATCCCTCTGAAGCTGCATTGTATAAATTTACACACATATAGGCTATCTTCAATTCCACACCATGGAGGAATAAACCTGATGAATCACAAACTACTCGGATCACTGCTACTCACATCAATCTTCGTGATGGCCAACCCTGCGTTTGCGGGGGAAAACCATAAAAATGGCCATCATGATACTGCCGCCACAAAAGGCCACCACGATAAACTAGACCACACGGCTGATCACAAGGGAAAACACAAAGAAGGGCATAAAAAGAAAAAAGGGCACCACCTCTCTCCACACTGGGCCAAAACCCTCTCTGATGAACAGCGTGTTGCGGTTGATAAAATGCACCTTAAACTCGACACTCAACATGCGGTATTAAAGGCACAGGCGACACTGCTGCAAAAAGAGCTCAATGTGATGACGGCAAAAGATGGCGCGCATCAAACGGCGATTCACAGCAAGATCGATGAGCTGATGGCAATCAAAGCTGAAATCATGAAACACCGCTACGACCACCTGACCGAGATGCGGGATGCGCTCACTGAACAGCAGCGTATCTCATACGACATGTCGATTCTCAAACGAGAAGGGGCGAAGTAGCCTTTACCGCCAAGGTGTTCGAGCTAGGGGATCGCCGCACTGCGTTCGCGATGACAATCTTTGATGGCTGCCATTACAAGAGGCAACTCTTGGTAGCTGTCATTGCGAGAAGCAGAGCGATGCGGCAATCCCTCGAACTTGATTGTTTTGCTTTAGGGCACCTCCACCCAACATCTGCTAAACTTGGCGCTCTTCTATAAACTGACGACTTAATGCGGCAAAGACCGCCAAAGACCAACATCGCTATGAGCAAATTCTGGAGCCCGATCGTGCATCAACTCACCCCCTATGTGCCGGGTGAGCAGCCGAAGATCCGTAATTTGATCAAACTCAATACGAACGAAAACCCGTACGGGCCATCCCCCAAGGCGCTCAATGCGATTGAGATTGAGGCCGGTAACTCCTTGCGACTCTATTCTGACCCAAGCTCAGAGCGATTAGTGAATGCAATCACGCAATATTACAAGCTCAAGCCTCAGCAGGTCTTTGTCGGCAATGGTTCTGATGAAGTGCTCGCACACACCTTTCAGGCGCTGTTTCAACAGGATAAGCCACTACTGTTTCCTGACATCACCTACAGCTTTTATCCGGTCTATTGCAAACTCTACCGTATTGAAGCCGAAACAATCCCACTCAACAGCAATCTTGAAATCAGCCTAAGCGACTACCTGCAGCCCAATGGCGGCATCATTTTCCCCAACCCAAACGCACCCACTGGACATGGCGTTGGGCTTGGCGAGATCGAGATGTTACTCAAGAAAAATACTGACTCAGTGGTGGTGGTCGATGAGGCCTATGTCGATTTTGGTGGTGAGTCAGCCGTGACACTGATCAATGAATACCCCAACTTGTTAGTGATACAGACATTTTCTAAGTCACGCTCACTGGCGGGTCTGCGCGTAGGTTTTGCAATGGGGCATGAAGAACTCATCGCCGGGCTCATTCGTGTTAAAGACAGTTTCAATTCATACCCACTCGATAGTATTGCCATCAGCGGTGCGGCCGCTGCGATTCAAGACAAGACGCATTTTGAATACACCCGTAAGCGCATCATTACCTCGCGTGAACAGCTCACAGTAGAACTTGAAGGGCTCGGCTTTAATATCATTCCATCACAAGCCAATTTTCTATTTGTCACCCATCCACAATATGTGGCTGCCGATTTAGCCGCCGATCTCCGCGTAAGAAATATCATTGTGCGTTATTTCAACAAACCACGAATTGATCAATACCTGCGCATCACGGTCGGTACCGATGATGAATGTAAAACACTGGTTGATGCCTTAAAAGAGATCATTAAAAACGAGTCAAATCATGAGGGGTAATATTCATCTCGAATGCGTTCACAATACTGCAGCAAATTGTTAAATTTACGTGCATGCTGGCTAAACGCATTATCGATATCGCTCAGAATAAATTCACATAGAAAACCATAAGCAGTGCTATCCAGGGTAGAAGGCTGTTCACCGAACATATACCTTTTCTCGCCCAACAAATCAGACAATGCCTGTAACATCTCCGTTGTCATCACCAAAATCTCTTCGTCGGTATGGCGACCAAAACCTTGTAAATGTAACGAGCGCCTTACTTTTTTCTGCGCCGCCCAACAGACAACTGCGCGTAGCGGCAGCGGAACCACATTAAAGAATGTCGCTTTCACACGCGGCCAGGTATCCGGTCGAATCCAGCGTGAATAGACCAGGCACCAGTAAAGATGCTCATCCAGTGACTTACCCACCATCATCGCAATCGCTTTTTGTTCTACGGTTAATCCCTGCTCCAGAGGTGAATCATATTGCTGACGCAAGTAATCGATAATCAGGTGTGAGTCTGCAACCACTTTTCCACCATCATCAATAAAAGGTAGCTTCCCTTTAGGCGCTTTACGCAAATTCCCAACGCTACTCACATGCTCAAATGGAATACCAGACATCCTCATCCATGCATCCACCTTCATCACAAATGGGCTTGGATCAAGCACGCCAAAGGCAGGGCCAAAACTATACAGTTTAATCACAACGACTCCTTAATCTATCCATTAAAAATCGATTACTTAGTTTTTCATATGATTGTTTTTCAACGTCACATAATGGCCCGATGAATATGCCAGCCACGCCAGTTCTTTCTCTTTCAGTGGCCGTATCTGTCGCGCCGGACTGCCCACATAAAGATAACCACTCTCGAGTGTTTTCCCCGGTGCAACCAATGCACCCGCACCCACCATCACATGGTCTTCAATCGTCGCGCCATCCAGCACCGTCGCACCCATTCCTATCAGGGAAAAAGCACCAACGGTACAAGCGTGCAAGATAACACCATGACCAACCGTCACATCCTCACCGATTACCAGCGGGCTTCCACCAGGATTAAATTCATTATCTGACGTCACATGTAATATCGAACCATCCTGAATATTCGTGCGTGCACCAATCGTGATTGAATTAACATCACCGCGTGCCACTACCAGCGGCCACAGCGAAGCGTCTTCACCGATGGCGACATCACCGATCACCTGTGCAGACTCGTCTATATATGCCCCTGCTGCAATGATGGGTGTGATATCGAGATATTTTCTGATTGCCATAATGGCTACTCCTTAGTTCTTAGCACCTGTTCAAACTCTTTTAGTCACGGTACAGCAAAAGAAAATACATCCATATTCAAGCTTAAATCCGATTTTCGGTCGCATCCCCTCAAATAGCCACGGGATTATCCAACGCTTCAAAGGAACGTTCGGCTACCCACCTTTTTGGCGCCACCTGCTTGAATATATATAATACCCTACACTTCACAATGACTACCGTATGACCCAGTAGGACCGCATACCATGAGAAACTCTCGCCAGTATAACCTCTATCAACAAGGATACTCTTCACCTTAAACAGCCAGGCGTCAAGGGAGGAAATCAGCTGGCCAGCACAGTCGACGACGAAAAGAGAGAATAAGGCATTGACATATATGTTACCGAATGTAGTCTATGGAGTGTCATGAGCACTCAAATCAGGAGGTAAAACACATGAAAAGCTCAATTATGCTGCTGCCATTAGCAGCATTAAAAGAAAGGATTAAAGCAGAAACTTCCAGCCTCCAAGGTCGTGAACCCAAATACCAGGAAATGCGTAAATGTCTAGATGCGATTGCATCCCTGGCCAAAACACTCCCCCAATACGATGTAATCAGTATGAATGCACTGGTTGATCGCTTGCGTCATGATTTAAAAACGATCCACCAACGTACCGATGAACTTGATTCAATTAAAAAACTATCACTCAAGATCAACGTTAGCCGCTCATATCTAGCCAAGTTTAGAGACGGGGGAATGGTCTGCATGAACATTATGAATCGAATTGCCAAAGCCTTTGGTATCCGATACATGATCGAAAACTACTCAAGTGATAATGAAGGGCTAATCGAATAAATTTTTCGAATATCATGCCTTTATAGTGACATACCCTAACGGATAAAAGCAGCGTACCAAGGAACTCTTTTAAGTAAAAAATGAATTTATTCGTGCGCTACACTACATGAAGAACTATGTAGATTGCGAACGAGGCATGCAAAAATGCATGCTAATTCCGTCATCCACTTGAAAGCCGGTGCGAGAGCGAAGTGACGAGTACGTCCCAGGCCTAATGGTATCGCATGAACAAAGTGGAATAAACCATGAATGGTTCGTTTCTTTAACGAGCACCTCGAGACAGCCGACTAGTAGCCTTACCACACGGTGTCACTATAGTAACATATTTACAGCCCCATCTTGTATGTGCCAAACTCTTGAGAGTCCCTCGGAAAAACCGAGGCTCACTTAATTAGACCATCAATGAATAGTTTATTAGCTGACATCAATCTCTTCTCAGAATTAACACCAAATGAATTGTCGGCGATTGCGCAGAATAACGCTATCAGTGATCCCTAAGCATACCAATATTATTATGCGGGGTGATAAATCTGATTCGATCTTCTTCCTTATCGATGGGCGAGTGAAGGTGTATTTAACGAATGACAAGAAGCAGGAGGTCATCTTGAATTATCTAGCGCCAGGCGAGTGCTTTGGCACGCTTTCTATATTCGATAGTCAACCACGCGCGGCATCGGTAATGTCATTGACGGAATGTAAATTATTCATTTTATCAGGCGAGACCTTACTAAAGATCCTCAATCAACATCCAGCGGTGAACCTCAAGATTATGAATATCCTGGCTAACAAGGTGCGTAACTTAACACAAAAAATAGAGAATTTTGCGCTTAAGGGCGTCTACGCACGTGTCGCAAGTACATTGGTAGGACTGGCGACAATTCAGGATGGCATGATGGTTGTAGAGCCTAGACCCACCCACAAAGACATCGCCAATATGGTTGGGGCTTCTCGTGAGATGGTCACGAGAGTCATGAGCGAAATGGCTTTACAAGGGCATATCAATAAAGGAGGTAACAGCAGCATCATTAATCATGATTTCGAAGAAGACAAGAAGAGTGTTTTATAAGCGTCACCGCTAAAGCCATGTCATCAGCGATTATTTTCAAATAGGTTCATCAATGCATCATTTACTAGCAAATACCCAGTTATTTTCAAATTTCGCCCCCCATGAGTTATCTGAGATTGCCAAACATTCGACATTTTCAGTTATCAAGAAGCAGGGCAGTGCTTTGGTGAACTGGCATTGATTGATCAGCAGCCGCGTTCCGCTTCAGTAACGACGGTGACGAAATGTAAACTATTAATCCTTTCAAGAAAAACATTGCTACGAATTTTTAGTCAACACCCGGAAATGTGCCTCAAGTTTATGCACGCGATGGCGACAAGGGTGCATCATTTAACACGAAAAGTAGAAAGCCTTGTCCAGCCTGAACTCTATGATCGTGTCGCTAAAACGCTTATCAGCCTTTCAAAAAACAATGATGGTATGGTAGTAATTGAGCCTCGGATTAGCTGCAATGATATTTCAAAAATGATTGGGTCGAATTATGAGGTGGTAAATAATGTCATGAAGAAAATGTCATTAGAGGGGCATATCCATCGGCAACATGACAGGATAGTCATCAACGAACCGCTTATACGTGAACACGGTTATTCATCACAAATTAACGCGAAATGAAAAGCACGTGAATGGGGCATATCAACTGACAATTATGGCTTGAAGGTAACGTTTATAAGAGATCAAAAAACCGATGGAACAGTTTTTTAATCTGCCTTAACGCATCGTCACCAGCTCTTCAGCACTAGTCGGATGAATCGCAAGGGTGCGGTCAAAGTCGGCCTTAGTGGCCCCCATTTTGATCGCCACTGCAAACCCCTGCAATATCTCATCCGCACCGTCACCGATAATATGGCAACCCACCACTTTTTCAGTAGCGCCCACCGTCACTAGTTTCATTACGCTTTGGGGCTTGCGTGTTGTTATCGCATAGTACATTGGCACGAAGCGTGATTGATAAACCTTCACGTCATCACCAAACTGTTCTCGTGCTTCATCTTCTGTCATGCCAACAGTGCCTATCGGCGGATGACTAAATACCACCGACGGGATATTACTTTGATCCAACTTTGCATCGAGCTTACCAGCAAAGAGTCGGTCCGCTAATTGTCGGCCAGCTGCAATCGCGACGGGGGTTAATGCGGCCTGGCCCGTCACATCACCTATCGCATAGATGCCATTCACCACACTGTTCTGAAATGGATCCACTGGAATAAAACCCGCATCGTTAATACTCAGCCCAGCTGCGCCGAGGTTCAAACCCGCCACCTTGCTTTCACGTCCAATTGCCCAGATCAAGGTGTCATAGCCATCCATTTCACCATCATCAGTGTGGAGCATCATTGTTCCGTCATCTGTGCGCTCAATGCTTGCAAGGCTAACACCGGTGGTAATCCGAATGCCATCATCCTGCATCTGTTCCATCAACTCTTCACGTAGCATCACATCAAAACGAGCAAGTAGATGCTGGCGTCTTAGCAACAGACTCACCTCACTGCCTAATGCGTTTAATACGCCCGCCAACTCAACCGCGATATAACCTGAACCGACAATCGCCACCCGTCGTGGCAATGACGCTAGCTCAAAAAAACCATCGGAGGTGATGCCATGCTCAGCACCAGGGATATCAGGCACAGTGGGGCGACCACCGCAGGCAACCACGATGTGCTCTGCACCATAAACTTCACCATTCACCGCAACACTATTGTTTGACGCAAACGCCGCGTGCCCTGCAATCATCGTTACCGCTGAATTCTCTAAATTACGCGCATAGATTTTATTCAGCCGTTCAACGTAACCATCACGCGCCAACTTCAATTGCGGCCAATCAATCGTCGTCAGCGCAGCATCAAAACCATATTCAGGGGCATCATGTAACGCATGGCTAAGTTGCGCGGCGTACCACATCACTTTTTTAGGTACACAACCAACGTTAACGCAGGTTCCACCAAGGCGGCCCGACTCAATGACCACACATTTCATACCGTATTCAGCCGCACGCCGCGCTACCGCCATGCCGCCGCTACCACCGCCAATGGCAATCAAATCAAAATGCTGTGTCATATCATCTCCCTGTTTAACAGCACGCTTATCACACTGCCAGCTAACCTTATTCTTTTTTAACATGGTACATTAGATAACGTTAATGCGTGAATGAACAATATTAAAGGTACCCACAAAACTATGAATAACCCCTTACTCGATCTTAGTGGCCTGCCACGATTCAGCCTGATAAAAGCGGAGCATGTTGAACCCGCGATCGACCAGGTACTGGCCGACTGCCGCGCACAGGTAGAGGCACTACTAGCTGAAAATACCGACTACACCTGGGACAATCTGATTCAGCCACTAGAAAATATGGATGAACGCCTATCGCGCGTCTGGTCACCGGTCAGCCATATGAACTCTGTAGTTAATAGCGATGAATTACGCGCCTCTTATAACGCCTGCCTTGGCAAGCTCAGTAACTACGGTACTGAGATGGGCCAGCATGCGGGTCTTTTCAAGGCCTATCAATCGATCGCTAAGGGGGAGGCATACCACCGACTTGATCGTGCACAGAAAAAGATCATCGATAACTCGATCCGTGATTTCCGCCTTTCGGGTATTGACTTAAATAAAGAGCAACAAGCGCGCTACAAAGCATTGATGGAAGAACTCTCCACCCTCACCAGTAAATTCGAAGAGCATATCCTCGATGCAACCCGTGAGTGGAACAAAATCATCAGCGATGAAGCAGACCTTGCCGGGCTACCCGACTCAACTCAAGCGATGGCACAACAAAGTGCCCTGCAACGCGAACAAGAGGGATGGCTCTTCACCCTTGAGTTTCCATCATACCTAGGCGTGATGACCTATGCCGATGACCGCGCGTTCAGAAAAGAGATGTACACCGCCTTTGTTACCCGCGCCTCAGACCAGGGACCACATGCAGGTAAATGGGACAACACACCGCTGATGGAAGAAATTCTAGCGCTACGCCACGAAGCGGCACAACTGCTGAGCTTTGAAAATTATGCCGAGCGCTCAATCGCCACTAAGATGGCGGTTTCAACATCACAGGTAATGGAGTTCCTGTCGGATCTAGCCGAACGCTCCCTGCCTATCGCCACAAGCGACCTTGGTGAACTACGTGCCTTTGCCAATGAGCAACATGGCATTGCCGACCTGGAGGCCTGGGATATCGTCTATTACGGCGAAAAATTGCGCCAACACAAATACTCAATCTCTCAAGAAGAGATCAAGCCTTATTTTCCAGAACACCGCGTGATTGCGGGTATGTTTGGCGTGGTCGAGAAACTCTACGGCCTTAACATCACCGAATCACGCCGGGTTGAGACCTGGCACAAAGATGTCCGCTTTTTTGAGATCTTCGATAAAGATGGCCTCCTGCGCGGACAGTTCTACCTCGACCTCTACGCACGCCAGTTCAAACGCGGCGGGGCATGGATGGATGAGTGCATCGTGCGCAAACTGACCGACAACGGCAGTGTTCAGACCCCAGTCGCTTATCTCACCTGTAACTTCTCATCACGGCTTGGCGATGATCCAGCGCTCTTCACCCACGACGAAGTATTGACACTGTTCCATGAGTTTGGCCACGGCCTGCATCACATGCTGACCAAGGTAAACTACCCAAGCGTCTCCGGCATCAACGGCGTGGCGTGGGATGCGGTCGAGCTACCGAGCCAATTTATGGAAAACTGGTGCTGGGAGCGCGATGCACTGGCGCTGATCTCTGGCCATTATCAAAGCGGGGAAACCTTGCCAGATGAGATGTTTGACAAGATGATAGCGGCGAAAAATTTCCAGTCGGGAATGCAGATGGTACGCCAACTAGAGTTTTCGATCTTTGATTTCCGCATCCATCTTGAATTTGACCCGAAGAAGGGTGCCGCTATTCACGAGATTCTCGACGACGTACGCCAGCAGGTCTCGGTGATCAACCCACCTTCGTTTAATCGCTTTCCACACAGTTTTTCTCACATCTTTTCAGGTGGTTACTCGGCAGGTTACTACAGTTACAAATGGGCCGAAGTGCTCTCCAGTGATGCCTTTTCACTATTTGAAGAGAAGGGTATTTTCGACCGCGAGACCGGCCTTAACTTTCTGTCGATGATACTGGAACAGGGCGGTTCACGTGACCCGATGGAACTCTTCATCGATTTCCGCGGCCGTGAACCTCAAATCGATGCGCTATTGCGTCATAGCGGTATCATCGCCGCATAGAAGCACCTCGGCTCTAAATCCTATCTCGCCCCTCATCCCAGAGGGGCGCTTCGTTCCCATATAACTGATCAGCCATTAGTGGCACATTTAATGCTGTATTCATTGTCAGGTTTAAGGTGAGAGTTTTTTGACGCCGACAAGAACCCATATACTCGAATTTTAATATCATAGTTTGACAAGGATCTGACAGACATGACGACATCGACAGCAGGCACTAGTTCCCTGCAAAAGAAATTAACTATTTCATACGCCATGATGACCTCACTTATCGTGTTTATCTCGATAATAACCCTCTGGCAAGTCAGCACCACCAAACAACTTACCCACAAGGTGAGTGAATTGCGCACACCAACGGCCTTTGCAAGTGCCAACCTGCTCACAGGGATCAACCACGAACTCGCAGCACTGCGCGGCTGGATGATTACTGGCGATGACACCTTTAAAGAAAAAAGGCTCACCTTCTGGCAAAACGAAATTGAACCCGCTATGGCAGTACTTCGCTCAATGTCCACCCATTGGTCCGATCCAGCTAATGTCGAGCGGTTCAATAGCATTGAACAACTATTAAATCAATTTGAGAGTGAGCGCCAGCGAATCGAAGATATTGCTCACACAACTGACAACTCACCAGCAATCAAGATGATGCATGATGAAGCTGCACCTCTCACCGAAATCATGATCAAGCAGATCACCCATATCATCGATCTTGAACTAGCCGTCAAAGAGAATGCCGGGCGTAAAGCATTGCTTGGCATGATGGCTGACGTACGGGGTACGACCGCACTAGCGCTAGCCAATATTCATGCGTTCCTGTTATCAGGTGAAAAGAAATACAGCAATGCCTATAAAAAACTGGCCGCTAAAAATAAAAAGCGCTTTGCCGCTTTAAAAAATAACACGAAACAATTAACTAAAAAGCAGCGCCAGGCATTTTGGGTATATGCCGATGCACGGAAGAAATTTCTCCCGCTACCAGAAAAGCTTATCTCAATGCGCTCTCAACCTGACTGGAACCTCGCCAATCACTGGATGAAAAGCAATCTTGAACCGATCAACACACAAATCCAGTCTCTGCTCAGTGAGATGTCACAAGATCAGCAAAGATTATTAGCGGATGACAGCGCTGAAATTACATCTAAAGCCGATTTTCTTGCTAATACAATGTGGGTAATGCTGGTGTTAGGTGTACTCATCGCTATCGCGCTAGCTAAACTAGCAATCAAGACTATCTTTAACCCCTTAGAAAATCTCCGTGATACATTAATTAATATCGAACAGAACTCAGACCTTTCGATTACTGCTGATATTGCAGCCAATGATGAAATAGGACAAATGGGGAGTGCACTTAACCAGATGCTCTCAAAAATAAAATCGGTTATGGCCCAGGTGACCGGTGCGAGTACTCAGTTAGCATCGGCGTCTGAACAGATGTCATCTATCAGTGCCCAGTCTAACCAGGGTATTCAAACTCAACTACAAAAGAGTGAACAGATCGCGACAGCCATCAATGAAATGAGCGCCACCGCGCAGGAAGTTGCACAGAGTGCAAACACGGCATCTCAGGCAGCACACGAGGCTGACAGTCAGGCGAAAGAGGGCGAAATGGTCGTTACGCGCGCAGTCGAATCAATCAATGAACTAAACAACGATGTACAGCGCATCGCCGATGTGATCAATATGCTATCCACCGAGTCTGAAAATGTTGGGCGCGTGCTTGATGTCATTAAAGACATCGCTGAACAAACTAATTTACTCGCACTGAATGCCGCTATTGAAGCCGCAAGGGCCGGGGAACAAGGACGAGGCTTTGCGGTTGTTGCCGATGAAGTTCGTACCCTTGCCGGTCGCACCCAAGACTCTACGCTTGAAATTCAACAGATGATTGAAAAGTTTCAACATGGCACACAGGATGCTGTTTCGGCAATGGAAAGTGGCAAAGAAAAAGCCAATGCTAGTGTTGAACAAGCAAAAAAAGCGGCGAATTCTCTCACAGAAATCACCCATATGGTATCAAAGATTAATGATATGAATACCCAGATTGCCAGTGCAGCAGAAGAGCAAACGGCTGTCGCGGAAGAGATTAATCAAAATATTCTATCGGTTAACACCATTACACAGCAGAATAGCCAGGGTGCACAGCAGACCGAAAATGCTAGCCGCAACCTCTCTTCGATAGCCATTGAACTACAGTCTTTAGTACAAACCTTTAAAACTTAGCATCAATTTTCTATTTAACTACAATAGCTGCTATCGATTAGCGCCTTTTTAGTTTTCAATCCATCGCGTCCCAAATAGGCTTCGTATCACAATACTGCTGGAAGGCCACCACACGCTTATTCTTTACTGTGTAAAAATGGGCTGCTTCAGATACAAATTTTTTCTGTGTTCTAGCATACCGACCTTCATATTGACCGGTCACAATCACAACATCACCCGCATCAAGAAACTCAATGGCCTTAAACGTCCATGCCTCCCAACGATCATCAAATGATTTAAACACATGCTCAATCACTGCTTCGGCACCAATATAACTTCCGCCACCTGGAAAACCAGGGTTTTGATGCCAGCTAATCGATTCGTCACAGATCAACTTAAAGGCATCATAATCCTTTTCTTTAAATGCACGATAGAGTTCGCAGATTATTTCAACATTAGAACCCATTACTTAACCAATCGGATGCCATCCTTTCCAATCGTAATCACTTTTTGTTTATATAAAATTCCCAGCGCCTTTTTAAAGGCTCCCTTACTGATACCAAAGACTTCAGAAATTTTCTCGGGGTCAGATTTATCATGCAGGGGTAGAAAACCATCGTTTTCATTGAGCTTCTTTTCAATCAGCAGCGCATGCTTGCTACGCTCACCCGCACCACCTTGCAGAGTCAGGTCAATTTTATTATCGGATCGAACCCTTTTAATAAAGCCCTCTTTATATTGGCCAAAACTCAGGCGCTCATGCACATCGTTGGTATACAGCACACCCCAGTGGGTATTGTTAATGATCGCCTTAAAACCAAGATCAGTGGTATTGGCAATGATCAATTTCACCGCCTGCTTCTCTTTAAAGTCATGCGGGCGTTCATCATCCAGAAATTTATCAACCTTTGATGAGGCGACAATCCGGTTACTCGCACTATCAAGATAGAGATAAACAAGATAAGAACGACCCGCGACCATCGGCACATGCTGCTCGCCAAAGGGAACGAGGATATCTTTCTCTAGCCCCCAATCAACAAAGGCCCCCACCTTGGTTGCCGCCATCACACGTAGATAGGCAAACTCACCCACCTGTGCAAAGGGTGTTTCAGTGGTTGCCACCGGACGGTCTTCGGAATCAAGATAGAGAAACACATCGATGTAGTCGCCAATCGCCAGGTCATTATCTGCGTATTTACCGGGTAACAGCACCTCACCGAGGTTTTTAGCATCCAGATAAAATCCGAAATGGACGCTTTTTAGCACTTCTAAATTATAATATTTTCCAACGGTGATCATTTTTATTCCGGTAGTCGCTGCTTGTCTGAGTGAGCCATTATACAGGTAGGCAGCGAGTTTGTTCTGGGTTTGTCGTTGTAGCCTGGGCTGAGCTTACAGCGAAACCCGGGGCGTTACTTATGACACATCGGAGTCTGGTCTTATTAAACTTTTCATATGGTCACAAGCACCTTTGCTTAGCCCAAATCAAAGCCCATCTGATTTTATTGAGGCTGTACGAATCTGTATTTCTATCTTTTTATTTCTAATAATTCTCTTAGGAGAGGAATAGAAATCCAAGTTTCGGATAAATAACCAATACAATGAACTGACGTGTACCCAAATTTATCTTCTTCTATAAGGTTTGACAGCAATTTTACGCATATAAATACACCTACTCTTTAAAAGTTTGATGGCTGGATTCCGGCCTCTGCCGGAACGACAAGCAGGGCAGCTGTTAAGTCTGGCTTAAAAAAGAAGCTTCAACTTCATCTAATACACCTTGCACAGCTAACAGGGTATTAATCATCTCTCTCACCGCGCCACTACCACCGTTTGCGTTCGTTATCCATTCGGTTTTTTCACGCACACGTGATTGTGCATTGGTGGGAGCAACAAAGATGCCAACATGTGGTGCGCAGGCAAGATCAGCAATATCATCACCCATGTAGAGTACCTGCTCTGGAGATAAACCGGATTCACTAATCATCGCTTTTATGTGTTCAACTTTATAAAGTTGGCCACTCTTATAAAAGTCGAACTTAAGATCATGAATGCGCCGTTCAACCGCTTTGCTCACACGGCCCATTAATGCACCAAAACGAAGCCCTGCCTTTTGCGCCATGTTGATGCCAAAGCCATCTTGAGTATTAAAGCCCTTGGACTCATGGCCATCCGCATTGTATATAACCGTGCCGTCGGTCATCACACCATCAACATCGAGGATGATCAGTTTGATCACCTGCATTTTTTGTTCTAATGTTGCCATGGTCAATTCATATTCTATTTGTTATGTCTGACACTCGGTGATGATATCGATCAATAACTGCTGTGCCTGCGTGACCTCTTCAAGCGCATTAAACATAAAAATAAAATAGTCATCGTCTCGTTCATAGACCATGCCCGGCATGGAGGCACTAGTGACGCTGTAATGAACCAAGGATGTGGTCAAGGTGGCATGTACCTGGTATTTCACATTAAGCCAGTTGCCGCCGTCACGATGAGCGGCGTACATTTCCTGTATCGGTATGTTGGTAAAGTCGATCGTCATCACATTTTCATTCTCAAATGCCTTATCAGCCTTGGCAAATGTGGTGCTTTTACTGACCAGAATGCAGTGGTTCTCTTTATTAAAGGCAGACACCACCGCGGTATAAGATCGACTACTTTCCAGCGTGCCATTCAGCGGATTAAAGGCCAATAATTTGGAACGGGCATCATCAGTCGCCATCGCATTCATGGTCAATAGCGCACAACAAATTAATAGTAATGATCGCATCGGGTCTCTCAATTTTGTCTCTGTTTTATTCTGCAAACGAGTATAACATTGCAATAAATTCAGGATGTAGCTATAAATAGTGCATGCTAGGATTTTTTAAACGTGAACCGTTACTGGACAAAGAGTCGATCGAATGGCTCTTTGAGGCCTTCGGCTGGTCGCTGCGCAGCTTTGGCAGCGCACCCTTTTATCAAAACACCATTCTCGTCACCCCCACACCCAGGCATTTCCCGGGTAGCGGCACGAGTATTGAAGCGATGGCCGATTTGATGATGAACCGTGTCAAGGGCTACGCGGGCTTAAGCTACTGGCCAACCCAGGCCATTGATCATCATCAATTCCGAGGTGATCCAAACGATGTACCATCGGTTCATCAGATGTTATCAGCACTCGCAGGGGAGGGCGCGGCCCAATCGTTAGTCGCTACCTCACAAGCACAACTGATACTCTTCTATGAGCCCAAGCAAGTCGGCAACCCTGAAGTCATGATCGCCAATTTTTCCCATGCGCTGATGGTACATCTCGCCGCGCTCGCTGAACTAGCACCACCCTGCGATCCAGAGCTTTTGCCCCATCTCACAGAAGTGATGGCAGTCACCCATGGCCTTGGTTTGATGTTTGCCAACACCGCCACCCCACATCGCGGCGGTTGTGGCAGTTGCCGTTCACCAGCGATGGAGCGCGTAGGCAACCTTTCTGAGCGTGAAGTCGCTTATGCGCTAGCGATTTTCTGTGTTTTAAAAGAGGTGCCAGAAAAAGCGGTAACACGTCACCTGAAAAAAACACTAAAGGGATTTTTCAAAAAGGCGTTAAAGGATGTCGGTGGTCACGAAACAATGCTGGCCGATTTGAAAGCAATTGAAGCACCTTCACATTTTAATAAGCATGAAGCTGCCATTCCGGCATAAGCTGGGAGCCAGCTTTATATAGTGACCCAAAACATGGACCCCAGCCGACGCCGGGATGACAGCGCACCACACACCGCTTCTGAAACCACACTCAATACAGCATTGTTAGTGTCGATACCGCTCACCCTGTGGTGAAATGACGATGGATTTGATCTGTTTATCACTGATCACGCGCTCCAAAACTACCCATCCCTGCTCGGCTTGCGCTAGCACGTGATTTCGCCTTCCAGTGGATTTTGGTAGGAAAAATCAATAACCACCCGCAGAGCGGCTGGTATGATGAACGCTTATCGATTGATAATAACCCAGCAGAAAATGCGATACGCCCCTTCATCATTAACCGTAAGAACTGGTTATTCAGCGCCAGCGTCAGAGGTGCGAAATCCAGCGCTAACGGGTATGGCCTGATCGAAACAGCCAAGGCCAATGGGTGAGAACCTGATGCTTATCTTCGGCATGTTTTTAAAGCGCTTCCCCAGGCTGCAAGTGTTGAGGCGATCGAAGCGCTTCTGCCCTGAAACGTGAGTCAGGAATCAGCTGCCATTAAATGAATTTTTGCTAGATGGGGTTTATCGATCGTTTATGAACCAAGTGTGGTGTAGTGATGTTACTTATCTTTGGGTTGGTAATAAATGGCAATATCTAGCAACGGCTTTAGACTTATATGGATGAAAAATCATTGGCAAGGAATCATTTCTTTAGGCGTTTGAAAACTGAGAACATGCCGAAGAAGGGATGTGAAAATGAGATTATCGCGGTTGATGCCATCCGAGATTATATTTACAAATATTATAATTCGATAAGACCTCACCACCATAATTTAGGATTATCACCGAACGAAAAAGAAGCGTATTATTGGGCAACCTTTAATTCAATGGCCAGAAAAGGTTGACCACTACAAATCCTAATAATTCGCGAGGTGATATATGAGGGTATTATTCTTTTTCTTAATGTATATTTCACTTATAGGGTGCGAAGTAACGGATAAGTCGATGAGTGAAAAAAGTGATAGTTTAATTGATGCTTTAATAATTGGCAGTGCGGAGTCACCTGACCCAGTATTAAAAAGAGTTGATGAACTAGAAAAGAGAGGCCGTGTGAGAGATGTTGTAGTATACGAATCTTCTCCCCTACAAATTCATTTAAAAGCAACGGCTGAAGTAATCGAAGAACTCAATAATATTCCGCGCATAGAGGGAAATTTACGCTAAAAAACGGTGGCCGTTTACCTCACGGCCACCGTTTTCAAAAGTGCGAACAACGCGTTAGGGGTAGGTGGCAATCCAGTTTTGCAAAGTGTTATACAACGTGCTCGTCATTCTGGTACCACAATTTTGTGAAGATGAGCCGGTGGTATGTATGCCACGAACATAACCAGCCGTGTCGGCTATCCCACTCCCGCTTTGACCTCCAGCAGTATCGATGGTGTAACAAAGTCGATAAGAGCCACTGGTCGATGGAGTCCCCGAATGAGTCCACATCGTGCCAAAAGGTTTATCACCTGGGTAGCCTGTGATCCGGTGAGTTCCACCTGAGTACGTACCCCAGCCAGCATGTCCACCATGAGGTGCGGCTGCTAATACGATCATGCCATAGTCAAAATTTGTATTGGCGCTATAGAACCATGCGCTTGTTGTGATGGCACCAGACCAGTTTTCACTACCCCATGGTTCGTAGCTGCCATTTTTAGCAACCGTAAAATTGAGGCTGCTATACCAGGAACCGCTTCCGTCAGCGACGCAATGCCCCGCTGTTAGGACATGTTTCTGACTAATCAACGTTCCAGTACAACCCACCGCTATCCGCCCAATGTAATAGTTTGGGTAAGAAACAGTATTAGTAATCTGCACTCTATCATCTGTGCCAATTACCACTTCGGTCGTTTCATCGCCAAAAATACCACTCATTATTTCGCTTAGCTCATTTGGGCGAACACTTCATTGGTGAATATAGCGGCAGAGTGCCCTGCTTTTTCCAGTGTTTTAATGGCTTTCTCGAAAAGAGCAGCATCTTTTTTGCTCATGACTGATTCAAACATTTCACCATTCGGAGCTACCATTACTGCACTCATTCCTGCAGCTCTTTGTTCAGGTGTAGAAGTGCCAGAAGAAAACTCTAGACCACTTTCAGCCACCACGTCTGTAACTAAATTGTCACCGTGGATAAAGGCCGCTGTCTGATCCATTTTATTAAAAGTAATGCCACTTTTCTGGGCACTACTTCCACGATCTGCCAGGGCAAGGGGGGAAAAAATGATAGCTATAGATAATAGTGCTATTGATTTTTTAGTGATATTCACTTTAATCTCCTTAATCAAAAGTTAAGCTGCATCTATTGTTATTTGAATTCCTTTCAATCTGAATATTGAATTTCAATATTACGAATATATTAATGAAAGTATGTATTTTCTTATCTCACTGTACACGACTATCATATTTCAGAGTGAATGACTCGGTTATCCTCCACTGGATAACACTTTTACCATATCTTAGTTTTATATAAATTCAAATATATTCGAACCCGAATTTTTAATACTCCACCGGCTAAAGCCGGAGGCTTCAAATACCGCTGAAAGCCAGTCATTTCGCCTTAAGACGATTTACAAACACTAAAATCATCAGCTGGATTATTTGGCCTCTGGTTTTCTATACCATTACCCGGACACCCATGGCTTTGGTTTGATGCTTGCCAACACCGTCACCCCGCATCGCGGCGGTTATGGCAGTTGCCGTTCACCTGCGATGGAGCGCGTAGGCAACCTTGCTGAGCGTGAAGTCGCTTATGCGCTGGCGATTTTCTGTGTTTTAAAAGAGGTGTCAGAGAAAAAGGTAACTCGTCACCTGAAAAAAACACTAAAGGGCTTTTTCAAAAAGGCGTTAAAGGATGCCGGTGGTCGCGAAATGATGCTGGCCGATTTGAAAGCAATTGAAGCACCTTTACATTTTAATAAGCATGAAGGTGCCATTCCGGTGGAGGAAGCCGGCGCACCATCAACCCTTTAATGCATTTGCATACGCCGCTTTTAAGATCTCACTCCATGCGGCATTGTGAGCGTTGATACTGGGCACCCTGCGTTATTGAAAGCAACCGGGCCATGGGGTATCGTTTAACGAATAGCTAAGTGCTTACCCACTGCTGATCCTTTAGACGCTCAAACGCCTTTTGAATATGTTTGGCCTGCATCAGTTTTGCCTTGCGTGAATTCCAGCCTTGCACCTTTGCCACCGCCGCCAGCTCGTTATCAACCCCTTCCCGCGTGCTTACCCAGTGCACCGAGGCTAACAGTTCCATACTGTAAGGTGTTTCAAAACCTTCAATCAATGCCTCCACTTGCGCCAGACGCTGGCTGGCATCCACATCGTTGGCCAGAAAAGCATCGGCCTGAGCCACCGCGTCAGGCATGAGATGGATCTGCGCGTCTTTACTGCGATCACCATAACCACGGATAAAATGACCCTTGATGCGTTGCAGCACATGGTTGAGGTTTTCAGCATAAGGACCGAAGTGGTGTTTTACATAATTTAACCGCAATGCTTCGCCAGCCTCTTGCAGGAAATACCCTAGCTTCTGTACCTCCAGCAAACTAAGACGATAACCGGGAAGGCTGTACTGCTCGATCAGTTTGATAAACAGGGCGCGGGCACGGGTCATATTGGGTGTTTTAGTCATCACAGGCATAGCATCCACAGCAGGAGCAGGCTGTGGCCCATAAACATAGACCTCTACCCCCGGCATCTGAGCCAGGGCTTGCTCGATTAGCGGCCGCACCACTGCCCAATCCAATCCACCATTGCCACAACCCAGCGGAGGGATGGCGATAGATTTGATCTGTTTATCACGGATCACCTGCACTAAATCCACTAAACCCTGCTCGACGTGTTCTAACAGTGACTTAGCCCTCCAATGAGTCTTGGTGGGAAAATTAATGATAAAACGGGGATTTACCAAATTCTCCCGTTCAAACAGAAACATATGCCCAGGTTGAACCTGCCTGGCCTTACACGCCTTGGCATAAGCGGTGAAGTTTTCAGGAAAAGCCTGTTTAAACTGCAAAGCAATACCCTTGCCCATCACCCCCACACAGTTCACTGTGTTGATAATGGCCTCGACATCGGCTTGTAATAAATCACCTTTTGAATAGTGAATCATTGCGATTCCTTTGTCTCACAATGTACGAACTACGATTTTTTAGGCAATTTCTTGAGCGCATTTTCCAAATCTTTATCTACCTGGCTAGGTGCTGCATCAATCACCTTACGATAGCGATCATACTCCAGCGCAGCTTTTTGTTTAGCCTGCTTCGCCGAGATTTTTCCGGCATGAGTCAACACATCATGATCCCCAAGCTTTAAGAA
Source organism: Thiotrichaceae bacterium (assembly GCA_002401765.2). Lineage (GTDB taxonomy): Bacteria > Pseudomonadota > Gammaproteobacteria > SZUA-140 > SZUA-140 > SZUA-76. Next base: position 43,149 of record NVTY02000035.1, read on the forward strand.
GCCATCCAGTTTGCTTGACCAGTCAGCCATTTTCATTAACCGCCCACGTTCTGCTTGCAGTTCGGCAAATTCCAAATAGGCGGTAACAATACGATTAAGTAGATTGAGTTCTTTTTCGGACAAATAATTCTTTGCCGTGCCAATGTCTGCTCGACTTGGGGTTTCACCCGAAAAATGCGTTAAGCCCAAATGACACTTTTCTGCGTCCACCCGCTCATGAATCACTTCCGCCGCGGTATGCCCATGAGCTGCCCAGTGCATTTTATTTTGCACCTGAGCGAAAAAATCCTGACTCAATTCGGCACGACCATCGTAATCAATACTTGTCGCATAGATATCACACACCTTGCGCCAAAAAACCTTTTCAGAAGATCGTATATCGCGGATACGAGCCAGTAGCTGATCAAAAAATAGACTGCTGTCTGGACTTTTCAGGCGCTCATCATCCATGACAAAGCCTTTGGTTAGAAACTCCTTGAGTTGAACCGTCGCCCAGGTGCGGAATTGAATGCCTCGATTAGAGCGCACCCGATAGCCGACAGCAAAAATAGCCTCTAGGTTGTAATACTCAATCTGGCGACTCACCTCTCGCTCGCCCTCGGCTTGAACTGTTGCATATTTTGCAACAGTTGCCTCGCGGCTTAACTCGCCACCCTCATAAATCGACTTTAAATGCTTTGAAATCACTGACTTATCACGACCAAACAACTCGGCCATCTGGTTTAAGGTCAGCCACAGAGCATCACCCTCCAAACGGCATTCGAGGCGCAGCTGGCCTTCTTCGGTTTGGTAAAGCAGAACCTTGCCTTTCTCATGTTCGGGTAGGTGGTTATTCATGAGCGATTCTTGACCGGGCCATCAATCACCGCGCCTAACTGCTGATAAACATTTCGCCCCTGATCATCCTGATTCACCGCCATCAAGAACAGATAGTCATCACCGCCTTTCTCAGCCCAAAGCTTGCCAACGTTGTTTTTCTCGCGGGAATCATCATTAGTTTTGTAGACCTCGCCCTTATACTCAATCACCAGCACACGGCCATCTTCTAGTTGCACAACAAAATCGGGATAGAACCACCCTCCGGCAATCGGCAGTCTGAATGATGCCGCCGGCCGGGCAACCAAATTACGCACCCAGAATTTAACCGCCGGATGACTATCAATATCCCGCGCGCAGAAAAACTCCTCACCATCCACCCTGATATCTTCAATCGTTGGGTAGTAATGTTTTCTAAAGGTATAACGCCCGCTATACAGCGGTGGGCGAGCAGGGTAGAGCCCCGGCTTAAATTCAAATTGGTAATTAAAACTGGCTTCCAAGGGAATAACATCATCAAACAACGCACTTTGAAATCCTTGCTGTGTTGCCTGTTCACGTAAAATTTGCAAACGCTTTTGAATCGCTTTTACCAACAAAAATTTACTTCGCACCAAGGCGGTTAAGGTAAAACCTTTGTCGTTAATCAAATGGCTGATGGTCTGGCTGATAAATTTCACCATCACTGATTGGTTAAAGTGAACATTACGAAGCTCTCGATCAAGAAAGCGGATCAAGTCATATTCGGTGATATCGGTATCGACAAAATCCAGGTTATACGTCTCCTGCTCTTCGGCGATGCGATAGCTGACCTTCTTACCATCCATATCAATCTCATAGGTGGTATCGCCTTTCTTCAAACTAAAATTGGACAGTTCAATGGAAAAATCCAATGGTGACCAGTCACCCTTTAGAAAAAGAAACGTCTCCGGTTCTATAAGAGCCAACTCGCCCTGCTCTAAAAAACATAACCCAGGAAGGGGTGAAAACAACTCTCCTTTTTCCGACGGTGATTGATAGGCTTGCACACGGGCATTGTGCTGTTCAATTTGTGTTTGTACCTCTTTTTTATCTTTGCCTTTAAAGAGCTTTAAAAACCCTTTGGCAACATCCTCATCCAACAGCCCCTTAACCTGAACCTTTGTCGTGCCATCTTCGTTTTGGCTAACGGTGACATTCCCCATCAACGGTTTGTGTTCTGGCTTAATCTCCGGTAGAGAGGGCAAATCAATCTCTAAAGGTGGTTCTTGCGGTGGAGAGAAATGCCCGCCGTCATTGGGGCCAAATAGATCATCGCCATAACCACGCTGAATACTCGAAGGAATCTCCTGCGCCTCAAAGCCCATATCCACCAATTTATCCACTAACTGGCTGGCGGCTTCAGCAAAATGCGGTGAGGCCAAATGTGCATAAGATCGATTCAGCGCATCAACACTACGCCGCTTGGCATAAGGCATACGCAACACCCGACCTAATAGCTGCTCTACATTTCTACTCGATTTCACATCGCGCACCGAGCAGAAGACATAGGCAAACGAACAGTCCCAGCCCTCTTTCAATGCATCGATGGTAATCACATGTTCAATAGGACAACTGCGATCAAACAGATTGATGTCATTCAACTCACGTTGCGTGCCGGTCACGACCGCAATCGCCTTTTCATCAATGTGCTGCTCTTCAATCAGATACTTTTTCAACACCTGCCAAGTCACGGTGCCATTTTTCGGTTCCGCTTGAAAAAGTGTCATCGGCCGCACATAGTCCGGTTCATTTTGCGCCTCTATTGCCAAGCGATTACGGGTCAACACCGCATCCTCAACCGCTGCCTGCCAATCATCATGCTCGGTAAGCATGATGGGTAGTTTAATCATCTCCTCCGCTTTCAGCTCTGAAGCTGAAACACGGTAAAGCACATTGGAGCCTGACGTGAGTGACAAATCAGGTGTCGCGGTGAATTCAATAATGCATTTGGGATGAATGCGTTTGAGGGTATCGAAAGTCAAAGACGTTCGTGCATTGTGCGCCTCATCCATAATCACTAATGGCCCATGCAGGGCCAGCAGATTGGCAAAAGAGAACTTCACCTTACCCAAGGCCGCTTTACCCAGGCCGTTTTCTTTCAAATCCGCTTCAGTCACACGCTCCAGGCGCGGATCATTTTTATCGATTCGGGAAAAATGAGGTTCAAAGTCTTCGTGGTAGGCATAGACCTTTCGATCACTTGTTTTTTCCACACGCAGATTAGCCAAGGTGCTGACCACTACGATTACCTGATTGCCGATATCATGGGCGCGAATCTGATTCACCTCACCGGCATCCAACACTTTCACACGCTGATCAAAAGCGCGATCTAATTCAACACGATAAGGATGACCTTGTGTTTTAAGTGCCTCTAACGTTTGCCGCTGAATGGTGCTGGTGGGCACCAGCCACAAAACAATCGGATAGTCCTTTTCCAGATAGGCACGGGTGGCGATGCGTACCGCGTGAGAGGCCAATACTGTTTTGCCCCCGCCAGTCGGCAGGCGCAGACAAACATAAGGTGTTTCATCAAAACTGTAATGGCGATAGAGGTAGGGGTCTATTCCCTGGCGCAACAACGATTTTTCAAACGCATCGGCCACCGGCATTAAACGCGCATCGCTGAGAAATAACTCTAATGCATCAAGGGTCTGCTTCTGATAATTCTTTAAAACAAAACTCACTTCACCGCTCCCGCATTTAATTCCCTCTCCTGCTGGGAAAGGGCTAGGGTGAGGGACTCCAAAACGCCATCCAAATTTCCCATCACCTCATTATTCCAAAACCGCACAACCATAAAACCCTGCTGATTTAAATAATCAGAACGCCGTTCATCATAGGCTTGTTGCTCCATATGCTGGCCACCATCCAACTCGACAATCAACTTCAGCTCCAAACATACAAAATCAACAATATAGGAGCCAATGGGATATTGACGACGAAACTTTTGATTGGCTAGTTGCCTATTTCTAACTTTTTGCCAAAACATTTTTTCCGCGTCAGTTTGGTTTTTTCTTAACTTTCTGGCTTTGTCTTTTATATCCATAAAGCCCCCCTCATCCTAACCTTCTCCCAGAGGGAGAAGGAACTAAAACCCCCTCTCCCCCTGGGAGAGGGTTGGGGTGAGGGAGAAATATCACCGCGCCCGCACATCATACGGAATCTGTTTAAAGGTGATCTGCTCATCTTTCAGGCGCGCCTCGCCCAAACGACTGGTTTCACCAAAGATCACTTTAGGGCCATCGTGTTTAGTTAACTGGCTGAGAATCGGCCCGGTCAACACATTACCCCCTTGAGGTTTGCGATCACCCAAAATGCCATTATAGAGTAGGTAATAGGCGACACCGTTATGCACACCAAGCAGCGGTGATCTGCGCTTTTTCAGCAGTGGCGTGCGTGTCTCCAGATACCAAACATGCGCCGCCAATTCGGCAAAACGAATATCACCGCGAATACAGCCATACTCATCAAAGATCGGCTCACCCAAACGGTAGTAGTGAAAACCACCACCGCCTTGCCACTTGACGGTTTTGGAGATACCGCCTTGCTCGCCCTCAATCACTTTTTTCAAACGGGGTTGGCAGTGAGTCTCTGCATGTTCACCCATCTCTATGCCGATGTAGCGGCGGTTCATTTTGTGGGCGACGGCGGCGGTGGTGGCTGATCCAAGACACGAATCCAAAACCATATCACCAGGATTCGTCGCAATATGTAAAATTCGCTGCATCAGCCTTTCTGGCTTAGGTGTATCAAACTCTTGAATGTCGCTAAATATTGCTAGTATTTCCTTTTTAGACTCATCCGTGTGACCAACTTCATTACTCGGCCACCACGTCCAAGGCACGATACCTTCAACTTCGCTTAAATATCTAATTAGATTCGGTTGAGAATTTCCGTCTTTACCAAAGTATATTTTTCCTTCGGCATTCAATTTTTCAAAAGTTGCTTTCGCCATTCCCCAACACCGGCCTTTGGAGGGGGTATGTATTTTCCCGCCCGGCGCTTTAATTTCATAAAACTGCTCTGGCGTAGCATGTCCAGCCTGCGCAGTTATAGGAATAGTTCTCCACCGGCCGTTAGGATCGTTGTTAGCGTTTTTATAAACTTTGGCTTGATCCTCATTTAAAGGAATCTTATTTCGTATAGCCTTAAACTTTTTAGGATTCATCGCATAGACATAAATATACTCGTGCACATCCCCAATAGCCTCCCTGTTTTCACGCGAATATCTTTTTTGCCACACATTTGCAGCAATAAAATTTCCTCGGCCAAATATTTCATCCATCATAACTCGTAAATATGCACCCTCAGAATCATCAATCGACACCCAAATACTGCCATCCTCGGCCAGCAACTCGCGCAACAACTCCAATCGCGGATACATCATCGACAGCCACTGGCTATGCTCCAGATTATCATCGTAATGTTCGAAGGCAGATTTGGTGTTGTAGGGTGGATCGATATAGATGCATTTCACCTTACCGGCATAGAGCGGTAGCAGGGCTTTAAGGGCATCGAGGTTGTCGCCCTGAATCAGCATGTTTTGACTGTTGGGGTCACCAAAGCTCAACTCCGGCACCGGCTGTAACAGGCGATAAGGCACTTGATTGACCTGCTTAACGGCTTGATCTTTATTTAACCAGTCGAGTAGTGGCATGAGCATTTTCTTCTTTATAAATCTTAATTAAACAGGTCGATGTACGACCCATAACGAAACTGGCGATTGCGTGCCTGGCCAGTCACTTCTGTCAGCAAACCATGATCAACAAATTTATTCATCAATTGATTGGCTGCCGGGTAGGAGACATGGGTCAGGTCTATGATGTCCTGCACTTTAATAAAGGGGCGTTGGTAAAGCGTTTCTAGCACCTGCATGGCGTTACCCGCGACACGGCCAAAATGTTCGGCTATCAATTTTCGATGGGCTTCGCGCAGGTCAACGATTTTACGCGAGGTCTCGGTGGCCTCTTGTGAAACTTCATAGATCCCTTGCAGGAAAAATTTGAGCCACGCCTCCCAGCTGCCGTTTTCGCGCACGGATTGCAGCTGCTCGTAATATTGCTGGCGATATTTTTTGAAGTAGTAGGAGATGTAGAGTACCGGTGTCTCTAATATCTCGCGCTGGTGGAGCATAAAGGCGATCAGCAGTCGTCCGATACGGCCGTTGCCATCCAGAAAGGGGTGGATGGTTTCAAACTGGGCGTGAGCCATGCCGATTTGCAACAGGACGGGCAGGCTTTCATCGTGCAGAAAACGTTCAAACTGAGCCAGTATATCTTCGAGCTGTTGCGGAGGAGGGGGAACAAAGGTGGCTTCTTTTAATGTGCAGCCTTGCGGGCCGATCCAGTTTTGAATTTTGCGCAGCTCGCCCGGCTGGGCATTACCGCCGCGCCCACCATTCAACAACACGCTGTGGATTTCTCGAATCAGGCGATTGGAGAGCGGCAGTTCAGCCAGCCGCTCCAGCCCATAGTTCATGGCGCGCACGTAGTTGAGTACTTCGTCGACATCGCGTGGATGTTGGTTATCGAAGATCTCCGCTTCCACTTCGAGGAGGTCATTCAGCGAGCTTTGCGTGCCTTCGATCTGGCTGGAGAGCACGGCCTCTTTGCGCACGTACATAAAAATAAAGAGGTCAGGATTGGGCAGGGTACGAATGGAGCCATCCAGCCGCCCGAGGGCGCGGTCTGCCTTGGATAGCAGCGCCTGCATCTCGGCATCGATCTCCAACGCCGGTGTTGGCGGCAGCGGCTTGGGGATAAACGCCTGATAGCCGCCCGGCTGAACAGCAAATTCACCTGAACGAGTTTGGGTATTCATGTTAAAGCTTACCTTTAAATAGATGATGCAGCACGCAAGCTATTAAAGGCAGACTTTAACACAGCGCAAGATAATGTCTATATGTAAGGTAGCGTTTAGCAACTCTGATAGCCAATGCTGATTTTCATACTTGAGAGCAGGTCGAAAAAAGCCGATTATTTCGATACGTCTGACTTAACCTGTCGGCCTGTCCGACAGATTGAGCTCATTATCACCCCAACTTCTTCGCCGGGTCTTCAAATCAAAAGGGGCAGAGAGTGATTGATTTAACTTCCATGATGATCCAAAACGCCTTGATGCACTTAGGCATCATTTTCTAAAGTCGGAATTCTTGCCACTATGTTCGTAAGCTTATTGAAGATAAATGGTTTTTTCGTCGTTGGAATCATCGTCAACACTAGATGTGAGTGGCCGTGAAGTGTTGCTTGCTGATTTGAAGGCAATTGATGCGCCTTCACATTTTAATAAGCATGAAGGTGCCATTCCGGCATAAGCTGGAACCCAGCTTTAATAGTGACCCAAAATATGGATCCCGGCCGCCGCCGGGATGACGGTACACCCTCAGCCCTTCAAAGCATTCGCATACGCCGCTTCAGAGATCTCACTCCACGCCGCGTTGTTTGCACTGAATTTGCTATAGGCCTCATGTACCCGTTTGAAGGTGGCATCCTTCGCCGCCTCTTCTGCCAGTACCTCTTTGGTAAAGCCGCGCAGGGTTGAGATCACCTCTTTTGGAAATGGCAGCACCTGCACTTTGTATTTATCTTTGAGCGTATTGAGCGCCCCCAGGTTTTTCGATTCAAATTCCGACAGCATCCACATGTTGCTGGCAGCGGCGGCGGTTTCAATGATCATCTGCAGTTCTTTTGCGAGACCGTTCCACGCCGCTTTGTTGATGATCAGTTCAAGCGTTGGGCCAGGCTCATGCCAGCCAGGATAATAATAATATTTCGCGGCACGATAGAGACCCAGGCGTTGATCATGATAGGGGCCAACCCATTCTGTTGCATCGATGATACCGCGTTCTAGTGCGGTATAAATTTCACCGCCCGACATCAAAACGGGATTCACACCGGCCTTTGCCATCACCTTGCCACCCAGGCCAGGGATGCGCATCTTCAACCCTTTAAGGTCTGCGGAGGATTCAATCTTTTTGCGGAACCAACCGCCCATCTGCACCCCAGTATTGCCCATCGGAAACGGCACCAGGTTGCGCGGCTCATAGATTTCACGCCACAACTCAAGGCCACCGCCAGAATAGAGCCATGCGTTCATGCCCTGCGCATTCATGCCAAACGGTACCGCGGTAAAAAACTGTGCGGCGGGAATCTTGCCCGCCCAGTAATAGGCTGCACCGTGGCCCATCTCAACCGTGCCCTGCGATACGGCATCAAAACTCTGCAATGCGGGGATCAATTCACCGCCAGCAAAGACCTGTATATTAATCCGCCCACGACTCATGCGTTTCACATCTTTGGCGAATTTTTTAACCCCTTGATGGAAGATCGGAAAGTTAGGTGGCCAGGTGGTGACCAATTTCCAGTTAACCCGCTTTTTTGCGGCCAACACTGGCGTAGCACCGGCCATTGCAGCGCCTGCTACCAGCGAACCCGCACCAATTTTTTTAATAAAGCTACGACGATCCATAGTGTTCTACCTTATTATTGTTGTAAAAACTACACCGTATCGTAACTACTCAGCGAGTAGTCAAAATTAACAGTGACTGCTCAGATCGCATCTAACTTGGCATATGCAACCACTAACCATTTACTGCCCGCACCTTTAAAATTAATCTGCACCCGCGCGCCATTGCCCTGGCCTTCGTAGCCCAGTACAACCCCTTCACCAAATTTTGCATGGCTAACGCGCTGTCCAAGATTTAACCCTGTCGGCGCATCTTCTTTCGGTGTTTTAAAAGTACTCTTAGGCACTGATTTGGCGACATGGCTATAACTCGCCTTGGGGCGAATCTCTTCGACCAGTTCACTCGGAATCTCTGCAATAAAACGGGATACCGGTTGATAGGTCTCGCTGCCATAGAGACGACGTGTTTCGGCGTAGGTCATATAAAGGTGTTTTTTTGCGCGCGTAATACCGACATAGCAGAGACGACGCTCTTCTTCTAAGCGATTACCTTCCTGTAACGACATCTTATGCGGGAAGAGCCCTTCTTCCATGCCGCATAAAAAGACCAGTGGAAACTCCAAGCCTTTGGCGGTATGCAAGGTCATCAACTGCACACAATCGTCATCGGCCTCGCCCTGACCCTCACCCGACTCCAATACCGCATGAACCAAAAATGCCTGTAGTGGCGACAGCTCTATCTCGTCATCGCTACTATCGTAATCGAACTGACGTGCTGCGGTGATTAACTCTTCCAGATTCTCTAATCGTGATTGTGCCTTTTCACCTTTCTCTTTTTGATGATGCTCAATCAGGCCACTCTGTTTAATCACATGATCAATCTGCTCATGCAGTTCGATACCTTTACAACCCGCCTCTAGCTCATCGATCAGGCACAAAAATGCGATCAAGGCATTACTGCCGCGTGCCGCCAGTTGCCCACTATTAGCCACTGCTATCGCAGAATCCCACAGTGATAAATTATGATCACGCGCATGTTGGCGCACCGTATCAACGGAACGGTCACCAATACCGCGCGTGGGGGTGTTCACCACCCGTTCAAATGACGGATCGTCATGTCGATTATCACTCAGGCGTAGATAGGCGAGGGTGTTTTTAATCTCGGCACGTTCGAAAAATCGCTGGCCACCATAGATACGGTAAGGCAAACCAGCGGCGATTAACTCCGCTTCAAGCAGGCGCGACTGAGCATTCGAGCGGTAGAGAATCGCGCTGTCACGACGTAATTCACCTTGCTCTTGCCATGCCTTCAGTTTGTTGACGATGAAACGTGCCTCATCAAAATCATTAAAGGCGGCGTAGAGTTGAATCGGCTCGCCCTTACTGCCATCGGTCCAGAGCTTTTTACCGAGGCGACCGGTGTTGTTTTCGATCAAGGCATTGGCAGCCGACAGGATTGTTTCAGTTGAGCGGTAGTTCTGCTCAAGTCGGAACATCTGTGCGTTAACATAATCGGTGGTAAAACGTTGCAGGTTTTCAATCTGTGCCCCGCGCCAGCCGTAGATCGACTGATCATCATCACCCACCACAAAAATATGATTGTTGGCACCGGTCACCAGTTGCAACCAGGCGTACTGGATAGCGTTAGTATCCTGAAACTCATCGACCAGAATATGCCTAAAGCGCGCCTGATAATGGGCAAGGATCTCGGGCTTATTGCGCCACAGCTCCAGTGCGCGCAGCAGCAGCTCGGCAAAATCGATCACACCCGCGCGTTCACACGCCGCTTCGTAACCCTGATAGATGCGGATCATCTGGCGCTGATAGTTGTCACCGCGATCATCGATATGTTTGGCACGCAGCCCCTCATCTTTTTTATTGTTGATGTACCACTGCGCCTGCTTGGGTGGCCACTGCTCTTCGTCGATATCCATCGCGCGCATCACCCGTCGCACCACGCGGTATTGGTCATCACTATCGAGGATCTGAAAGGCCTCCGGCAAACCGGCATCTTTCCAGTGGGCGCGTAGCAGGCGATGGGCGAGGCCATGAAAGGTACCGACCCACATGCCACGCGCGGGCATTTGCAGCAGGTCTTCAATCCGACCGCGCATCTCAGCCGCCGCTTTATTGGTGAAGGTGACCGCCATAATACTAAACGGCGAGGCCCCCTCGGCCTGAATCAGCCAGGCAATACGATGCACCAGCACGCGTGTTTTGCCGCTACCAGCACCGGCTAGCACCAGCATATTGCCCGGCGGTGCGGCAACCGCTTCACGCTGGGCGTCGTTCAAGGGGTCAATAATATAGGTAACATCCATGGGCGGTGATCTTAGCAAATTTGAAGGTGGAACAGGGGGAATCGAGCAACGATCAACTAGCGACTGCGCTTGCCGATTGAATCGATTGAGACGGCAACGCTGCCATTCTCATCAACTGGGGTGGTCGGTGCTTCAAGGATCACGCCCGTCATATCGCATCCGTCTGTAATAGCCCCAGCAAGATCAGCCCCCACCAAATTGGCATGGGAGAGATTGGCTCCAGTCAGATTCACCATCCGCAGGTCGGCATTGGATAGATCAGCATGACTGAGGTTCACTTCACGCAGATCCGTCTGAATCAGATTTGCCTCTTTAAGTACCGCTTTTGAGAGATCAAGGCCTTTAAAGCTTTCGCCATCGTGAGAAAAGAGCTTGGTAAAACCTTTTTTATCGTAGATATGGATCATCTGTGGTTCCGAGTCACCATCATTGGTGCAAGTAGTGATGATACCTGTTTTTTTGACTTGTTGCCGTACCCGTTATTCATCAGCCATTCAATCGCGGTGCGACAACCAGCACTACGGCTGCGAATAGCGATCCACTTTACAGGCATGCTGATTCTAAACAAATAGAATTGGTGCAGATCAAAGCACCCTTGTTGATCGGCAAAAAATTATCAATGACCCGTCGTCAGAAAGCACCGGACAAGCCAGTGCTTTCTGAATGAGCGGGTCTTTTTTACATAGAAAATTGACCGCACCAGGTGGTGTTTCCGTACACCGCACGGGAGTCTCAGAGCAGAATTAGAGACTCACCATTCCATGAAATGGTTTTTCACCTTTAATCACCAGACTCCGTCTCAAATTTGGCGAATTCGGCCTCTTCCAGTTTACCATCCATATTAATGTCCAAGACAACCCACTGCTCAGATAGCGCTGGCACAACGGCAGCCTCTGTTCTGTCAATGGTTCCACTGCTATTGGTATCGAGTTCGCTAAAGCTCTTATCGTCACCTGCCCAGGCCGCACCTGCGGCAACAGTAAAAGCCAATCCAGCTAAAAAATGTTTCATATTCATAACGCAATCCTTTTCCGTTTTCTTTTAGAGTTTAGGCAAGATAACTCACCTATGCTAGTTCATCTAGTCTTTTGGCCGTAGCCGCATGACCGTTAACAACTACCAAGCATAAATCGTGCCATATACATATATATCAAATAAATTCAATAGGTTACCCAATAACTGGCAGCGAGGCATGGCTCTGATAGCCGATATTAACTGTCGCTTTAGACAGACAACTTTTTCCGCTTTAAACAAAAAATTTATTATAAACAGCAAGTTAGCTATGTCATCAATTAGCGACAGATGCGGCTAATTCAAAGGATCAAGCGAAGAGTGATGCTTATCGCAGCGTACTCACCGCCGCTGTGATGCAACTAGAAAACGTCAGTTGAGGGGGGTCAAAGGAGAAAGTGAAGCTACCCACCTTGCGCAGCCCACTGAGACCCAAAATATGGCGCGTGCGACCAGGAAACACTGCTGCTTCTATATCACGCAGTTCACAGTCGTCACCCAGGCGAATCGCATCGATACGGTACACAGCCACTCGCGTGCGCTGGCCGTTGGCAAGGGTGCCCATCAGGTTTTTAACAAAGCTGACCTTCCCTTTCTCCTGTAGGACTGCCAGGCTATTCTCATCAATGGTATTGTAACTGGAACCGGTATCGACGAGAAAGTCGACAGCACCAAGCCCCATGATTTCGCCCCGTATATAAAAGGTTTTAGCGCCCTTTTCCACCATAGGCACAACATAGCTCGGCGGTAATGCCAATGCCATTGGCATACCGGCCACAGTAAACAGCAGCAAGCCAGATAAGATTCGGTTTGCTAATATCACCATTTATTCTCCCATTGTGTTGCACAACGCCGCCACTGTACAGATCTCGTCAATAGCTTAACGACCCAAGCAGGGCGATCTTAAGCAAATAGTAAGGAGATACTCGTGGGAACTACTAAGCACTCTGTTTGTGGCGAAACAGTGCTGGCTCCAGTTGATGGCGGTGCAATAACTTATAAAAATCGGTGCGGTTGCGCTGTGCCAGGCGAGCGGCCTGACATACGTTACCGCGAGTCATCTGTAGAACCTGCACCAGATAGTCACGCTCAAACTGGCTCACCGCCTCACCCAGCGGCAACATTTCCTTGCCTTTGCCACGCAAAGCCCGCTGTACCAGGCTAGCAGAAATTACGGGGGTGGCCGTCAATGCCGAGACCTGCTCGACCACGTTAAGCAATTGACGGATATTCCCCTGCCAGGGAGCCGCCATAAGCCGTTCCATCGCCTCGCGAGAGAAGGAGCCTACAATGCAATTTTTACTACGCTGCTGCAGTTGATGCAGGAAGTGATTAGCGAGCAATGGAATGTCTTCGCAGCGTTCGGCCAGCACCGGTAACTCCAGCATGATGACATTGAGTCGATAGTAAAGGTCTTCACGGAACTGACGCTCATCAATAGCGGCCTCAAGATCTCGATGAGTGGCAGAGATAATCCGTACATCCACCGGCAGTGACTGGGTCATCCCCACAGGCCTCACCTCACCTTCCTGTAACACGCGCAGCAGCTTGGCCTGAAATTCCAGCGGCATGTCACCAATTTCATCCAGAAACAAAGTACCACCGTCGGCGGCTTCAAACAGGCCGGCATGGTTGCGGTCGGCACCTGTAAAGGCCCCTTTACGGTGGCCGAACAGCTCCGATTCCAGCAGCGCTTCGGGAATGGCAGCACAATTGATCGCGACAAATGGCCCCTCGCGGCGTGGACTGGCACTGTGCACGGCTCGTGCCAGGCTCTCCTTGCCAGTACCGCTCTCGCCGTGGATGATAATACTAACGTCCGTCTGCGCGACCCGCCAGCTCTGCTTGAGTAGCTCCTCCATGCACGGGCTGGCAGTGATGATTTCACGCCGCCACTGCGCATCGCTGGCGGTATCATCATCATTTTGTGGGTAGCTGTGACGCTGCGCAGCTGAGATGTTATCCAGTAGCTGCTGGCTGTCAAACGGCTTGGTGAGGTAGCTGAACACACCTTTTTGGGTCGCATCCACGGCGTCAGGAATAGTCCCGTGAGCCGTGAGAATAATCACCGGCAGCGAAGGATAACGTGCATGGACCTCATTGAATAGCGCCAACCCATCCATTCCGTCCATACGAAGATCGGTAATGATCAGCTGTGGTTGAAAGGTGGGCAAGCGGGCAAGCGCCTGGCGACCATTGCCGGCCGTGTCCACCACAAATCCACTGGCTTTGAGACGCATCGACAACAGTTTCAGTAGACTGACATCATCATCAACTAGTAATATTTTATTTTGGTTCATGATTTTTCCTGTCCGTCTCTGGATTGAGATTCACACCTACACCGGCACGCTCTTTGTCATTGATATCCTGTTCGATAGATTTTAACTGCTCCAACTGTGAGCGCAGCACCCCCAGCTGATGACGCAGCGTAGCGACGTCGCTACGCCCTTGTTTAAGTCGTTGCTGCAGCGCACGTCCCGTTGCACGCAAGCGGTTACGCTCATCAATCTCCTCGACTAGCAGCAGGGCCAAGCCGCGTGCGGGGTGTTGACTCTCAACGGAATCGCGCAAAATGACGGCCAGTAGACTAAGCGCCCTCTCATCATCCTGATAGGCGGTGCCTGGGCGACTCAGCATTAGTGTCAGACGCAGTGGACTACAGGCCTCATTATTCTCCACAACATCCGCACGCAGTGCTTGCAATATCTCTCTCTGTGGCAGATCTGAGAGTCGAGAAATAGCAGCATAAAATTTCAGTACGTTGCCACATGGCCCTTCCAATGACGCTTGCGGTGACGCATCTGTTGACAATGGCAATTGAGCGCAAGCCGTCAACAAAGCTGCGCTGATGATCACGATTGCATATCGGCGTAGAATTGTTTGCGCCATACCTTTAAACACTACTGTCTCCTGTGCTGTGCAAGGGCAGGGTAACACGTAGATACGCGCCACCCTCTGAATCCTGCACCTCGATACTGCCACCATGCAGCCGAGCATAGCGCTGCGCGATTGCCAGGCCCAACCCGGTTCCTTTGACATGACCACGAGCCAGTTGTGGGCCCTGAAAAAAGGGTTCGAAGATCTGTCTGCTCAGCGCTTTATCGATACCAGGGCCATCATCGAGCACCTCTATACAGGCCTGCTCATCCTCTTGCCACAGCCGTAACTGCACCTGTCCACCCCGCGGCGAATATTTGATTGCATTGGACAACAGATTGTCCAGCAAAGTGCGTACCTGTTCACGCTCGCCATACAAATTGACCGACTGCAACGTGGTGAGCACCTCTATACCACGCGCACGCAGCGCCAAACGGTGTTTGTCGATAATTTCTGGCAACAGCGTATGCAGGGCGATAATCTCCTGATGCTGTAGCGCCTCCTGGGCCAGAGCCGCATCAAAATTGAGTAAAGCCTCTACCTGCGCCTGCAGTTGCAAGCTGTTATCACGCAGGATATCCGCCACCTCGCGCTGCTCGTCATTCAAACTGCCCACCACCTCGTCACGCAACAACTCCGCCCCTTCGCGTAATGAGGTAAGGGGGGTTTTCAACTCGTGAGAGACATGATGCAGGAAGAGCCGTTTCTGCTCATCCAGCTCAGAGAGGCGTAGACGCAACCAGTCCAGATGCTCACCTAGTTCGCGGATGTCCTGCGGACCACTCACCGTCACTACAGTACTGAACTCACCGGCTCCCAGGTGGCGAATAGCGGCGCCGAGGTGGCGCAGTGGGCGGTTAATCAAGACACTAAAGATCACGGCAAGGATCAGCGCCAGCGGGATCAGCGCCAACGCCTGTAACAGCAACAGGCGCTGCACCTGCGTCACCTGCCGTGTCATCTGGTTGCTCTGCGCAGAGATCAACTGTGTCACTTCAAAAGGGATAGTCTGTGCCAGGCGGGTTAAATCGTGTTGTTTCGTCAACGGCGCAGCCGTTTCCTGTGAAAGCCCGTCGGCGACCGTACGCAACTGCTGGTAGAGCAGTTTTTCGTGTTCGTGTATTTGCCTCAACCGCGCTAATAGCACCTCACCCGGCACTAAGGTCTCTCCGGGTACCACCGCCTTAAGGCGGGACATCGCCTCATTTAATTGCCCGCGCTGATCTTCATAACGCTGCAACACTGTCGGATCGTGCAGCACCCAATACTGACCGGAGCTACGCTCCAGGTTCAACACCTGGGCCATGATAATACGTCCAGCTGCCACCGCCTGGGTCGAGTCATGCACCGCAAGCTGCATCTGTGCCGACAGTTTATCGATGCGAATAAACGTATTTACCAGCGCGACCGAAGGCGGTAGCGCTGCAAGAAAGAAACCGATCAACGCTAACTGAAAGATCGAGGTGGGTAAGGTTAGCCGCATAACGTTCCTCTAAGGTCTCTCTGTTGCCAGAGTCTCACCGCTATCACCTGCAAACCTTATGCTCCAGCGGCCACCGCCCAAAGTGACTACATTACTAAAAGGTATCAAGGGCTCGCGATTGACATTGCACCGAATAGTAGCGAACGTCAATGCTCACATCATCACTAGATGAACCAGCACTGGGTTCTTAGCGCGCCTTTATGAAGTCCAACCCGACATAAGCGCATTTCTGCCGCGCAACCCAGCCGCTGTTTTTGATCGCATCTTCGCTCGCATGTCCACTGATCAAACGATTAATCACCACCACATTTAAAGGCATCATTAACCGACAATGTCTCGACCACGTTAGCAGGAGAGGAGGGCGCTGAATCGTAAACCACACCACGATGATCGATGCCAAAAACACCATTTTTCGCCCATGCGCAAATAATCTGTTTATCGGGGAATGCCTGCTACAGTGCTTGAAGGATTTTTTTCTTTGAGAAGGCGTCTTACTTTCTTTATTGTCGATTCGACATCAACGTCTTTTGAGGTCAAAATAATGTGCCTATGTCATCGCCAAACAAGGCGACAGATTGGTTGCCTGGAAGAAAGGCTTTAATCGCCTCAATCGTGTCTAAATTCTTTATCGTCATAATCGCTCTCATCGGGTGATGATGAACAGTTTAGCCTATTTGAGGCTCATTTCATGTTAGAAATACGCCTAGGTTCAGGCTCATTTCATATTGGACAAGGCTCCCTCAATATGCCAATCTCGAGCAGCAACGTACACTTATCAAAATAATTAAAGAGGACAGAAAAAATATGGAGGATTGGCTAAGGTGTTTAAAATTCACCTTTCTCTCCTATGTTATTGTCCACAGATAATGGGCAGGCCAGAGGATATAGATTGTAAGATACGGGCATTTCGCTCGAATATTTCAACCCAGCACAAACGAACAAGCGTTGCACTCCTGTTCAGCCTTGCTCTGTTTTTATGCCTGAATCCAACTACCGCTGTCGCCTCAGAATGGGTTTACACGATGAAAACCGGCGACAACTTGTGGAATTTAAGTATAGAACACATGGGCAACATTGATAATTGGCAAAAACTTCAACAGCTGAACAATGTTATCGACCCCAAGCACATCCCCCCTGGCACAGAGATACGTTTCCCACTTGCCTGGCTCAAAATCAAACCAACGACGGTGCGTATCCTTGAACTGACAGGAGAAGTAAGCGCGACATCGTCACAGAGTGGCAACGCTATTTTACTGAAACCCGGCACGACTCTGACTGCGGGTGACGAAATTCATACCGGATCCAACGGCAATGTACTGCTGGAATTTCTCGACCACTCACGGCTACTGCTACAAAAAAACAGCCGCCTAATTTTTGACACGCTGAATATCTATAGCAGTACCAATGCCATCGATGTTCGTGTACGCCTGCCTCATGGGCGTATCGAAACAGAAATTAACCCCGCGCAAAAAAATGGCACACGCTTTGAAATTCACACACCAGCGGCGATCACTGGCGTTCGTGGCACCATGTTCCGAGTTGCCATGGAGAGTCATCAAAAAATTGGCAGAACAGAAGTAACCCGTGGCAAAGTCGCCGTTAACGGCGCAACAGGAGGTGCCGTCGAACTCCTCGCCAACTTTGGCACAGTGATCGCTGTGGGGCAGCCACCATCAGCACCCAGATTGCTGCTGCCTCCACCCGATTTATCACGGTTGCCAGATCAAACGGGGCTCTTTCCGCTGATTTTTGACTGGCAAGCAGTTGATGGCGCCCAGTCTTACCGCGTCCAGATCAGCCATGCCACCGCGGCAGGTGCCCTGCTGGTCGATGAAACGGCATTGACAACGCCGCAGCTACCCCCCGTTGAACTCCCTGATGGTGATTACCTGATACGAGTGCGGGCGATCGATGCCGACGGACTTGAGGGTGTAAATGCTGCACATAAATTTTCGCTGGTGGTACCGATTGAACCACCGCTGCTGCTGATGCCACAGCGCGATGCCAATATGCACAAGCAACCGCCAAATTTTCGCTGGAAAATGGCAAAAAATGCCACCACCTATCATTTCCAGCTGTCAACCAGCAGTGACTTTTCTGCGCTACTCATCGACATGCCGAACTATCAAAAAAATTCCCTGGGGAGCCAACAGAAGTTTGAGCCTGGAGAATACTACTGGCGTGTCGCCAGCCGTACTGCATTCGGCAAACAGAGCCCATTCAGCCCCGCACAGCGATTCAGCCTGCAACCCGAATCCGGTATGGGGTGGATGTTATTCTTTTTTCCACTAGTACTACTGCTATGACAGCCGATTCTGAATCACGAAGGCGGGTCGAAAAAACGCTTATCTCGCTGGGGCTAATCGCGCTCTCACTCATGCTGGTCTATACACAATGGCTGCAAAAATGGGATCATGTTATTTATGACACTCACCTGAAACAGTGGTCTCATCCTGCGCCAGACGACATCGTCATTATCGCTATCGACAAACAGAGCTTGGCAAAATTTGGCCGCTGGCCCTGGTCGCGCCAGGTTCACGCCAAGCTAATCGACATTCTTCGCCAGGCAGGCAGCAAGGCTGTCGCCCTGAATATTATTTTTTCGGAATCTGATCAAACAGACCACCTGGCGGACACCATGCTGGCAGATGCCCTGCGACGGCACGGCCATGTGGTGCTTCCTGTGCTGCCGGAACAGGATCAACTCCACGCTAAACTGACAGAATCCCGGCCTATCCCAATGTTGGCGGCGGCTGCACGTCTCGGCCATGTCGACATAGAGCTGGATCAGGATGGCGTCAACCGCTACATCTTTCTCAAAGCCGGTTTAGGCAGTGCAAAATGGCCTCAGCTTGCACTCGCTATGTTAGAACTAGAAGGTTTTGACATCACACCATTGCTTGATACTCAAGAAGCAAATGCCAACCTCAATCCCGCTTTAGTGGATACCTGGGTGCGCGACCATGGCGCGCTGCTGCCTTATGCTGGCCCTCCCGGCCATTTCCTACGGGTTTCATATGCCGATGTCCTATTTGGCAATGTTCCAGCGGAGACCTTCCGCAACAAGTTTGTGCTGGTCGGCGCCACCGCCGCCGGGCTGGGTGATGCCCTGCCAACACCGCTCTCCGGCTTCGGCCAGGCAATGCCAGGGGTGGAGATTCAAGCCAACATCCTTGACAGCCTGCGTCGTGATCGGCTCGTACAGCCGCTAGGCCTGGCCTGGCAACTGCTGTTAACAGGCTTGCTGGTGCTCTCCAGCCTGCTGTTGTATACACGCCTTTCCCCCGGTGGTTCACTGCTGGTGACCGTTTGCCTGCTAACCCTGCCAGTGGTTTGTAGCATTGCGCTATTGCGAGGCCAGTACTTATGGTTCCCCCCTTCCGCCGCCTTGCTCGGCCTCGCCCTCTGCTACCCTTTATGGAGTTGGCGTCGCCTGGTGGCAGCGACACATTCACTGTTAGCGCAAAAAGAGCGGGCGCAGGTCACGCTGCACTCCATTGCTGACGCGGTGATTGCCACCGATGCCCAGGGCATTGTGGAGTACATCAACCCGGCCGCAGAAACGCTCACGGGATGGCTGGGCAAGCAGGCTCAGGGGCGCGCTATCAATACACTGTTCCATGTGGTCAACGAGCAGAACCGTGAAGATATCACCGACCCAGTTTCACGCTGCCTTCAGACGGGGCGCAGCATTACTTACCCTGATCACAGCGCGGTGCTTAGCCGTAACGGCCGTGTGGAACGCGCCATTCGTGCCTCTGCATCGCCTATCCGCAACCAAAAGGGTGATGTGCTGGGCGCTGTAATTGTCTTCAGCGATGTCACCGAAACACGTCGCATGGCGCAACAAATGGCCTACCAGGCCACTCATGACGCACTCACCGAACTGCCCAACCGGATTTTACTTCAGGTGCAATTGCAGGGGGCAGTCGAGCGTGCGATCCGTAGCGGATTACAGCTTGTGTTGTTGTTTGTTGATCTTGATCGTTTTAAGTCCATCAATGACGCCTTCGGTCATACTATCGGAGATTCCCTGTTAAAGGCTGCCGGAATACGACTCAAGAATAGCAGCCGCAAAATTGATATGGTCGCCCGCATCGGCGGCGATGAATTCGTTATCGTGCTGGAAAATATCCACTACGAAGCACAGGTAACCGCTATCGCCACCAAAGTGCGCAAGGCACTGGAGAAGCCCTACATGATTGAAGCGCGGGAATGTTTCATCACCGCCAGCATCGGCATCAGCCTGTTCCCTAAAGATGGCCAGGATGCAGAAGCCTTATTAAAAAATGCCGATGCTGCCATGTATAGAGCCAAAGAAAAAGGGCGAAATAACGCGCAATATTATTCTGAGGAGATGAACATTCACTCCAGGGAACGGTTACTTCTGGAACATGAACTGCGGCATGCCATGGAACGTAACCAACTGGTATTACATTACCAGCCCCAGGTGGATCTCAAAACAGGAAAAGTGCTCGGCGTTGAGGCGCTGTTGCGGTGGCGGCACCCCAAGCTCGGCCTTATTGCACCCTCGGAATTCATCTCTCTTGCCGAAGAGACAGGGCTCATTATTGCCATTGGCCAGTGGGTCATGCAAACGGCAACCGCGCAAGCCAAAGCTTGGCAAGCCGAGGGGCTAGCGCCGCTGCGAATGGCAATTAACCTCTCGCCTCGCCAGTTCGTAGAACAAGGGATAATAGGCATGATTGCCAATATTCTGGAGCGGTGTGGGTTAGCACCCCGCTACCTGGAGCTAGAGATTACGGAAAATCTCATCATGAAAAACATGGAAAATACCGTTGCCACCCTTGAGGTGCTGAAGGCGATGGGAGTGCAACTGGCCATTGATGATTTTGGTACCGGCTACTCCTCATTAAGCTATCTAAAACGCTTCCCGATAGACCGTCTAAAAATTGACCAGTCATTCGTTCGTGATATCACGACCAACCCGGATGATGCCGCCATCACGTTAGCCATCATCGCAATGGCTCATAGCATGAAGCTCAAGGTGATCGCCGAAGGGGTTGAAACAGAGGAGCAGCTTAACTATCTCAAATCACATTCCTGCGATGAAATGCAAGGCTATTATTTTAGCCCGCCACTGCCCGCTGATAAAATAGCGACCATACTTAAAAAGAGCATGAGCCAGCACGATACTCAGAATAACTCGCCGCCTGCCGGGAAAAGTAAAGAGAGCCCGTAGCTTGGAGCAAACAAAGTGAACGACAATATGCGCACATCCCGTCGCTATCGCTGAAACGGTGCAACCCCTTGCATCCACCAGGCTTCCGTACGCTATTCGGCAGCTAGCCTGATTATCGACCGCAGGGCCAGCGGCTGAATTGCGGCAACGAGCGTCGCGATACCAATATAATATGCGCCATCGATTATTCAGACCTAAGGCCTCTTTTCTATTCCATCAGCCGTCCATCTCTATCATCGGGATCAACAGCACATTAAGCGCATCCACCACCAGCCACCCGATCACACCATAAAGCAGCGCCATCATGCCCGCGCCGTCGAACACGTATAAAAATGTACACACTGCCAGCACCCACATATAGATCAAAGAAAATGGCACTAAAAACCATGGGTTAGCGCTAAGACGGACATTGCAGTGTGCACAAAAGGTATCCTGCATGTAGCCCGCGCGATATTTATTCTTCGGGGAAATACCTGGCTGCTCACACTTCGGGCATGGGAATTTCATTAACACTACTCCAAAAAAGACTCACATAGAAACGCTATCATAACATCCAGCCAGTGCTCGCCAACAGTGCTCCACGATTGCTTTCACTTGTCATCAACAGGCATGTTAAACTTTGTGATCCTTAAAAATTTAACTTAAGAAAGCCGACATTGAAAATGAATATGTTGCGTAAAAAAGCTCTATTTCTGGTATTAAGCGCGGCGTTATTGGCCGCTTGTGATGGCAATACACCGCTCATGGACGAGGTGCAAAGTGGTGAAATTGAAAATGCGAAGGCGTTAATTGCCAACATTAACGACATCAATGAGCGTAACAGCTATGGCTGGACGGTGTTAATGCACGCGGCACGTCTCGGCAATGTTGAGTTGTTAACACTAGTGATGGATAACGGTGCAGATATCAATCTGCAAGACTCAAATGACTGGTCTGCACTGATGCGTGCCTCACTCAAAGGGCATACGGAGGCCGTTCGCTACCTGTTGAGCAAAGGTGCTAATATCGATTTCGTAGATGATACCAATACCACCGCGCTCCATTGGGCAGCGCTACGCGGCCATAAAGATATTGTGTTATTGCTACTAGACGCGGGCGCAAACTTCACGCTCGTCAACGACCGTCGCTGGACGCCGATGAAGGCCGCCGGTACTGAGGGCGAAAATGACATCATCATGCTACTTAAGCGTTACGGCGCTAAAGAATAAATAACCCTCTCACCTCATCCTCATCGAGGGCTTTCAGGCGAGTGCGAGACAAGGCAAAATCTGACGAAAAAGCACAATTTACAAGAAGTAAATGAGCATTTTGAGGCCGATTTTAACGCCGTATCGTGCCGCCTGAAAGTTCCCTCGCTACGCGCCAGTATGTACAATAACTGTCCGCTGCATATTGGCGCGGCGGTGTTCCCATAAAAATATGCCTTGCCAGGTGCCCAGCGCCAACTGCCCATTGATCACTGGGACCGCAACTGAAGTGGCCGTCAATGTGGTCTTGATGTGCGACGGCATATCGTCCGACCCTTCATTGGTATGGGTATAGAGCTGATCATTTTCCGCCACCAGCCTGTTCAACCACCGCTCCAGATCACGTGCCGCCGATGGATCTGCATTTTCCTGAATAATCACACTCGCTGAAGTATGTTTAATAAATACCGAGCATAGCCCTTCTTGCAAACCACTGTCACTCACCACGGCGGCAACTTCTGCCGTGATTTCATGTAACCCCTGGCGCCGGGCGCTGATCGAGAGCTGTTTGATCATGGTACAATTTCCTTCTTTTTTATTGTGCTATCACCTCGGTATCACCGAGACCAAGCGATTTTATTATAACGTGATAGCAGCAACACCCGGCAGTAACATTGAAACACTGCGAGCACTACTACATTGAGAATGGTTTGATGCCTCTGAAAAAACTCTCTGCTTTCATTCTGCTA
Organism: Thiotrichaceae bacterium; assembly: GCA_002401765.2. GTDB lineage: Bacteria > Pseudomonadota > Gammaproteobacteria > SZUA-140 > SZUA-140 > SZUA-76. The sequence goes on from NVTY02000035.1 coordinate 66,221, forward strand.
ACAATGCTCTCATCGCTAGCCGTTGCGGCAACACCATCACCCAAACATCACCAGGATGAGGTACAAGATTGTCAGGACTGCCACACCAGTGATGACAATTTCAAGCCCGTTGAGGTCAATGCCAGTTGCCAGCAATGCCATGAAAAACTATCGGGCGAAGGCAGGCTGATCGCCGCGATGAGACAACCGCCTCAAACCATCATTGATGATGGCAGTGAAAATGGTATGACACCACCGCAATATTACACCGTGAGCCGACTCGGCGATAAGCCTAATGAGATGATCCGCATCCCTGCTGGGGCATTCATCATGGGCAGCAATGATCGACTCTCAGATGAGGGGCCAGCACACATCTTATCGACCGCTGAATATCTGATCGATAAATTTGAGGTCACCAACCTACAATATAAAAAATATATTGATGAGGCTGGCCGACGCGCGCCCCAGCACTTTGAACGACGCGTGGTGCCGGAAGGCAAAGTGGATCACCCGGTCACCTTTGTCTCCTGGTTTGATGCCAAAAAATATTGCGGCTGGGCTGGCAAACGGCTACCCACCGAACAGGAGTGGGAAAAGGCTGCGCGCGGTACCGATGGGCGTATCTTCCCGTGGGGCAACCTGTTCGGGATTGAGCGTGCCAATACCCCGGTACGCTGGGATGAGATCAAGCAAGACGGAGATACCTCGCCCGTCGGTGCATTCAAACAGGGCATCAGCCCTTTTGGCCTGCATGACACCTCTGGTAATGTATGGGAGTGGGTCGATGCGTGGTACCAGGGACATCCCGGTAATGAAAAGCCATCGGAAAATTTTGGTGAGATCTACCGCGTATTGAAAGGCGGCTCATGGTGGGACTGTTCATTTTACAAATGCGGTATCTCCGCGCCCGTTTTTAATCGCAGCTTCTTTAATCCACGCGTTAAAAACAGTAGCTTTGGCTTTCGTTGTGCCAAAGACGCCAAATAAAAATAGATAAGGGTTGTTTAATGATTAACATCGTCACTCGTCTTGGGCTCATCTCACTACTTACACTTTCTGCAGTGGCAGTGTTCGCTCAGAGCATAGCGACTGAAGAGGGCATGGTATTGATCCCCGCCGGAGCCTTTTTAATGGGCAGTAACGATGTGGACAGCACTACTCGCGGCAAAGAGTATGGCCTGATTAAACCGCTATATCTTGATGAGCAACCACAACATGAAGTGATACTCGATGCCTTTTATATCGACCGCTATGAGGTCTCAAACGAGCAATATAAAACATTTGTGATGCTGAATAATAAAACAGTCCCTCAAACCTGGAGCGATAACGGCTACCTATTGGTACGCCAGATACTCGATATCGCCAATGATGAGGTACTACGGCGTCTCGCCGATGAGCGATTCAAGCTCGAAATGAACACTCAAACGGCAACCCGTGAGGCCTTGCTAGATGCGATCGAGCAACAACAGCTAAACCAGCATAACCTGCCCGTCGCCGGGGTCACCTGGGGCGATGCGCATGACTACTGCCAATGGCTGAACAAACGTCTGCCCACCGAAATGGAATGGGAAAAGGCCGCCCGAGGCACCCAGGCCAATGAGTACCCCTGGGGCAACGAGTGGCATACAGAACGATCAAACTCAGGGGAAGGGGAGGGCTGGGATAGTCATGTCGCGCCTGTTGACCATTACAGCAAAGGGCAATCACCCTTTGCTGTCTTTAATATGTCAGGTAACGTCATGGAGTGGACGGCAGATTGGTATCAGCAATACCCTGGCAGCGATTATCAATCAAAAGAATACGGTGAGATTTTTAAGGTGGTACGTGGTGGTGGCTGGGGAGGCATGGGGCACTATGCCATTAATCACTTCAGTCGAACCAGCTACCGCTTCTACCTGCGACCGGAATCAGCCTTCCCAGATCTAGGCCTACGTTGCGCAAAGAGTATCCCGTAAACAATAAAAAATGAATGATCGCTAGCTTGGTAGGGCAACCATATCAGTCGACACCGCCATTAATTCATTGAATGGCAGCATAAATAATTGCTCTACGGTATAGGCACCACCACCCCATGCAGGCATCGCCAATGAAAATAGACTCAATACAGTCCACAACGAGGATTTTAGTAAAATACGTTTGAATTTCAAGCGGCTGTGTCCCTTTCATTTTTATAATTTTCGCCTATTAAGCAGGGATACTACAGCCTTGTTTTTAACACATCAAATAACGATTTCACCATGTAATTAACAGTAATAGCCCTGTATCAACTCTAATTTAACCCTCGATAATTCCTTCCCACTTCTCTTTATGGTGCTGCATTAAATAGGCAATCTCGATTGCGGACACCGCCGGACTATAAAGATAGCCCTGTATTTGGTCGAGCCCATTTTCATTAAGCAACATCAGTTGAGCGCGCTCTTCTACCCCTTCGGCCACCACCTCTAGTTCCAGGCTATGTGCCAGTTGAATGATGCCACTGGCAATCGCTGCATCACTTGGACTTTTATTAATGTCTTTGATAAAGCAACGGTCAATTTTAAGGACATCTAATGGGAGTTGCTTCAGATAGCGCATCGATGAAAACCCAGTGCCGAAATCATCAATCGCAATTCTAATCCCCATCTCATGAAATTGCTGCAACAGCTTTGCTGTCTCATCAATGTTGTCGATTAACATGCCCTCTGTAATTTCTAACTCAATTAGTCGCGTATTAACACCAGATGCCTTAATGATATCTTCCACTGTAGTGATAAAATCGGGCTGCTGAAACTGCCGAGCTGAGAGGTTAATGGCAACACGAAGATTAATCCCTTCTTTTTCCCACTTCGCTGCTTGCTCGCATGCGGTTGTTAACACCCATCGACCCACGTCGACAATCATACCAGTCTCTTCTAGCAGTGGAATAAAGTGCATGGGCGAAACATCCTTAAAGGTCTCGTGCTGCCACCGTAATAAAGCTTCGACACCGCTTACTTCACCACTACGAAGATCAATCTGGGGTTGGTATTTGAGTAAGAATTCTTGTTTTTTAATCGCCGTTCTTAAGGCCGTTTCAAGTGACAACCGCTCCATATCACGACTATGGTCATCCTGACTATAAAACTGGAATCTGTTCTTTCCTGATTCCTTGGCAAGATACATCGCCTTATCCGCTTTTTTTAACAGCGTTTGAGTATCGCGGCCATTCTCGGGCGCAAGCACAATTCCGATACTGGTTGTGATATAAAACTCATGGCTATCAATTTTAAATACCTCTTCCATTGCCTCTAGTATTTTAACAGCAACGGGTCGTACATCACTTTTCTTTGCAATATCATTTAATATGATGGCGAATTCATCACCACCCAATCTCGCCACGGTATCGCCATCACGCACACAATTTACCAGACGTTCGCTGACATGTTGCAACAGGTGATCACCGACATCATGACCTAAGGTGTCATTAATAATTTTAAATCGATCAAGGTCTAAAAAAAGGACTGCGACAGTACGTCCATTACGAACCATTCGCGCCATTAATTGCGTTAATCGATCTTGCAATAATGCCCGATTGGGCAAACCGGTTAACGTGTCATGATGTGCGATATGAAACAGTTGCTGTTGTGCTTCCATTCGCTCAGAAATATCACGTCCCGTTGAGATGAAACTACACACCTTTCCATTATCATCTTTCACCGGTGTAATGGTTTTTTCTTCGTAATAGTGGCTACCATCCTTACGCCGATTAATCACCACATCACTAAATATTTCACCCTTATGAAGAATCTTCCACATCCGTTTATAAAAGGCATCACTCTGTTCACCCGACTTTAAAAACCGGGGGGTTTTACCAATAACATCTTCAGAACTATAACCAGTCATCAGTTCAAAAGAGGGGTTAATATACTCAATATTTCCACTATAGTTTGTGATCATCACGGCATCGGCCGTTTGCATAATGGCTCCGGATAATTTTTTCATCTCCTCATTGATTTTATGCTGCGCTGTTATGTCCTGCAATGTTCCGATCATCATTATCGTCTCACCCTCATCATTAATTACCGGCGCACCCCGATGACGAACGAATAATAATTTTTTATCTGAGCGTAATATATGGTGTGTTACATCGTAAGAAATAGAATCATTAATCGCCAATGAAATGGTGTTCTTTATCGCCTCACGTTCATTTAGTGGGATCGAATTAATCAATTCTTTTTTATGCATCCTGCCAGCACAAGCCCCCAATCCCAAAATTTCTTTTGCCTGCGATGATAATTCACATTGATTTTCTGTTACAAACCACTCCCAATGACCTATCTGCGCAATGCGTTGTGCATCTGCAAGTCTTGCCCGACTTTGATCAAGGCTCCTATTCGTTTCAACAAGATCTTTCGTTCGTGCTGCTACCATTTTCTCCAGGCGACCTTTGTCTAAAGACAGCGCCTCTATTTTTTTAAGGTCGTCAAAGGCACGCAGTGCCACTAACGCCGTTGAGAAAAGTTTTTTTGCTGATAACTCAGTTTTATCTTTGAAGTCATTAATATCATATTGATGAATAATGTTAATTTCATCGTACTGATCTGGTGATCCTGTTCTTAAAATAATTCTCACAAACTGGTTTCCCAGTTCTTCACGAATATACTTCACTACCTCTAAGCCAGCATTAGCGGTTTCCATCACAACATCAAGCAGTACCAATGCCACATCAGGATGTTGTGCCATCAACTGGCATGCTTGTGCACCCGAATAACCACTGATCACATCAACGGCACGGTTATGATAGGTAACACGGTTGAGCACCATTTTTGAAATAAGGTGGACATCTTCATCATCGTCAATCACCATTATCTTCCATCGATGCGCAGTTTCCTCCGCCATTGCAGCTATCTCACGGCTCTTTGATGTTCCTTTAGGTGTAATCATTATTAGCCTCGCTTCATCATCATGCACATCAGGCCATCACCCTAATGTCGCTTCAATATATAGCGCTCGACTGCAGCCATCTCTAGATGACACAAACTACCCAGCCTTAAACGGGGCACTAAGTAAAATTACGCATGAAGCACAAAAGCGCCCCATAAGTGGGCGAAAGGTATTACGATGTGACGAGTAATAAGCGAAGTAAGTCGGAGTATCGTTTCACATTCATTTTATGAAGAATATTATTTCGATGATTTTCTACTGTTCTTAAACTTATTTTGAGGTTGCCAGCGATCTCTTTATTGGTCTCACCAGAAAATAATCTATCTAGGATCTCATGTTCACGTTTTGTGAGTTTTTCCAAGTGGCGCTGAACATCGTCGCTGCCTTGCAAGCGATGCTTGCGAGGCGGGTATTTTTTCAATACCGCTTTCACACTTTTCAACAATTCCATCGCATCTAATGGTTTTTCCAAAAAATCGGCGGCACCATTAAGAATGGCATTCTTTGCCATCGGTATATTGCCAAAGGCTGAAATAAAAATGAGTGGTAGATGGATCTCACGTTGTGCCATGATCTTCTGCAGCTCCAGTCCATCAATCTCAGGCATCATCATATCGGAGATCACACAAGCACCAAAACCAGCCTGATAATCAGCCAGAAATGTCGCCGCATTGCTAAAGCCCTTTACATCAAAATTGGCAGAGCGTAGCAGGGCAGTCAGATATTTAAGCATATCGTCATCGTCATCAATGACAAAAATAATGTCTGAACACAGCGATTTTGATTTATCAGCATCCATGCGCGATCCCATCCATTAGTTGCTCTATGAGCAACCATTCACCCCTGTCTCTTAATCCGAGGCTCCTTGAAATTTATCGGCCTACTAGGCCTCGGCTTGATTGTCATAAACCAGCCCCCCACTCATTCATTCTAGGCTGCACCAAGCAGAGCAGTTGCCCTCGTTTTACGAACCGTGTAAAATCCGCCGCTCAATCAATCGATGGTTCCTTAATTGGATTAAAATGGGAATTCACACTTATCAGTACCGCGATAAGTTAATGAAGCTGACCCCGCAACTGTAGTCGGTAAAGGTGTAAAGGGCAGGGGTCTACTACTGCTTAACCACTGAATATTCACACTATTTATGATGTGACTGTTTGGGAAGGTGCTTTACGCTTGTTCGAACCGAGAGCCAGGAGACCTACCCGCGATGCGTTGTTGTTCGTCTACACGGGGGTGTTGCTGGCGATCGAGTAAAGCCAGCACCTTCTGCTCGCCTATTCGTTCACCCAATCACATCTGTATGCGGCACGGAATCATCCGTTAAACAGCGCTTTTGTTTTAATTTCTGTTTAATGGAGTTACACATGCGTAAGCTTTCTATTCTGGTGGCAGCTGGGCTGGTACAGCCACTACTGACATTTTCACCAGCAGCACTTGCTGACACCACGGTGTCACTTCCCCCGATCGTGATTAGTGCCTCACGTATTGAGCAACCTATCACTAGCGTCGGCTCATCTGTAGTGCTACTAGCGGCCGATGAGCTGCGCGAACGTGGCGTTAAATATGTTGCCGATGCGCTCTTAGAGGTGCCGTCACTGCTAGTCACCTCAACCGGTAATCGCGGCAGTCAGACCCAAATCCGTATGCGTGGCAGCGAAGCCAACCATATACTGATATTGGTCGATGGTATCCGCATGAGTGATGCCGCTACTGGAGAGTTTGACCTGACACAAATGACGCTCGAAGGGATCGAAAAAATTGAAGTCCTAATGGGCCCACAAAGCACACTCTATGGTAATGACGCCGCTGCTGGCGTGATTAGCATTACCACCATAAAAGGAAAAGATGGCTTCAAGGGTAACGTCAATGTAACGGTTGGCGCGCTCGGTTCACGTTCAACCGCCACCCAAATCAGCGATGGTTATAATGGCTGGCACTACATGGTCGCCACCAGCAACCTCACCACCGATGGCATTTCTGCCGCCAATGAAAAAAATGGCAATAGTGAAAAAGATGGCTTTGAGCAAGAGGGCTACAAACTAAAGGCCGGTTATGATCATGACTCATTTCAGACCTGGATTAACTTTAACCAAAACGACTCGGCCTACGAATTTGATGGTTGGGATGGGCTCAATGGTGTCGCTACCGATAGCACTACCAACAAGCAAGACCAAAAGACACAAGGCATCGCATGGACAATTGCAGCCCCAGCCATAAATGGTCGCCTAAAGAGTCAGCTTCAATTTTCAAATACAAAAAATAACACGGAATCCGATGCTGGATTTGGGCCTTCATTTAGGTATACCGATCGTGATGTGATCGACTATCAGGGCAGCTTTGTTCTTAGCGAGAATCACACCCTTCAATATGGTGCTGAATCAACTAATGAATCATTTAGGTCTGCCTCTTTTAAGCATGACCTGAGCATGACGGGTGCTTATCTACAGTTGCTAAGCAACTTCGGTAGCCTTGATGTTTCACTCAGTGCTCGCAGTGAAAATCATGATAATTTTGGCCGCCATAGCACCCACCGTGCAACCCTCTCTTACAAGCTCGATAGTACATGGCGCATTAAAAGCACCTACGGCACAGGCTTTAAGACACCCACGTTGACCGAGCTTCATGACGCTACCTGGGGCACCAACAACCCACTGTTAAAACCTGAAGAAAGTGCGAGTGCTGAGGTTGGCCTGGAATACCGTACCAACAACTACTACAACAGCATTACGCTGTTCAAACATGAAACCAGCAACCTAATTCGCTCTGTCGGTGCCTGGCCCAACAGCCAATTGGAAAATGTAAATAAGGCTGATAACACCGGTATAGAATTAACAGCCGGAACATCATGGGGCGAGTTCGAAGTTAACAGTGCCTTTACCTGGCTCGATGCCAGCGAAACAGATACCACTGGTATTGAAAGTGAACGCCTACGTGTACCAAAGCTTGCGAGCAACATCACTGCCAGCTACCAACTAACCAATGGCCGCATCTGGGGGCAAGCACTTTATCGTGATGAGATCCTCGACATTGGTGCCAACACTGTGCCGGATTACTGGCTGTTTCATATCGGTGCAAGCTATGATGTCACTAACAACATGACATTAAGTGGGCGCGTCGAAAACCTTGCGGATAAAGACTATGAAGAGATCTTTAGCTACGGCACTCGTGGCCGTACTGGCTCTGTTTCCGTCGCTTGGCGCTTCTAGCCCACCGGCTAAAATCCTCTCACTCGACCTGTGCAGTGACTGGCTACTGGCAAAGTATGCCGGTCGCTCACAGGTTGTGGCGCTATCACCACTGCTAAAACAGTATCCCGTTGAGTGGATGGGTGATGCGTGGCCAATTCATAACGGCTCACTGGAACAGATCCTTCAATTAAAACCCGACCTAATATTGAGTGGTGAATACAATGCGTTGATCCTGCGTCAACGTCTCATCAGTCTCGGCTTTCGCGTGGAGATACTGACTTTGCCACGTACATTGCCCGCAGTCGTAGAATACGAACAACGCTTTCTCTCCTTGGTAGGGCTGCCAATCACACTGGCAAGCCAGCCACCACCAGCAGTCGAACCATCAAGCCAATCTGCTCGACTACTGTTGCTCGGTGCCAATGGCATCGGTACTGGCCTGCAGACGTTTGAACACGATGTCATTCAACAAGCAGGGTGGCGCAACTACCTTGAGTCGGATGGTTACCGCTCGCTTGATCTCGAACAACTGGTCACCGACCCGCCCGATGCGGTGATGTGGTCGGCACCCAAATCACCCGCGCTCGCCAACCAGTTTGCCAAACATCCCGCGCTGCACCACGCCATCCCAGAAAACCAGTGGCTCAGTAGCAACTACTGGCACTGGCAATGCCCCGGGCCATGGACGTGGCAATTGATCGAACAACTGCAGGAGCAGCGCATGCAATGGGCAGGTTAATCAGGCTAATTGAAACCTATCTAACACCACTGCTGGTGTTTGCCTTGCTCCTCGTCGCCTCGGTTTCTCTGAGCTTTGGCTCCACTGCTTCCGTTAGCATATTCGGTGGTATCAGTGACTGGCTACAGGGCGAAACCACTCAGGCGGCGCTGATCATCGGCGAAATTCGCCTACCGCGTACATTATTGGCGCTGATCATAGGCGCAGCGCTTGGATTAAGTGGCGCTGCATTGCAGGGGCTATTGCGTAATCCACTAGCAGAACCGGGCCTGGTCGGCGCCAGCCAGGGCGCAGCGCTCGGAGCAGCCACGGTCTTTTATTATGGTGTCTTTGCTGGCCTTGGGACATTGGCTACCGCCGTCGCGGGGCTACTCGGTGCCGCTGCCGCGCTGCTCTTTATGTTGCTGCTCGCTGGCTCCGGCAGACCCGCGCTAGTGATTATGGCGGGGCTTGCGATCTCAACCGTGGCCGGTGCCGCACTCGCAGTGGTGCTCAACTTCGCACCCAATCCGTACGCGATGCAAGAGCTGGTTTTCTGGCTGATGGGCTCTGTTTCCAACCGAGGTTTAGATAGTCTTATCATTCTATTTCCAGCGCTGATTATTGGGTCCGCATTAATTTTATCGCAAAGGCGACTACTCGCGGCACTGTCACTTGGCGAAAAAGTCGCGGAAAGCCTCGGTCAATCAGTCAAAAAAGGCAGCCATATTATTGTATTAGGTACTGCCTGCCTGATTGGCGCTTCAGTCTCAGTAGCGGGAACGATCGGTTTTGTTGGCCTGCTAGTACCACACATGTTGCGCCCCTTTGTCGGCCATCGGCCAGACCGACTATTGATTCCCGCCGCACTGCTCGGTGCGATCCTGGTTTGTGTCGCCGATATCGCCGTACGCGCCATGCCGTTCGGCCAAGAACTCAAACTCGGCGTTTTGACCTCACTGATCGGTGCGCCATTTTTTGTCTGGTTAGTGTGGAAGGAGCGTAAACGATGGCTCTGATTTCAATAAAGAATCTGACCGTCGAGCAGCGCCTCAAGGCCGTCTCGCTCGAACTGAATCGCGGCGAATTGCTGGGACTGATCGGTGCCAACGGGGCAGGGAAGTCGACACTGCTACATGCGATTGCCGGGCTGCAATCGACAACGGGGGATATCGCTATCGAAGACCGCCGGCTCGATACCATCCCGCCACACGAGCGCGCGCGCCTCATTGGCATTCAACCGCAGGCCGTCAGTAGTGCGTGGGCATTAACCGTTACCGATATCGTTGCGCTCGGCCGCATGCCGTGGGGTGATGAAGATCAAGCCGCGATTGATCGCGCCATTGAACGAGCAGGGATCGATGAATTCCGCGACCGCAATATCGACCATCTCTCCGGCGGCGAACGCGCACGCGTATGGCTGGCGCGAGTTTTGGCAGGAGAACCGCAACTGCTACTGGCCGATGAGCCAATCGCCAGCCTCGATATTCATTACCAACTGGCGGTGATGGAGGTTCTGAAAAACTATTCACGTGAAGAGAAGGGGGTGATCGTCGCGATTCATGACCTCAGTCTCGCGGCACGTTTTTGTGATCGGCTCTGTCTACTCAACAAAGGAGAGCTGATCGCCCTCGGTACTCCCAAAGAGGTGCTCACAGAAGAACGACTCTCCACCGCCTACGGCATTCCGGTCGATATTGATCTTGATCGTGATCCGCCCGTGGTTTTACCGAGGTAATCATTGATGGCGCTAAAAAAGTCGGGCAATATCGATGAACTCTGCTATCCCTTTATTTATGAGGCCTCATATCTGTGTGACTTTGAAGTCGCGACCGATGAACTTTGTAATCACCTCGGCGGTATTGTCGGCCTATTAGCCGACAATCACGATGATATCGCCACTGATCTCAAGCAACTTCAACCACTCATCTATCACCTTAACGGTTCAATCCGTGGTCGACTAGCGCTCGAAGAGGCTGATCTCCAGTGGTTAATGACTCGCTATCATCACTACCAAAAAGAGGTCGCCGAGACCATCAACGGCTTTGTGTTGCCACGTGGCCCTGCGCCATCCCCGCAACTGCACCTCGCACGCTCAGCGGCCAAAAAAGCGATCCGCCTGATGGTACGTATCGACCAGGAGGGGGTTGAAGTGCCCGAACGCCTGCACCGTTTCTGTAACCTCTTATGTAATTTCTTTTTTGTATTGGCGCTGGTCAACAACCGACGCCAGGGCTTTGTCGAGACGGCGTTTGTTAGCAAGAGTTACGGTCGCACTAGAAAGAGAGGCAGCTCGCAGTAAATACCTTCTCCTCGCCATGACACGCAAATAAATTATAGGTCAGCCCAGCTCCCATCGCGATGTAATCTATCAACCAACGCTAAAATCGTGTGATCCAGCTATAATGGTGCCATGAATCAAGATACCTCGATCGACTCCCCAGCGCTTCACACATTACGCACCGTCTTTGGTTATGAAGCATTTCGCCCGATGCAGGGGGAGATTGTTGATCAAGTGATCGCAGGCAATGATGCCCTGGTGCTGATGCCCACCGGTGGCGGTAAGTCACTCTGCTTTCAGATTCCCGCCCTGGTGCGGGAGGGTGTCGCGATTGTCATTTCGCCGTTGATTGCGCTAATGCAAGATCAAGTGGCGGCACTTCATCAATACGGCATCAAGGCCGCCTTCCTTAATTCGTCACTCAAGGCACAACAGGCGGCAGAGGTAGAGCGCCAATTCTCAAACGGCGAGCTTGATCTACTCTATGTCGCCCCCGAGCGCCTGATGATGTCGCGCACGCTTAACATGCTGGAGCAGTCTAATATTTCATTGTTTGCGATTGATGAGGCGCACTGCGTGTCGCAGTGGGGCCACGATTTTCGACCGGAATATATCAAGCTGTCGATTTTGCATGAACGCTTCCCCACCATTCCACGGATCGCACTCACCGCCACTGCCGATGAAGCAACACAGCGTGAAATTATTGAGCGCCTCGCACTACAGGATGCAAAGATCTACAACAACGGTTTTGATCGCCCCAATATTCAATACCGTATTTCAGAAAATAGTGGCAACGCACGCGAGCAGCTCTACCGTTTTATCCGCAACGAACACGATGGCGAGGCGGGCATCGTCTACTGTCTGTCGCGCAAAAAGGTTGATGACACCGCAGCATGGTTGAGTCGTAAAGGATTACGCGCACTGCCATATCACGCAGGTCATAGTAATGATGTAAGGCAACAACATCAGGAGCGCTTTCTGCGCGAAGAGGGCATCATCATCGTTGCGACCATCGCCTTTGGTATGGGCATCGATAAACCCGACGTGCGTTTTGTCGCGCACCTGAATCTACCCAAGAGTATCGAGGCCTATTATCAGGAGACCGGGCGAGCAGGGCGCGATGGCCAGCCGTCTAATACCTGGATGTCTTATGGCCTGCAAGATGTGATCACGCTGCGCCAGATGCAGGAAGGCTCCGATGCCAACGAAACCTTTAAACGTAATGAGCGCCATAAACTTGATTCAATGCTGGGGCTTTGCGAACTAACCACCTGTCGCCGACAGGCACTATTGCGCTACTTTGGCGACACGCTCGATGCACCCTGTGGTAATTGTGATAACTGCCTGTCGCCGCCCGAAACCTGGGACGCCACCGTTGCGGCGCAAAAGGCACTGTCATGTGTGCATCGCACCGGGCAACGCTTTGGTGTTAATTACCTGATTGATGTATTGCGTGGCAGTGATGCCGATCGCATCAAACAGTTTGGTCATGAGAAGCTAAGCACCTATGGCATTGGCAAAGACCACAGCGCTATCGAATGGCGCACGTTATACCGCCAATTAATTTCACGTGGCTTGCTGGCCGTCGATCTTGAAGGCCATGGCGGCATGCACCTCACCGATGCGAGCCGTCCTGTTTTGCGCGGTGAAAAAAAACTACACCTGCGCAAGGTCACAAAGAAACTCAGCTCCGGCAAACAGCGTTCGAAAACACCCTTTGGTAAAGCAGCGGATACAAAATTCTGGGATGCGCTACGTGATAAACGCAAACAACTGGCAACCGAACAAGGCATCGCCGCTTACATGATTTTTCACGACGCCACATTAATGGAGATGGTTGATCGCCGACCGCAAACCCTCGAACAACTCGGCCACATCTCTGGCATCGGTAGTAAAAAACTTGAAGCCTATGGCAATGAGTTTCTTGCAGTGATCGCAGAATATGGCGAAGCAGACAGTGACGAGGTTAACGATACAACCGCCGAAACCATCAAGCTTGTTTGTGGTGGCATGAAGCCATTGGATATAGCGCATAAACGAGATTTAACATTGAACACTGTCTACGCTCACCTTTCAAAGGCGATCGAACAGGCAGAGATCGAACTCGGTGATGTGGTTGACCTTGATGAAGCATCACTTAAAGCGATTCGTTTTGCGATTGAACAGAATGATGATGGCAAGTTAAAGCCTGTGTTTGATGCCTTGGGTGGGGAATTTGATTATGGGATTTTGAGGTGTGTTAAGAGTGATATGAGGATTGAAAGACAATAAAACACGCTCTGCTCTGCGTGCTAAAATCCTATTTTCCCATACCACTCTTATCAAGAGTCGGAAACAACCATCTAGCAACCACATACAGTAAGCCTACAACTTGAACCGTGGTTGTCGCTAAAAGTGTTATTAGCACTTCATCTTCTAATTTAATTAGCGTGCGGTATTCCTTTTCACTAACTTCTATCTGCCATGAAGAAAGCCCTACTATTAAAGTTACAACGAATACAAATAAAATTGTAAAAACTAGTACCCACCACGAGTATTTTCTTCGATGTGGCCCTAGCTGTGCCAAATCGTCGTTGCTAATTTTTAGGGTGCGTATCTGCTGCTTAGCTATTTCAAGGGCTTGGGACTTACCTTCTAGGTGTTTATGCTCACTGTGAGATTCAACTTCTGTTGTCCAAAAAATTTTTTCTTCTTCTGATGTAGTTGAGATATCATCCGGTATCTTAACATCACCTATATTATCAATAGATATCTTATTGGGCATTGCGCTGTTTTGCCAACTGAAAAAAATGCTCCTTTATTTGATCATTTTCTATTTCTGAGCGCGGACAGTTTTTAAACTTATCATCCCATGGAGTACCCGACATATGGGTTAGATTTGACAACTGCGGACCGGTGAACTTTCCGTACACTTCCCATATTTTTGAAATTAAATTTCGCGTATGTGAATCATCTTGGTCAACAAACATTGGCTCATACGATATCGACAGCGTTGAGTCATCAACATTTACTTCTGTCGCATAATCAGTAATTGGATTGCTGCCACAATTTTTAAATTCATTATATAAAACAGGAATAACAGGGCCATATTGCCATGCTTGGATTTGATCAGATATCAGAGGATTACCTGAAATGGCTAAATTCCAGCCGTGCGAGATATAAACAAGTTTTTGTAATTTCATTTGATCAAGCTTTTGCCCATGCCCCTTGGCAACATCGATCAATAAATTAGCAACAGCTTTTGAGCCATATGTCATGTTTGATTCCCCTCTGGCTAGCCCAACTTCAATGCCAATAAAAATTACTCTATATAATATCGGCTCACTGGTACTACCGCTAAAATGCCTATATCTTGTATCCCAATACACTAACGCATCAAGATGTTGTGCTCTATAGTATTATGACTGCCTTGTCCATTAATTCTAAACGAAAAAACCTAATCAAGCCACTTATAGTCTGATCAAGTAGGCCATCACTATCATCAAAACTATGCATCGCTGAATAAAAACCACCATCAAACAAGATCACGGTGTCCTCTCAGGAAAACTAAACAACTCGCCATACCGAATCAATATCATCGAAATGCAAACTCTCTATTTCAAAAACCTTGGCCTCGATCTATCCTGACTGTTCCAGGAAACACTCAACATAGAACCCAACACCTTTGAATTAACCGCCCCAGAATTCACTTTTCGTAACGTCCATTGGGCAGAAGGGTTTCCAGCGGAAGACTTTTCATTTTCAAGCTGTGAAATTATTCACCGGGGCAGGGACTACCGTGGTTATATCTATTACCCACATTCTGAAACTAAGATTGACCACTTTCATTCCAACTCTTTGATTGAAGTTATTTGTGAACCGATTGATGGGATTGGTTATGGGGATAGTGTTGAATTGAGGTATCGAAAAAAAGAGGTCAGGATTTTTTCTGCTTAGCTCGTCATCCCGGCGTAGGCCGGGATCCAGATGCTTTAATATATAAAAGATTGATTCCAGACGAAATGTAATCGTGATTCAGAGTTCAGTTGTCATACCGAGTTTTCTGGATTCCGGCCTGCGCCGGAACGACGGGGTCTATGTAGGCTAGGCTAGGCTAGGCTAGGCATGATTTTTATTTTCCAATGCAGAAGCTTGAGAATATTTCGCCCAGCAGATCGTCACTACTAAATTCACCGGTAATTTCACCCAGTGCCTGTTGTGCCTGTCGCAACTCTTCGGCGAGCAGTTCTCCGGCATGGTTATGTTCTAACTGTTGTTTACCAGTTAACAGGTTCTGTTCTGCGCGTTGCAATGCATCCAGGTGTCTGCGCCGCGCCATAAATACGCCTTCGGCGGTGCTGTTGTAGCCCATTTTTTCTTTCAGATGTTCACGCAGCAGACCGATCCCTTCTCCGCCTTTTGCTGAGAGTGCAATCTGGCTAATGCCATTCACCACCTCACTGCTCGCTTTTCTTTCACTCAGATCAATCTTGTTATAGAGCACACTGTAGCTGCAACCTTGCGGTAATTTTTCGATCATCTCTTTGCGTTCACTTTCGGCATCACTGCTGTCATCTAGCAGCAATAAAATGGCATCTGCCTTTGCGATCTCCTCATAAGCGCGTTCGATGCCGAGCTTTTCTACCACGTCATCACTATCGCGCAGGCCGGCGGTATCGATGATGTGAAGTGGCAGGCCATCGATGGTGATCTGTTCACGCAACACGTCTCGTGTGGTACCTGCAATCTCGGTAACGATGGCTGCTTCACGACTAGCAAGCGCATTGAGCAGACTCGATTTACCAGCATTGGGTCTGCCGACAATGACGACATTCATGCCGTCTCGTAGCAATGCACCTTGTTGTGCCGATTGCATTATGTTGTGGTGGGTAGCAATCACACTATTCAACATTTCTAGCACTTTGCCATCACTGAGAAAATCGATCTCTTCTTCCGGGAAGTCGAGTGCGGATTCAACATAGACACGTACTTCTATCAATTGCTGCAGTAGTGCATTTATTTGTAACGAAAACTCACCCTGTAGTGAACGCAGTGCTGAACGCGCTGCCTGTTGTGAGGTGCAGTCGATGAGATCTGCAATCGCTTCGGCCTGTGCGAGATCGAGTTTGTCATTAAGATAGGCACGTTCTGAAAATTCACCGGGTCTTGCAAGGCGTGCGCCGAGTTCAATCACACGTTGCAATAACATATCTAATACTACCGGGCCACCATGGCCTTGCAGCTCTAAAACATCTTCGCCGGTAAAAGAGTGGGGGGCGACAAACAACAGGGCAATACCGGCATCAATGACATCGCCATTGTCTGCACTGAAATTTAGATAATCTGCACGGCGTGGGGCAGGGCGCTTGCCGAGTATTTTTTCAGCAATCGCAATGGCTTGTCTGCCCGAAACACGCACTATGCCAACCCCACCTCGTCCGGGTGCGGTAGCAATGGCTGCAATGGTGTCGTTCTCATTTAACATGTTAATGATTGTACGTTGAGTTGCTATCAATAAAAAAGGGCTGTTCTTTCGAACAACCCTTTTAATTTAATCACCAACAATTTAATCGCTGGTAGCCTCTAAGGCTTTTGGTGGTGGCTTGGGTTTATCTTTCTTTTTCCCTTTGCCCTTACCTTTTTTATCTTTCTTGTCATCATCATCGCCAGTGTCTAATCCCATATCAATGCGGCGCGTGATATACCACTGCTGCAAGATCGAGAGGATTGCGTTGACCACCCAGTAAAGCACCAGCCCAGATGGAAAGAATGCGAAAAAGAGGGTGAAGATAAACGGTAGTGCCGCCATGATCTTCGCTTGCATTGGATCGGGTGGCTTCGGATTCAGCTGCTGCTGAATGTACATCGTTAGCCCCATCAACAATGGCAACACATAGAACGGATCTTTTGTTGAGAGATCATCAAGCCAAAAAATGAAGGTTGCCTGACGAAGTTCAACACTTTCCAGCAGTACCCAATAAAGTGCAATAAAAACTGGTATCTGAACCAACATTGGCAAACAACCACCCATCGGGTTGATCTTCTCTTTTTTATAGAGCTCCATCATCGCCTGACTCATGCGTTGACGATCATCAATAAAACGTTCACGAATCGCAGTAATCTTTGGTGTCACCTTGCGCATGTTGGCCATTGAGCGGTAACTCTTTTCAGAAAGCTTGTAGAACACAAGCTTGATCACCAAGGTTACACCGATAATTGCCCAACCCCAGTTACCGATCCAGTCATAGAAAAACTTCAGTAGCCAGAAAAGTGGTTCTGCGATCAGCGTTAGGATGCCGTAATCAACTGTCAATACGAGCCCATTTGCAATCGGCTCTAAACGTTCCTGAGTTTTAGAGCCCACATACAGCCCACTTGAAAATGTGTTGCTTGCACCCGGTTCAACTTGAACCTCTGGCGAAACAAGGCCGAGGGTGTAACGACCATCATCAAGCGCTTTACTGTAATAGTGATTAACTTCATTTTTGTTTGGAATCCACGCACCGACAAAATAGTGCTGAATAATTGCCGCCCAACCACCATCGATATCACGCGCAAGATTTTCATCTTCCATGTCACTAAAGTGAATTTTTTCATAGCTCTCTTCTTCACTAAAGATCACGCCACCGGTATAGGTATGAATGAAGAATGAACTTTCACTATCAGCCGCTGCGGTACGCTGTAGCTGGCGATACTGATGTCCACGCCATACCTGGCCGCTGTTGTTAATAATCTCATGTTCAACTTCGATCAGAAAACTATCGCGCTTAAAGGTATAGGTTTTGATAACGGTAATGCCATCGCGACTGACCCAACGAAGTGGTACTTTTAATTCATTACTGGAACCCGAGAGGGTGTAATCAAGCTGCTCTGCTTCGTAGATGGCGTGATGATCTGGCGCCGAACTACCAGAGAGCAGACCACTTTGTGCAATAAAGAGTCTAAAGCCTTTGTCTTCCATTAACTTAAATGGCACATCAGGCTGATTTGCCGTCACCGGGTAAGTGAGTAGGTTTACTTTTCGTAGGTCACCACCCACGGTATCAATCTCAATATCGTAGAGATCCGTGGTGACATGAATACGCTTGTCCGAATTCAGTACCTGACTCATTGGCGCCACGCCTGGCGTCACTGCTGGCGCTGATGTCATCTGCGGGCGATCTTGGGTGAAAGCTGATTGCCCCTGTGGAACGTCAAGCTTTGCCGCAGCCGCTCCTTGATTAGGCAGTGATGAGATAACAGGTGAGGAAATTGGCGTAGCTTTCGGCACAACGTAATCTTCTTGCCATGCTTGCCATATCAGCAGCAAAACAAAAGAGAGTACAAAAAAGAGGATGGTTCTTTGGTTATCCATGATGATTTGTCATTCTACTGTTGCTGCTCGGTTTAATATTGCCACTATTACGGTCTCAAATATAAATCTGTTATTGACCCTTGAGCTGGCACTATTTTAAATTTTTATTTTCTGGTACCAAATCTATACCACCCTCATGCCATGGGTGACAACGACAGATCCGGCATAGCGACATCCACCCTCCCTTAACTGCACCAAAGCTTGTGATCGCTTCCTGTGCATAGCTTGAGCACGTAGGGTAGTAACGACAATTACTTCCGAATAGAGGGCTTATGCAGTAGCGATAAAACCTGATCAGTAATAGGCACGTCGTTTTCATGTTGCTAGTGTTGTCCAGAGCCTCTCTAATGCGCTGTCCAAGCGTGTATTATCTTTTTTAGCCAGTCCAGGGCGTGCAATGACCAACACGTCATATCCGCCAATCCTATCTTTTTCCCGCCTAAATCGCTCTCTCACGACCCGTTTAAAACGGTTTCGTTCAACCGCTAGTTTTGAGCACTTCTTTGAAACGATTAAGCCAAGTCTTGGGTAACCCAAGTCATTTTCACGCACAAGTATGGTGTGATCTCTACTTGGAATCTTTCGTGCTTTCTGAAATACAAACTGAAACTCTTGCGGTTTTGTCAGTCGATATTCTCGGCTATATATTTCTTTCAACAGGCTAATAGTCTGTTTTTTATAACATTTTTATTAACTACTTAAGCGCTGAGACGTACACGGCCTTTAGCGCGTCTTCTTCTAATCACTGCGCGACCACCTGGAGTGCTCATGCGCGCGCGAAAACCGTGGGTACGTTTACGTTTAATGTTACTGGGTTGAAATGTGCGTTTCATCTGTAATGTCGTCCGTTAAAATCGATTAAAACCAAAAATCTGCTTGGCCAGGCAGTAAAACAAAGCAGGGCAGGATACCTATTTACCCCCCCTGATGTCAATATTGTTACTGCGATTACTGCCTTTAATGTTGTTACTGGCCTCATCTTTGGAACAGGTATAGAATCTCACCTCTCAAATCTTGACCCATCTTAAATCATCAGGAGAAACCAGTGGCGCTATCGCTTTGGAAAAAGTGCATTGATCACCTTGAAAGCGAACTTTCCGCGCAGCAATTCAATACGTGGATAAGACCACTGCATGTCGTTGAAACTGCTGATTCTTTACGTATTTTAGCACCCAATCGTTTTGTCCTTGATTGGGTTAAAGAACGTTTTCTCGACAAAATAACCAGCACCTTAAATAAATTCAATGACGCCGCTGAGCCACTCAGTATCAGCTTAGAAATTGGCGCTAAAAAAATAGCCTCGGCAGCAAAAACGGCCACTAAAGCCACTGTTCAGCCGTCAACGAAAAAAGAGACTGCTTCATTTGCGCCAAAAACTGCTGGGATCGAAATTAATCATGTATCAAGTCTACAGCCTAGTTTTACTTTTGAATCATTTGTTGAAGGAAAGTCAAACCAGTTAGCCCGTGCCGCAGCCGCTCAGGTTGCTGAAAACCCTGGTGACGCCTATAACCCACTGTTCATTTACGGCGATTCAGGCCTTGGTAAAACACATTTGATGCATGCTGTCGGTAATGCAATGATTGCAAAAAACCCAAAGGCTCGTGTCGTTTACATCCATTCTGAACGTTTCGTTGGTGATATGGTGCGTGGTCTGCAGCATAATGCAATCAATGACTTTAAACGTTACTACCGTTCTGTAGATGCATTACTGATTGATGATATTCAATTCTTTGCTAAAAAAGAACGATCTCAAGAAGAGTTTTTTCACACCTTCAATGCATTATTAGAGGGGCAAAAACAGGTCATCATGACCTGTGATCGCTACCCTAAAGAGGTCGGTGGGCTGGAGGAGCGTCTTAAGTCACGTTTTGGCTGGGGATTAACCGCTTTGATCGAACCACCTGAACTCGAAACCAGTGTTGCTATACTGATTAGCAAAGCGGCTCAATCACGCGTTGAACTCAGCCAGGAAGTCGCCTTCTTTATTGCTCAGCGAATTCGTTCTAATGTCCGCGAGCTCGAGGGAGCCATGCGTCGCGTAATCGCCACATCACGTTTCACGGGTCAGGCAATTACCGTTGATTTCACCAAAGAGGCCCTTAAAGACCTGCTTGCGTTGCAGGATAAATTAGTTACCATCGAAAATATTCAAAAAACAGTGGCTGACTATTACAAAATTAGGGTGGCAGATATTTTATCAAAACGCCGTTCTCGTTCTGTCGCTCGCCCTCGACAGGTGGCAATGGCATTATCGAAGGAGCTGACAAGCCACAGTCTGCCTGAAATTGGCGACGCATTTGGTGGCCGTGACCATACCACTGTATTACACGGCTGCCGAAAAATAAAAGAATTAAAAGAAAGTGATTTACGTATTAGCGAAGACTATGCCAATCTGTTGAGAACGTTATCAACATGATGTATATATCTTGTGAATAACTATTTGCCTGTTGATAACTCGATATTTATCCACAACTAATTCAGCTATTATTAACCATATTTACGCATAGATAAACACACGTTAGTAACAAGATAAATTATTGAATTAAAAGAAGTTTTAACAAATTTAAGTGCAATAAGCGGCCCCTTAATAGTAACAATAACAAAAGTACCTAATATTTAATTATGAAATTCACTATCCAACGCGAATCATTAATTAGGCCTCTTCAGATAGTAAGTGGTGTGGTTGAACGACGACAGACATTGCCGATCCTTTCAAACATTCTGGTCAAAATTGAAGATAGTCGATTACATATGACAGCCACTGACTTAGAAGTTGAGATGTCGATACAACTTAATCTAGTTGATCAGAAGAAAGGTGAGCCGGGAGAGATCACAATACCGGCACGTAAATTCATGGATATCTGCAAGGCATTGCCGGATGGTGTTGATATCAATCTGACGATTGACGGTGACCGTGCCATTGTCAGAGCCGGTAAAAGTCGCTTTGTACTATCAACATTACCCCCTGATGATTTCCCAGGCATTGACGCTAATAAAGATATTCTTGAATTTTCAATGCCACAAATTGAGCTCAAACAAGCCATTGAACGAACCCAATTTGCAATGGCACACCAAGATGTCCGTTATTACCTAAACGGCATGTTGTTGGAAATTAGCTCTAATGCATTAAGATTGGTTGCCACAGATGGCCATCGCCTGGCTCTCTGCGATCACTCATTTGAATCGCCTCAAAATGAAAGCCAACAAGTCATTGTGCCCAGAAAGGGAGTAATGGAAATTGCTCGTTTACTGGAAGATACTGATTCAATAGCAAAAATTCAGATGGGGTCAAATTATATTCGTGTTACGACCGATGGTGTTACCTTCACTTCAAAACTGATCGATGGTCGTTTTCCCGATTATCAAAATGTATTACCTGAGGGCGGAGATAAGATTGTAATCTGTAATAAAAGCGAATTAAAACAGGCCCTTAGTCGGGTTTCGATTCTCTCTAACGAAAAATACAGGGGCGTAAGACTTCAATTTAGCAATGGCTTACTGCGTATATTTGCCCATAACCCTGAACAGGAAGAAGCTGAAGAAGAGGTCGTTGTTGAGTACAGTGGCGCTAATCTAGAAATAGGATTCAACGTGACTTATTTGATGGATGCTGTTTCTGCTTGTACCACCGAAAATGTTTCACTTTCACTTTCTGACGCTAATAGCTGTTGCATGATTCAACCGCAAAGTGATAGTGGTTGTAAATATGTTGTTATGCCAATGAGACTGTAGTCGGCCATTACTTGGAAAAGGCCTTAGTCTGTAATGTGGCTTGATCGCCTCAATATTCGTAATGTTCGAAATTTAGCAGAAGTTTCTCTTAAACTATCGCCTAAATTCAATATCATTAGTGGTGCGAATGGCAGTGGCAAAACAAGCCTACTAGAATCAATCTACCTACTATCGTGCGGAAAATCATTTCGTACACACCGATTTTCAAATATAGCCACTCAAAATGAGAACTGGATGGGGGTCTATGCTAAATT
This sequence comes from Thiotrichaceae bacterium, assembly GCA_002401765.2. Classification (GTDB taxonomy): domain Bacteria; phylum Pseudomonadota; class Gammaproteobacteria; order SZUA-140; family SZUA-140; genus SZUA-76. Next base: position 88,614 of record NVTY02000035.1, read on the forward strand.
ATCGGGCAATAATGTTCGCTCCATCCCCATTGGTTTGGAATATCGTGATCGGAAAAATATAATCAAAGTCAATGGGGAGCGCCTAAAAAAAGCATCTGAATTGGCAGCCTTCCTACCTGTAGTGGTGATCCATCAAGAAAGTCAGCGTGTATTTACTCAGAGCCCTAAATATAGACGTGCATTTTTAGATTGGGGCGTGTTTCACGTGGAACAGTGTTTCCTAAGTACTTGGAAACACTTTAATCGTTCGCTAAAGCAGCGCAATGCGCTGTTATCACGCCGTGGCCAGTTGAGTTCAATCGATCACTGGAATATCGAACTAAGCGAAAATGCAAATTTGATTGATGCTCATCGACGCCACTACCTTGATAAATTTATCTTATTATTTAATCACTTCGTGAATAAGTTATTAGTAATTGATGGAGAGATTAGTGTTGATTATCGGCGAGGCTGGTCTGAGAAGGAGGATTATCTAAATTTACTACAAACATCACTGGAAAAAGACCGTGTCATGGGATATACGCAACGAGGGCCACACCGTGCCGATATCTCATTTAAAATTAATGGTGTTCCATTGCATGAGTATGTTTCACGTGGACAACAAAAATTATTGGTATGTGCGCTATACATTGCTCAAGCCGCTCTTTATTCACAGATAGCGGGCCGAGGTTCTATTTTCTTAATTGATGATCTGACAGCAGAACTGGACGCCAAGCACGTTGAAACGCTTTTATCAGTTTTAGATGAATTAGATACACAGGTTTTCGTTACAACGCCAGATCTTACGTTGTTAGATAGGGCGGATTTACTAGAATCTAGGACGTTTCACGTGGAACGTGGCGTGATCTCAGAGGTGTTATAATGATTTTTTTTTGGATGATGCCACAGAATGACAGATGATCAGAGTTATGATTCTTCTAGAATCAAGGTCTTAAAAGGCCTGGATGCGGTACGCAAGCGTCCTGGAATGTACATCGGTGATACTGACGATGGTACAGGTCTGCACCATATGGTTTTCGAAGTCGTCGATAATGCAATTGATGAAGCCTTAGCGGGTTTTTGTTCAGCAATCGAAGTGATCATCCACAGTGATGGTGCCGTGACGGTCTCTGATAATGGGCGTGGGATTCCGGTTGATATCCATGAAGAAGAGGGTATTTCTGCAGCTGAAGTGATTATGACCGTTCTTCATGCCGGTGGTAAGTTTGATGATAATACTTATAAGGTCTCTGGCGGTCTGCATGGCGTTGGTGTTTCTGTCGTCAATGCCTTATCTGAAGAGCTACGATTAACCATTCGTCGTAATGGCGAAATTTATCAGCAGGAATATCGCTTGGGCGACCCGGTTGCTCCTCTGGCAGCTATTGGTGAAACGGATCAAAGTGGCACAGAAGTTCGCTTTAAGCCTAGTACGAAGATTTTTGGCATAACCGATTTTCATTACGATATTTTATCGAAGCGCTTGCGTGAACTTTCGTTCTTAAATAGCGGTGTTCGTATCAAATTAAATGAAGAAGCCTCCGATAAAAGTGATGTTTTTGAATATGAAGGTGGAATCCAGGCATTTGTTGAACATCTGAATAAAAATAAGACACCGCTACACAAGACCGTTAATTATTTCAGCATTGAAAAAGATGATGTGGTGGTTGAAGTGGCGATGCAGTGGAATGACTCGTACCAGGAAAATGTCTTCTGCTTTACCAATAATATTCCGCAACACGATGGCGGAACCCATTTAGCCGGTTTTCGTGCTGCGCTCACACGTACCATTAACAACTATATCGATAACGGCCGCATGGCTAAAAATGCAAAGGTTTCGACAACGGGTGATGATTCACGTGAAGGGCTGACAGCAGTCTTATCTGTGAAGGTACCAGACCCTAAATTTTCATCACAAACAAAAGAAAAACTGGTTTCGTCTGAGGTAAGACCGATTGTTGAGTCTGTTGTCTCGACAAAACTACAAGATTTTTTACTTGAAAACCCATCCGATGCAAAAGCGATTACCGCCAAGGTTGTCGATGCTGCTCGTGCACGTGAAGCAGCACGAAAAGCTCGTGAGATGACGCGCCGTAAAGGAGTGCTCGATATTGCCGGGTTGCCGGGTAAACTGGCGGATTGTCAGGAGAAAGATCCTGCGCTTTCAGAACTATTCCTGGTGGAGGGTGATTCTGCGGGTGGTTCAGCTAAACAGGGGCGTGATCGTCGTAACCAGGCGATTCTACCGCTCAAAGGTAAAATCTTAAATGTAGAAAAAGCTAGGTTTGACAAGGTGTTATCTTCAGTTGAGATCGGTACCCTGATTACCGCGCTGGGTTGTGGTATCGGCAAAGAAGAGTATTTCCCTGACAAACTGCGCTATCACCGCATTATTATTATGACGGATGCTGATGTCGATGGGTCGCATATTAGAACACTAATATTGACGTTCTTTTACCGGCAAATGTATGAGTTGATTGAACGGGGGCATGTGTATATTGCCCAGCCACCGCTGTACAAGGTTAAAAAAGGCAAGCAGGAACGTTATGTCAAAGATGACATTGAGCTAAACAATTACCTGCTACAAAGCTCTCTTGATGGCGCAAAACTATCTGTAGCGGAAGGTGTTCCACCGATCAGTAATGAGGCTCTAAGCGAGTTATCGCAACGCTACATGTCTGTTATGAGTACTATTGAGCGGTTGTCAAAACGGATTAGTTCAAATGTATTGGAAAAGATTATTTGCATGGAGTCATTGAAGGGCGAAATGTTACTTGATGCTGATGCCGTAAAAAATTGGTTTGATGAGTTGAGCTTAAGGCTTAACAATAGTGACGATAAAACGGTGAGTTATGAGATCACCCTCAACCAAAACGATGATGATCTCTCCTGGAAAGCCGGAATTAGTGAATATATTCATGGCGTTGCGACTGTTCGTACGCTGAATAGTGAATTCTTTGATTCAGGAGAATATCGTACCATGGCCGAGCTTGGCGAAAAGCTAGTAGGGCTAATTGGGGCGGGGGCAATGATTACCCGTGGCGAGCGTAAAAAAGAGGTTAGTTCATTTAAAGAGATTTATCAGTGGTTGATGGTCGATGCAAAACGTGGCCTGCAGATACAGCGTTATAAAGGACTGGGTGAAATGAACCCTGACCAGTTATGGGAAACGACAATGGATTCTAATAGCCGCCGTCTACTGCAAGTGAAGATTGAAGACGTGGTTGCGGCAGATGAAATCTTTACAACCTTAATGGGCGATAACGTGGAACCACGCCGCGAATTTATTGAAAAACACGCATTATCGGTTGCTAACCTGGATGTGTAGCGCTGATTTTTCATGCGCTTTAACTTTTCCTGAAGCATAAATCAGCAGGTGGGTGCCGCGAGTACATTAACGTCTACTCGCTGCACCCACCTGGATTGCAAGCCTTGCTTGCGCCACAAACTGGATGAAACCTCGGTATTGTTCAGCAGAGATTGGCTGGTGGCTGACGCCGTTATCGGCATAAATGAAGCCAATCGCCTTTGATCCAAGGCGTAATGACGCAATAATCAATGAGTTAGCACCACATTTTTCTAGAAAGTCTTCCCGGGTCACTTGTCGCCAGCCCGCTTCCGAAATATCCTCGATTAATAGCTCGCTACCTTCCATTAATACCTTTGAAAAAATATCGTGCTCTTCATTTATCGGGAAATTGAAGTAGTCTTGTAATAGTGATGATCGTTCACCCAATACCAGGCGCGCAGAATAATGGCTACGATCAGGGCTGATGAGTGACAGCATTGCCCGCTCGAAACCAACCCCTTTGACAATCCCTTCCAGGGATTTTTTAAATACCTGTTGCAGACTCGCCTGATTTGAAATTAAAAAAGTGATTTCCTGAAGGATAAGCAACTGTGTATCAAAGCGGGTATCGTTGCCTATGTTTTGTATTTTTGGTTGGCTATCGAGTGCTTTTACAATCGATTTGTTCAGGGGTGACCCTTTAGCGCTGCTAGAAGGTGTGTTTTCATCCGATTGTAGCGGAGGTTTTTCAGAATCATGGCGATTAAGGGCTAAATTATTAGGTGTTGCATTGCTAGAAGCTGCCTCAGCAGATTGTTTAGCGGTGGGAATAGCGGATGTATTAGCCGGCGTTTCTGGTATTTCATTACTGGCAAAAAAGGCGAGATTTGAAGCGATTCTATCTCGTTTTTCGTCGCCAGTATCCTCCCCTCCACAGCGGGCATTAATGTCTCTTGTTGTAGGCCATATTCAGTGGCCAGCTCACAGGAGACCTTAAATGATTCCATTAAGCTATTTTCAATGGTTGATGGTGGCAGGGCGGCTGTTTTAGAGAGGGTTCCAAGTAGATCGTTGAGTGATATTTCAGATGTTGAATCAGGGCTGCGCAGCATCTTGACCACTGAACTGGCAAGTGAAGAGAGGGCCTTGTTCATTTGAACACTGCTTTTTGTACTCTCTTTTTCGGGGTTAAATGGCTCCATGGTAGTAACGATACTTGACGGAAACTCCCAGTTTCTAGCGAGAATTTGACCAACTTCTTTGATGGACCCTCCAAGCACCTCTTTTTCGATCTCTTTTTGCGATATTTTATGGTTGATGCGCATCTCTTGCATTAAGGTAAATTTTTCGGGTAAAAAGTAGGCAATAACAATCTCACCAAGGTTATGGAGTAATGCGCATGTGTAGGCCTCTTCAACATCTTTAAGCCCAGCCTTAGAGGCAATTTCGCGCACAAAGCCAGCGGTTAGATAGGCATTAACAAGCATCTTGTTCATTTCGATGGAGGGGTGTTCATGCTGAAAACTATCAATCAACTTCATCGTAAGACATTGATTTTTCACGGTATTAAACCCAAGGATGACCACTGCACGTGAAATAACACTGATTTTACCTTTGCCTCGATTGTAATAAGAGGAGTTGGCGAGGCGTAAAAGCTTAGCAGTTAAATTAACATCTTTAGTTGCCTCTTTAGAGAGGCTCATGGCGGTCGCCTCTTCGCTTGAACTGATTTGCCGAATACGATTAACACTCGCACTAAAGACAGGAAGGTCTCCATTCTTTTCAATACGTTGCATGATTTCTGCGATTATTTTATCTAAATCATCCATGATTGAGCGCGCGTGATTGAGTTGCGGGTGGAATAACTATAGATCGTGCATAAAAAGAGTTACTTTAAAGTTTATTTAAGGATAGGGGTAACATAACTTGACCGTTGCCACGCATCCACTTAAGCTTCGTTTTTTGTGTCAGTTTACTTTGGGGGAGAGGGGATATGACAGCAGCACTCGTGGCAATTTTTTGCCTGATACTGGGCGTAGTATGCGGCCTACTTTTTGGCAGAGCAACCAATGCTCCGCTTCAGGAAACTCAGAAATTAAAAGATTCACTGAATCAGGTTCAGTCTGAATTTGACATATACAAGGCTGAAGTCACTCAGCACTTTACTAAAACGGCAGAGCTTGTGAACTCGATGACAGATAACTATCGTAATGTTCATACACACCTTGCCGGTGGTGCGCAGACCCTTTGTACCGGGGCTCTTCAGTTAGAGTCAATGAATGATAAAGATGCGTTGGAAGCAAAGGCTGAAGAAGTAATAGAGTCAGCAACAGAAGAGGTGCCGAGCAGCTCTGAAGCGGCTGCAAATGATGACTCATCAACGCCAGCCGTTGAAGCAGCCGATGAAAAAACAGCGGACAATGCTGATACAACAACAATAGAAGCAGCAACGACTGAAACGGAAGTTGAGCAGATAAAAGTCGATGTGGGCACGGTTGCCGCCGCAGAAGAAAAGGCAGCGGTTAACACAAAGACTGAAGAGGCCGTTCCAGAAGAGCTAGTGGCTGATGCGGCTGCAGAGAAAAATAAGGGTGAGAATCGCGTACACTGATTATTCATCTAAAACCAGCTGATGTAAAAAGGAGACCTATGGGTCTCCTTTTTTATGGCTGACGTTCTAGTGTGAGGAAGCTATACGGGTAGGTATTTTTTTCATCGGGTTCACAATCTAAACGATCTATCTCTTTCCAGATTGTGTTATCCAACGCAATAAAATGGGCATTCCCTTCAAATTCATGATGGATGATGGTGAGATAGATACGCTGAGCAATGGGCAATGCCTGTTGATAAAAAGAGGCACCACCGATCACCATCACTTCGGCATCGTCTTCTGTTTGAGCCAGTGCTTCATCAATGCTGTTTACAACAATACAACCATCAGCAGAATATGAACGGTTATTAGTGATAATAATATTCTTTCTACCCGGTAGTGGGCGGCCGATTGATTCATAGGTCTTTCGCCCCATTAAGATAGGCTTGCCCATCGTGACCGCTTTAAAGTGTTTGAAATCAGCGGGTAGGTGCCACGGTAATGTATTGTTGATACCGATTACACGATTGGATGCCATTGCTGCAATCAATGAAATCATATCGATTAAACCGCAATAGGTGCTTTTATATGAGGGTGTGATTCATAGCCTGAAAGTTCAAAATCTTCAAATGTAAAATCAAAAATAGACGCTATTTCAGGGTTAATGATCATTGTTGGCAAAGGAAAAGGTGTTCTCGTTAACTGTAGATCAGCCTGCTCGAAATGGTTCGAATAGATATGGGCGTCCCCCAGTGTGTGGATAAACTCACCTACTTTTAATCCTGTTACCTGCGCAATCATCATCGTTAACATCGCGTATGATGCAATGTTAAAAGGGACACCCAGAAAGATATCCGCGCTGCGTTGGTATAGTTGACAGGAGAGCCTGCCATCGGCAACATAAAACTGGAAAAAAGCATGGCAGGGTGGTAGCGCCATGTTTTCAATCTCAGCGACGTTCCAGGCAGAGACAATTAGCCGACGTGAATCAGGATTGATTTTGATCTGTTCAATCAAGTTTGAGATTTGGTCAATCTTTTCACCACTCGGCGTTGGCCATGAGCGCCACTGTGAACCATAGACAGGGCCAAGGTTGCCCTCTTCATCTGCCCATTTGTCCCAGATCTTAACGCCATTATCTTTAAGGTATTTGATATTGGTGTCGCCAGAGAGAAACCATAGCAGTTCATGGATGATACTGCGCAGGTGACATTTTTTGGTGGTCACCAGCGGAAAGCCTTGATTTAGATCAAAGCGCATCTGATAACCAAACACACTTTTGGTACCGGTTCCAGTGCGGTCATCTTTATCGGTACCATTTTTTTTGACATGTTGTAACAGGTCTAAATATTGCTGCACGGTGTGCCCCCTAGGGTATGAAATTAAATTCCCATTACGTATATTTATTTATCAGATTTTTTATATGCCCACACGAGCAGGCCAATACCACCGGGGATCATGGGTGCCGATAGTAACTGCCCCATCGTGAGCCACTCAAATGCAAGAAAGCCAATATGCTGGTCCGGTGTTCTAAAAAATTCGACGAAGGAGCGAAAGAGACCGTAAAACAGCAGGAACATGCCAGAAACCGCCATGGTTGGGCGTGGTTTTCTTGAATAGATCCATAAGATGGCAAATAGCACTAGCCCTTCAAGCAAGGCCTCATAAAGTTGTGAAGGGTGACGTGCAGCCAAGCCTTCGCGTGGAGCCATCGCCCATGGAACATCAGAGACACGCCCCCACAGCTCACCATTGATGAAGTTACCGATACGGCCAGCACAAAGACCAAGCGGCACCAGTGGCATAATAAAATCAGTCACCTTAAAAAAAGCGGTATTGGTTTTCCGTGCAAACAGTAACATGGCGACTAATACGCCCAGTAGCCCGCCATGGAATGACATCCCACCTTGCCACACATAAAAAATGGTAATGGGGTCTTCAAGGCGATTACTGAGGTCGTAAAAAAGAATATAGCCAAGACGGCCACCCGCGACCACGCCAATGGCACCGTAGAAAATCAGGTCACTAATCTGTTCCGGCGTAAATAACGCGGCTGGTTTTCGCGCCCGCAGTGAGCCAAGCCACCATGCCGATGCAAATGCGGCCAGGTACATCAAGCCGTACCAGTGAATTTTTACGGCACCGAGATCAAGCGCAACAGGGTCAATATTGGGGTGGATCAACACGTGCTTGTTTTCCCTATATGATTGATTTATGTGATTTTTTTAATAGGCGATAGTGGAAAATATCGGGCCCATAAAAAAGTAGTATAACGGTAGATGTGAGCCAGTGAAAGGCGGCAATATAGGCTATCCCTTTATTTTCCGGGCAGAAACCGGGATAATACCTCACCACAAAAATTTCTTGGCCTTCAGTTTTAATCATATATTTAAGGAATAACGTTATGCACAATGGTGTATCCGTAACTCAGTTCATCATCGAAGAACAGCGTCGTATACCCGGCGCAACGGGCGATTTCACATCGCTACTTAACGATGTTATATCTGCCTGTAAAGTTATCTCAAACTTGGTAGAAAAAGGTGCCATCAATGGCATGTCAGGTTCAGCTGAATCTGAAAACATCCAGGGTGAAACTCAGAAGAAACTCGACATCATTACCAACGAAGTTTTCATCAAATCAAACGAATGGGCCGGCCACCTGGCAGCCATGGCGTCTGAAGAAGAAGACGACATCTACCCCATTCCTGCACAATATCCTAAAGGCAGATACTTGATGTCTTTCGATCCATTGGATGGATCTTCAAACATCGACGTCAACATCTCTGTGGGAACAATCTTCTCAATCACTAAATGCCCAGAGGGTATCGAAAATCCAACTAAAGAAGATTTCTTAATTCCAGGAACAGAGCAAATCTGTGCCGGTTACGCACTGTACGGCCCATCTACCATGCTGGTTTTAACAACCGGTAACGGTGTAAATGGTTTTACGTTGGATCGCAACATTGGTGAGTTTATCCTGACCCATCCAAACATGACGATTCCTGAAGACACACGTGAATTTGCAATCAACTCATCTAACCAACGTTTCTGGGAAGCACCTGTTAAGAAATACGTTGACGAGTGCATGCAGGGTACGGAAGGCCCACGTGGCGAAAATTTCAACATGCGTTGGGTTGCCTCAATGGTCGCTGAAGTGCATCGTATCCTGGTTCGTGGCGGCATCTTCATGTATCCAAAAGATACAAAAGACCCGACTAAAGCAGGCAAACTGCGCATCATGTACGAAGCAAATCCAATGTCTATGATCGTAGAGCAAGCGGGTGGCGTGTCTCACACGGGTTACGAGCGCATCATGGAAATCAAGCCCAATGACATTCACCAACGTGTGCCTGTTATTCTGGGCTCTAAGAACGAAGTTGAACGCGTTATTGGTTATCACAACAACTAGTCAACTTTGTTTGACTGAGTGTTCAAAAGGTCCCCGCCATTGCGGGGATTTTTTTATCTGCAATAGCGGGATAACAGGTTTCTTTACCCAGATAATTTTTCAGAACAGGCAACGCAGTACTCACTCTCTGGCACTAGCATCAAACGTGCAAAAGGGATCTCAACCAGACACTCGTCGCACTCATTGTATTCGGCATGGTCTATTGTCGGCAGGGTTTGGGTGAGTTTTGCGAGTCGAATCCTTACTGCATTAAGTGCTGTTTGATTGGCGCTTCTGGTATTGATGGCATCCATTCGGCTTAGGCGACCGATGGCATTATCGGGTGCGATGGCTTGGGTCATTGCCTCAAGCCCAGGAATATCTTCCTGCAGTTGAGCAATATCAGATTCGATCTTTGTTTTTAGCTGGGAGATTTGTGTTGTGGTTAACACAGAAAGAAAAAGGTGGTTGCTTCATTGCCAATGGCTAACGAAGCAGGCCACCTTCTCTTTTGTCACGATTAATCGCGGAAGTTTTCATACTGCAGTGGCAGTTCCAGGTCAGATTCACGGAAAAGCGCGATGGCCTGTTGCAGGTCATCACGTTTCTTGCCGGTAATACGCACCTTTTCACCCTGAATCGCAGCCTGCACTTTAAGCTTGGATTCTTTGGTCAGTTTTACCAGCTTCTTGGCGAATACCGCATCAAGCCCCTGTTGTAGATTGAGTGCCTGATGAACCTCTTTGCCCTGAGTAATCGCGTTATCCGCCTTAAGGCAGGCCAAATCAACACCACGTTTTGAAAGCTTATGGTGCAGGATGCTGGTCATCTGCTGTAGCTGAAAAGCACTCTCAGCATGCATCATGATGACCGAATCTTTTTCCTTTAGCTCAAAGCGCGCGTTGCTGCCTTTGAAGTCAAAGCGAGTACCGACTTCTTTATTGGCCTGGGCAACTGCATTGTTGACCTCATGCAGATCAACCTCTGAGACGACATCAAATGATGGCATATGAATCGTTCCTGTATCGCGGCTTAATCTGAAGCTAGATCACGATCCATTACCGTTTTACGACGATCTTTCTGTGCGTTCGCAATCGCTTCATCACATAGTTTGGCAATGATGCCAGAGAGTGCTGGCACAACATTTCCCGCAGTGCTCATGCCGTCAGACTTTTCTTTGATATAAGCCTTAAGCTTAGAGGTGACTATCAATGCATCGTGAGTACCGGTATCACTGTTGAAATCACGATCCATCACCGTTTTACGACGGTCTTTAGTAGTGTTCTCAATAGCAGCATCACAACGGGCGCGAATGAGATCTGAAAGCGCTGGCGCGAAGTTACCCGCAGTGCTCATGCCATCAGATTTTTCTTTGATGTAGCCTTTGATTTTAGAGATTACTACCAGTGTTTCACTCATTTTTACTTCTCCAAAAAGTAATTAAATTGTTGACGGCCACTATCAGGTAAACCGTTGGGCTTAGATTGTACGCCATTCAGAAATTAAATCACATGGTAAAACGAGGGGTTAAGCGTATAAATCACCAGACTATTCGATAATCACAGCACATGGCCCTAAATACGCCTGTTATTATAGGGTTATAAAATAACTAATCGCCTGATATAAATAACATAATTGCTGTGTTCCACAGTAAACTGAGTGCCCGAATTATATAAAACAGCGTTATGATGGGGCTAAAATATTGTAAAAACAGGATTTTAAAATGAGAACGTTATTCATCCTAATAGGGTTAATTCCCTTTACTGTACAAGCGGAAGCACCTGATGCGTTGTTGGCAAAGACCGTTGCGCAGCTTAATAAACACACTCCGCTAACGCTGGATGGTGAGACCAGGTTAGATGGCGTTAGCGGTAAAAACAAGGTGTTGACCTATGAATACACATTGGTCAATTACGCAAAAGCAGAGCTTGATCTGGCGATATTGGAATCAAACATCGCGCCGGTTGTGACCCGTGGCGCATGTGCAGAGGCCTCGATGAAGCCGCTGTTTGAGAGTGGCGTGAGCGTTCACTATCACTATAAAGGGAAAGCGGGTGAAAGCCTGATGAAGATCAAAGTAGCCGCAACCGATTGTCAACAATGAGATGAGTTTATGGCTAAATCAACACGTACATATTGGAATGCTTTTTTACCGCAAAACGACGATGCATGGCAGCCAATAGAAGGGCTAGCAGGATTAGTTGACGAGATCACCCTCAGCATCTGCGATGAGACAGGTGAATATACTCGGCTGACCCGTTTTCAACCCGGCGCGGATACCAGTGCATTCGGTGCAAAAAGCCATGACTACCCGGAAGAAGTTTTTATCGTGAGTGGTCGCCTTTATGATGCCGCGTTTGACCAATGGTTAGCTGCCGGTTGTTATGCCAGTCGTCCACCCGGTGAAGTCCATGGGCCGTTTAAGACCGAGGTTGGTTGTGTTGTGCTGGAGATTTCATTTCCAGAAAGAAAAGGAGTGCAATGATGAAACTGTTTTATACAAACACATCGCCTTACTCACGTAAGGTACGGATCACACTATTAGAAAAAGGGTTGGAGGGTAATGTCGACTCTGCTTTGTGTAACCCATTCGAAGATGCAGCAGAACTAAAAATTTTTAACCCGCTGGGTAAGATCCCGACATTGGTGTTGGATGATGGCAGAGTGGTTTATGACAGCCCGGTTATTTGTGAATACCTGGATACGTTAAATACCAATGGTGAGCTTGTTCCTTCAAGTAACGATGCACGACTGTTAGTGAACACCTGGCAGGCGCTGGCGGATGGCATTGTTGATGCGTCCTATCACATTGTGATGGAAGGGCGACGTGATGAAAGTGAACGGTCGCAAGGAAGTGTTGAACGCTGGAAGGGCAGTATCGTCGATTCGCTTAAACAGATAGAACGTCAAATTGCTACATTGCCTGCTGAAACAACCATGGCGCAGATCTCATTGGCGGCAGCTTTGGGTTACCTTGATTTTAGATTGTCTTATTTAGAATGGCGAAACGGACAAGCAAATACAGCGGCATGGTATGAGGAATTTGCTAAGCGGCCTTCGATGGTTGAAACGCAACCGCCAACGTAAAGAGTGGTATTTACGCAGCGTTATTTGTAGCCTCGTGAAATCCCTCAAGGGCAAACGGATTGAGAAACTGACGTTTCCAAAATAGAGCGCGATCCGTTTCGCTCAAATTTGCCTCGTCACATACGCTTGTCCAGTTCGCTTCAATCACCTCAATCTGATGCCCGATAATCGCACGGGCCTCTTCGCGGGCAAGCAGAAAATTTTGCGCAGCATCCAGGCAAGTGGTGAGCTGGCTCATTCGGTTATCGCCGCATATCAGCATCGCTTGCGTGGCCTCATTGCCGGTTCGTCCTTGCGGGCAAATATCATAGGCAGGGGTGAGGGTGAGCATGTCTCCATTCCAAAAGGCGGCATGGTTACGGGCATGGTCGTCTGTATTACCGCATAAGATATTGAAGACAAGGCGCGAGAATAGTTCTTTTAATGTCACGGAAGCATTCCTGAAACGATGGCGGATAATCTCGGCTAAATCCTCGTAGCTGGCATAACGCGCCATCATTTCATCCAGCGCCAATAATGTCAGGGCGGAGACCATGGCTTTACGTTGCCAGCCGTCCGCTACATGAATGCGATCAAAGCGCTCAATCAGTAAAACATCTTTATTGGCCGCTTGTGCCATGGAAACCGGTGCAACGTCTAACCCTGCCAGCGCGGCCAGCCGCATGGCGATAAACTCAGCCTTTACCACGCTATATAGATCGGTAGAGGATGAAAATTTGGCGATAAACTTCTTCTGCCCATCTTCGATGAGTGCCTTAGGGCGCGCGCCACCGATGGAGCTGCCATGGTAGAGGGCTTGTTCCAGATCAGGCGTTAATAGCACGCCTTTTTCGACAAGCGCAGCGGCATCCAGCAGTTCTTTGAGCGCTGCATTAACTGGCGAGCGTGGCACATATTCGGTGGCCGAATGCTGGAAATCCAGTGCACCGATGCGATCAGAGCCGGATTCCAGCAGGTAAGTCAGCTCATCCAGTTGGGTTGTGTCAGTGCCTTTTAAACCCAAAAGATGGTTAATCAACACCCGGCGGCCCCAGGCATCGGGCGCACCATCGCGGATACAGTTTGGCATGTTTAGGCCAGCCAAAAGGCCTTGCGCACCGGACTTGAGCGGCAACTCTGCCTCATATATAGCCATGGCGTTGTTGCGCTCCAGATAGCGCTTACCGTAGTTAAAGAGCAGGTGCTGGCCATCAAGGGTCAGCTTGCCCGCAACAACAGGCTCAGTTTGACCCGGCAGCCAAATCCAGACAAAGGCTTGAGTGTAGGGATTAGAACTCATCATCTACCGCCTTTGTGGGTTTGCGCACAGATTTAGGCAGCAGGGCCAGCTTATCTTCTGCCTGTTTGAGATGTCTGGCCAGTGACGAGGCCTCTGCATCAAAGAGCTTCATACCCACTAGGGCCGCCAGCTCAAACACCACGCCGATCTCGCATTTCGGATCGCCTTTTTCAATGCGCTGGAGCATGCCGCGCGATATCCCGGCACGATCTGCCAGGTCTTGCGCAGTGAACTTGCGCTCCGTTCGGCCAAGCCGGATCATCTGGCCCATCAATTTGGTGGCCTCTTTGGTGTAGCGCGAATATGTCCGAGTCACTGATTTTGGCACGCCTTAACCCCTTGGTAATCTATATATCAACCGTTAAGGGTTGATATGATCTATATATCGATCATTATGGGTGTTTTGTTAGGTGAGTCAATGAAAAAGAGCAGGTCAATCCAGGAACAACGATTAATTTCCGTCATTCCGTTGTGCCCCTAAACGGAATCCAGTCTAAAGAGAGTTCACTCTCACCTTGTTTTCTTTATATATGTAGTAATGTATTTATTTATAGCAATATAAGTAATCGGCTATGAATTGATGTCTGTTTAAACCGTGCAGATTATTTATCTGTGTGATGTGAGAGAGGCTAAGGGGGCGGTGGTACATGAGAATACCTTCGAGCTTTTGAAGTCGGCAGGGTGAGGTGCCGATAAACTCCATGTATGGCACTTAGTGCTATATAGATGGTAAGCTGCGCATATCAACTCAAGGATGAGCGATGCGGATCTTTAAGACAAAACTGTTCCATCAGTGGGCGTGCAAGGAAGGGCTAAACGATACTGCATTATGCCGAGCGGTGGATGAGATCGAGCGTGGCTTAATTGATGCAAATTTGGGTGGGCGCGTTTTCAAAAAACGGGTGGCAATTCAGGGTAGAGGGAAAAGTGGTGGGCTAAGGGCATTGTTGGCCTTCAAGCATGAAGATAAAGCATTTTTTATTTACGGTTTTGCTAAACACCGTCGAGCGAATATTAAGGTTGATGAACTGAAGGCGTTGAAGCGTTATGCAAGCGAGCTACCGGCCTATAGCCATCAAGCGTTAACAAAGGCCTGTGCATCAGGCGTACAGTATGAGGTAGAAAACAATGGATAAATCAATACTGGAAACTGTCCACGAAGGGGCAGAAGGCCTTCACCAAGCAGGTGTGATGGACGAGGTAACGCTGCGTGAGTTCGATGCTCTCTGTCTTCCGCCAGTTACCGTTTATAGCGCACAGCAGATTCGAAGTATCCGCGTGCGGAACAAAGCGAGCCAGGCTGTGTTTGCGCTTTACCTGAATACCAGTAAATCGACGGTTCAGAAGTGGGAGCAGGGTGCTAAAAAACCGAATGGCCCTTCACTTAAGCTTTTGAATCTGGTTGATCACAAAGGGCTGGAGGTGTTGGGTTGATCGTTTAGGTTTTAAAGCTGGCCACTTGTTATACCATGCAGCCTCGCCCGCCCGTCATCCCGTTGTGCTTTTAAACGGGATCCAGTCTAAAGAGCGTTCACTCTCATCTTATTTTCTTTATATAGGTAGTAATGTATTCATTCATTTATAGCAATATAAATAATCGCCTATGAATTGATGTCCGTTTATGGCATGTTTGAACCGTGCGCAATTACTGAGATGTAAATCATGCAGATTATTTGTCTGTGTGATGTGAGAGAGGATGATTTCCAAAGGAAGCCATTGATAGGGAATAGTGTTTTCTTTTCTCTTTTTTTTGGTGGATGTTAACGACTGGGTTCGAGTCCAGAGCGAATTCAGGGGTTGTATTAATGTAGGGCGTGCAAATGGTCTATTGTTTGCGCACCAGGCTTTGCGGAGCAACACGAATTTTTTGAAGGTGAATTTAAAAGAGCGAAAAGGATAGCGTCACCTTTTCCTATAATTAGACGGGTATGTTGTCAATTTTTATGATGGGTGTCTTGATAAGCGTTCTGATGAGGCACTTAAAGATGGAAGCTTCAAGAAAATATTAGGTCACTTTCTTATAAAAGCGAAATACAAAATACTTAAATGGACTGATGAAAAAAAGACAATCGAAAGTATCGAGGAAATAAAAGAATTAGAAGGCGAGTTGTTAGCACTAGCTGAAGAAACAGATGTTAAACATCTTCCCGCATATGCGCCAATTGCAACCGACAGACTCCTAACCCATATAAATTCAATAACTAATTCACTGGTTCCATTAATCGAAGAAGATAAAGTTTCATATATAAGCTCAGAAGGAACAACAGATATAAATAGTCATTTAGATATTTCTAGCGAAATAATTGTAAACTTACTTACCAGTGAAACGATTGAAACGATTGAAACAAATGGGGTAAGAATTTTAAAAATAAAAAAACCTGATTTTTTAGGGCAGTCTAAATGGTTTTTTCGTTACCAGGGACATCAAATAGAAGCAAAAATATCGGATTCAAATTGGTTGGATAGTTATCAGGGGCGCCAAGAAGACTTGCAGCCAGGTGATTCTATAAAAGCAAATCTTAAGGAAAATATGTCATATGGTCATGATGGAGAAATTGTTCACGTAGCATATGAAGTAACTGAGGTTATGGAAGTTATCCATGCACCAAAAAATATACAAGGCGATATCTTCGGTGGCAAATGATTTCTAACAAATCGTTCCAGTGGACAATGCGCATTTTGGTTCTTTTGTGCATTCCGCTACGCTCCATTATTGCACAAAAGAACCAAAATGCGCATCGCCGCTGAACTCAAGCGTTATTGCGACGTTTAGTCGTAATCTCTACTGTTGTCATTTTAAAGGAGGAAATAAACAAGCATAATGTAGTGTCATTTGTCTTCACACTGGGGGTGCGTCACTGGTAACGGTGGGGTTCCAAGCACTCAGTAAAACATAGCAGGTTGAGTAGCACAATTTGATGTGCGTGAGGAATGGCTGGTATGGATAAATTAATTGAAGTCTTGTGGTTACATATCGTGATTAGCGAGGAGCTAGAGCTACCATTCGGCTCCAGAGCCAAACAATGGCAATATCGATCGGTTAGGTCAGTTTTAACGGCAAACCTACACACTCTAATGATCGTTCGGTATACAGAGACATCCTAACCCAGCTTGTTTGTAGAGATTAGCGATATGCGGTAAGCCTATACGTCCCTCATGGCAGCGCAATGTTTAAGTCCGTGAGTATGCTGATGGTAACGGAAGCGGATGGTGGTGCAGGTAAGAGATGCTGGAAAAAGCGAAAGCAATCCTGTAGCGGGATTGATAGGGATTCAATATTTGTCCTATCCGAAAGGAGCGCTGACTTCCTAAGCGGGCGCAAAGCCCCGCAGGTGTTACTTGGCAAAGAAGAATTTGTAAACATTCAACTGGAGCAAGTTTAAAAAAATGAGTAGTGTTTTTATACTACAGGCGGCCCAGTACCCACAAAGTGAATTATGGCTCAATATCAATTGGAAGCGCTGTCATGATGTGGTGTTGTCACTGCAAAATCGGATTGTCAAATCTGTACGTAACGGAGAGTGGCGCAATGTCAAACGTCTCTGCTACCTTTTAACCCAATCATTTTCCGCTAGAGCGTTAGCGGTGAAACGGGTTACCGAAAACAAAGGAAAGAAAACGGCGGGCATTGATGGCGAGGTGTGGACAACACCAGGCCAGAAGATGCGAGCGGTAGAAGCCATTGCTAATTGGAATGGATACCAACCAAAAGCGCTGAAAAGAATACGTATTCCGAAGAAAGACAAACACCAAACGAGGCCACTCAGCATTCCAACGATGGAAGATAGAGCAAGGCAGGCATTACACATGTTTGCACTGCAAGCCATTGCAGAAACGCAGGGTGACATTAACTCGTATGGTTTTAGGAGGAAACGCCGCTGTGCGGATGCTATTGATCAGATCTTCAAGGTTCTGCGTCAGAAAGGCTCATCACAGTGGATTCTCGAAGCAGACATAAAAGGATTTTTCGACAACATTAACTTTAAGTGGTTACTCGAAAACGTTCCCATGAACAAGAAAGTGTTGAAGGCATGGTTAAACTGCGGTTTTATCGAGCGAGGAAAACGGTTCTCAACCACTGAAGGTGTTCCGCAAGGGGGCATCATCAGTCCGGTTATAGGGAACTGGGTGCTGGATGGCCTGGAAGCTATCATTTGTAATTACCCCTATTACAAACGTATAAATGGCATCAACTTTGTGAGGTATGCGGATGACTTTATCGTCACCGCTAAAACAAGAGAAGTGCTTGAGGAAGAAATCGTCCCCAAGATCAACGCTTTCTTGAAAGCCCGAGGTGTGCAGCTCTCCGAGCAAAAAACGAAGGTAACTCACATCAGTGAAGGTTTTGATTTTCTGGGTCAATCGATACGCAAGTATCGGCGGGTTGATGGAAGGCTGGGGAAAATTCAAATAGAACCCAGTAAGAAATCGATTCAATCGATCAAGTGCAAAGTCAAAGCTATTTGCAAATCCTCAGGACACCTCACACAAGCTCAAATGATTGGGAGGCTCAACCCTGTATTGCGGGGATGGGGTAATTATCACAGGCATATCCTCTGTGGTGAAACATACTCAAAAATGACCAGCTACGTGTGGTTCCGACTCATGCGCTGGGGGAAAAGCCGTCACCCTGAGAAGTCAGGTATTTGGATTGCCAAGCGTTACCTCAGTTACGCTAAAGGTAGTCACTGGGCTTTTAGGGATAAAGCGACAGGCAAAACCCTCGTCCGGCTCAATAATGACATCCATACATATCGACACATCAAGATTTTGGGAGAAGCCAATCCATTTGATGCAGAATGGCACGGTTATTTCCAAAATAGGGAAAAGTTGATTAAGATGAAATCTGCGAGCCACTATATTGGTAAGGTATCGAAACAGCAAGGCGGGAAATGCCCGCATTGCCAGCAACTTATACAGGCAGAAGACAAACATCATCTTCACTACCTTGATGGAGATAAGACTCACAAAGGGATCAAGAACGTCTTAATGCTTCACAAGGCCGGTAAGAAAGCGTTCGCATACATTAAGAGTCAGCACGAACAGGTGCGTCCGTAACGGGCGTTAGTAAGGCTTGAGCCGTTTGCCAGGAAACTGGCTTGTTCGGTTCTGAGGGAGGAAAGGGGCCGCGAGGCCTCTGACCTACCCGGTGGCTCATAAATAAACCGAGAAAGTAATGATTTCTGATCAAGAAAAAAATGCAGGTAGAGTTGCTCTGATCACAGGTTCGACATCAGGAATAGGTAAAGCTATTGCACTACAGCTTGCTAATGATGGCTTCACTATTGTCTTTCATTCAAGATCATCTGTAATCGAAGGTGAGAGCCTGGCTAGTACTAGCCCGAATGCAGCATACATCCAAGCTGACTTGTCTGATCAAGTTCAAGCAAAACGCTTAGTGTCAGATACTTTATCTAAATATGGGCGGTTAGATGTTCTAGTTAACAATGCAGGAATCAATGTCTCCATTCCTCATGGCTCATTGAAAGAAGCGTCCCCAGAAATATGGCGAGACCTCTATGAAGTAAATGTCATTGCTCCTTGGACTTTAATCGCTGAGGCAGAGCAAGCCCTTAGAAAGGCATCAACGCAAGAATGCCCAGCTAGCATTATTAATATCAGCTCACATGCAGGTGTACGCCCTAAAGGTGCTTCAATTCCTTATGCAGCAAGTAAATCCGCTCTTAATCATATAACGCAACTTTTGGCCTTGACCCTATCACCTGATATCCGGGTTAATGCAATTGCTCCGGGGCTTGTAGATACGCCGATGACAGAAAGCTGGATTGAGGCACATAAGCTCTGGAAAGAAAAATCACCAATGAAACGTGGTGCAAAACCAAGTGAAATTGCACATACGGCTTCAATGCTTGTTTCTAGCAGTTACCTAACAGGTGAAATCATTCTTTCTGATGGTGGGCTTAATCTCACATGAATAAAAAAATCCTAATCGGATAACCGGGGGTATCTAACTCCCAGTCCCCACAACATCCTGCATGCGGCTCCGCACAGGGCGTTTCATTTAGCGTGGTGAAGCGAAATCCATCCATCACGTAACGCGTATAGCCCCTGAGNTTTTAAGTAGACGTTTGATAACGCCTGCTGTATCCCTGGGGCTTTCGCACTACGCCATGGGCCTTTGCTAGTAATGCCACACGCAACGGCTGACCTGACGTGGATGCCGAGTCTCATCAAACTTCTTACTTTGGTGCGGGGTTCGTCGCCACTGTCGCCAGTAGGCCATGTGAACTCTGCGTCGTATCCAGTGATCCAGATCAACACAGCGCTGATAACCACTAAGAATCAAGGAATCAAGGGACACAATACTTATATCATTGAATTAAGTATCGTGTCGCCGGATATCGTGTACACAAACGGAAGCTGTAAGGTTACTTCTCTGCTAGGAGATAAACGAAAGTCATTCAGCTAAGCATTAAGTATCATGTAACAGGTTGTTTTCGACAGAGCAGTTAAAGGAGAAGTTAGAGTGGAGCATTTGCATGTGGTCGCTCAGGGCCTGATTTCAGCCCTGGGCTATGATCTAGCCTCTAATGTGGCTGCCGTAAAAGCGGGCATAAATAGCTACCAAGAAACAAATTACGTAGGGCCAAATCACGAACGTTACAAAGCGGCATTTGTGCCAGATGAAGCTTTGCCCGCCCTAGAAGATACCATTGCAACATTGCCCAAATTGTCCGAGCGCTATAAGCGACTGTTACAAATTGCTGCGCCAAGTGTCAACAACACCTGAAAACTGAGCCACTCCACCAGGTGAAAAGTGAGCCAGTACTATTTAATTAAGGCGCTGGTATCCCCCATTAATCCGGCCTGTTTTTTCTCTTTTAAACGATAACTTTCCCCTTTAATCTGCACCACGTGTGAGTGATGCAATATACGGTCAAGCATCGCCGATGTAAGCGCTGTGTCATTCGCAAAGGTCTGCCCCCATTGCCCAAATGGGAGGTTACTGGTCAAAATCATGGAGCCCTTTTCATAGCGTTTGGCGACAACATCAAACAAGAGCTTTGAATCATTGGCATCAAAAGGAAGGTAGCCAATTTCATCAATGATTAAGAGCTTTGGGGCAATCACACTGCGCTGCATGACTGCTTTGNATTTCCCTTGGCGTTGAGCGATTGAAAGCTGAAGGATGAGGTCTGATGCACTGGTGAAGCGTGTTTTAATCCCGGTTTGAACTGCTTTGTAACCCAGTGCGCTGGCAATATGGGTTTTCCCTACTCCGGATGGGCCGAGTAATATCACATTCTCAGCACGTTCTATGAAGGCTAAGCTCTCCAGTTGTTGAATCATGGGTTTAGGCACGCCCGATGCCAATTGGTAATCAAAGTCATCCCATGTTTTAAGGCTAGGGAAGCCTGCCATGCGGATGAACATCTGTTGTTTTTTCGAAAAACGCTCAGCGGTTTCTGCTTGTAGAATCTTTTCAAAGAAGGTCAGGTAATCCCACTCCTGCCTGGCTGCTTGTTGCGCTAAATCCATCGCATGCACCGCCATGCCTTGTAATTTAAGCGGATCAGCCANTGCATTTAATCGCTCATGCACCAGGTTCATTGTGAAGCCCTCATGGTGGGCACTTCATCATAACAACTCAGGTCATGATGCAGAGCATCAGCGGGGTAATCAGGTAAAGCCGGCACTCTTTCTTGTATCGCTGCCGTAGGTGGGGCAGCGGGCTGCACGAGGGGGAGTGCTTGCAAGTAAGGCCGCTCTGATATCAAACGTATCATTGGCTGCTCTTTTATCGTGTTATGCATCCGAACATTCGCAATGTCATTTAAGCAGGGCATGAGCTGAATATTGGCCGTATCAATATCTAACGTTAACCCTGATGCGGATAATTGGGTTGATAGAGGGGCATAGAAATTGTTGCGCACATATTGCACCATGCGCTCCACCTTGCCTTTCGTTTGTGGGCGATAAGGCTTACAAAGCTTCGGCATAAACCCTTGGCTTTTGGAAAACGGATAAAAGCCTTGATGAAATTTATGCTGCCCCACACCATACGCATGGCGTTCAATCACCCCCGTTTTCATATTGTCGTACCCAATCTGCTGAGGTATACCTTGAAAGTACTCAAAGGCTAGGCGATGGCAGGCCTCTAGCGTTTCATAGCGCATGTTATCGGTGATATGAACAAAGAGTGCGCGGCTGTAACCCAGTACCGCGACAAAGGCGTGTAATGGTTTTTTACCGCCTCTCATCTGCCCCCAGTCGACTTGCATCTGTTTACCGGGCGCTGTCTCAAAACGTACCACGGGTTCTGCACCCTTTATTCCACGCAGCGTCACTAGATAGTGGCGTAAACGGGTGATGCCACCCTCATAGCCTTTGGCTTTAATTTCTCGCATTAAGACCACGGCTGAGAGATGAACTGGGGTGGCTGAAGCGATGCGTTGTTTGAGATAGTCTTTGTATGGATCAAGTTTATGCGGCTTGGTCGGTCGAGTCGCATATGTCGGTGTCTCTTCCTTGCATAGGATATGCTTTTTAACCGTATTACGTGAAAGTCCCAATTGCCTCGCAATGGCACGCTGAGAGTAACCTTGTTGCTTGAGTATCTTGATTGTCATGAGTTCCTCGTTTGAAATCATGATGCCCTCTATTTCTAAAAAGCATCAGTGTGCGTTAAGTGGCTCACTTTTCAAGTGTTGAGGTGGCTCAGTTTTGCATTGTTGTTAACACTTGTTACCAATCGCGAGGATTCGCTTTTTCTTAGGCGAACTTGATACCGGCGCATATTTTCTAGGAGAGTTAATGCCGAACGGAGAACTTGATTGGAAAGAAGTAATTGCTACGGCTAGAAAGGCTTTCCGTGAAGAAAATAGTGACCTCCTTCAATCTGCATTCGCGCCTGGAATTACGGATGGCCATGTCTGGAATAGCTTAGCCACCCTAGTCCGAGACGTGGAGAGCGATGACTCGTTTTCTCTTGCTCTATATGGCGAAGCTGCCCGGCTAAGTCCTCATTCGGCTGTCATTCATACAAACATATCTCGAGTATTGCTGGAGCGTGATAGTCTGGAAGATGTCCCAAAGATCAAGCGGCATATCGAACTGGCCATCAAATACTCCGACTTTTCAT